>JBBQFZ010000029.1:0-26340 GCA_038322455.1 Gemmatimonadales bacterium | reverse complement strand
ACACAGCGCCAGTCAACGCATAAATGCTAGTAGTCATGCAACACGACGCGACGGCGAAGGACGTCGATCGCGTAGTCGGTATAATCAAGGAAATGGGCTACGAGGCCCGGCCGATGCCGGGCGCTCAGCGCACCGCCGTTGGTCTCGTCGGAAACGATGGCCGCGTCGACGCATCGCGGATCGAGGCGCTTCCGGGTGTCGCGCAGATCATTCACGTCACGCAGCCATACAAGCAGGTCTCGCGCGAGTGGAAGAACGAGAACACGATCGTGACGATCGCACCCGGTGTCTTGGTTGGAGGCGACAACGTCATCGTCATCGGCGGACCGTGCTCGGTCGAATCAGAAGAGCAGATTCTTTCGGCTGCCCGGATCGTGAAGGCGGCCGGTGGCACCGCATTGCGCGGCGGGGCTTTCAAGCCCCGCAGCTCTCCGTACTCGTTTCAAGGGATGGGAAAGAAGGGGCTGGCGCTCCTCGCGACTGCCAAAGAAGAGACCGGCCTGCCAATCGTCACCGAGGCTATGGATGACGAAGGCGCCGACATGGTCGCGGAAGTCGCTGATTGCATCCAGATCGGCGCGCGTAACATGCAGAACTATTCGCTGCTGAAAAAGGTCGGCAGGCTCAGGAAACCGGTCCTCCTCAAGCGGGGTATGGCGGCGACGATAAACGATCTCCTACTCAGCGCCGAATACATTCTCGCCGAAGGGAACGAGAACGTCATCCTATGCGAGCGCGGCGTGAGAAGCTTCGATCCCGCCGCGCGAAACATGCTCGACCTGACGGCTATCCCCATTGTGCACCGACTGTCGCACTTGCCGATCATCGCGGATCCGAGTCACGGCACTGGATTGCGCGACAAGGTGATTCCGATGGCTCGCGCCGCCGTTGCCGCTGGCGCGGACGGCGTGATAATCGAGATGCACCCCGAGCCGGATCGCGCGCTCTCGGATGGCGCGCAATCGCTCTATCCGGATCAGTTCACGCAGCTCGTTGGGGAGCTTCGTGCGGTGGCGAACGCGATTGGGCGGAGCATTACTTCGCCCCGACCCGGAACGGCATAGCCGTCGCAGTGTAGGCTAACATATGAAAAAGCTCACCTATATCGCTGCGATCGCCCTGGCCGTGCTTCCCGTCACATCTCGCGCGCAGAGCGCCGATGCAATCATCGATCGCGCCGTTGCGGCCTACGCGCGTCTCAGCAGCATGCGCGCCGATTTCCGGCAGACACTTACCAACCCGCTGACAGGCAGCACGCAGACTACGACCGGTGTACTTCTGCGCAAGAAGCCGAATCTGCTCAGCATCAACTTCGAGAGCGGCGACCGCGTCGCAGCGGACGGATCTACTCTCTGGGTGTATCTGCCGAGCAGCACGCCGGGACAGGTGATGAAGATGCCTTACAGCGGAGCCAACGCGAGCGCGATTGATCCAGCCGACGAGTTTCTGAACTCGCCGCGAACCCGTTTCAATGTGACTGCCGCCGGAGCCGCGACTGTTGGTGGTCGCCCCACGCATGCAGTTACGCTCGTCCCGAAGCGCGCCAATGCGCGCTTCACGACGGCAAAGATCTGGATCGATGACACCGACTCGAGCATCAGGCAGTTCGACGTTGAAACGGCGAACGGTCTCAAGCGGCACGTAGTCATCACAAAGTTCACGCCGAATCCCGTCGTGAACCGCTCGACCTTCCAATTCGCGGTGCCCAAGGGTGTAAGGGTGGTGGATCAATCCGCGATGGGCGGGGGCGTCTACTAGAGGATCCGTGCTACCTCAGCATCCCGCGCAACGCCGCCACCTTTTTTCCATCCACCCCGCGCCTCTCCGCGATATCCGCCGCTGCCGCTGAAAGCGCGCGGTAGACGTCGAGGGCACTACCATGCCCCTCCAGGCTGCGGAGATGCTTCCCCACCGTCTCCGCATCCCCTCGCAGGATAGGCCCCGTCAACGCGTCGTCCGGGAGTGCCTGCCTCATGTTGGCCATGGCTCCATTCATCAGACTCTCCACCGCGTGGTACGCGCTCGAGTCGGGAACTCCGATATCGTGAAGCAGGTGCCCGGCCAGCGATGCCAGGACCACGGGAAAGTTGGACGCGATCACGGCCGCCGCGTGGTAGGCCGGCTTCTTCCCCGGCGGAATGTCGAGTGTGCGGGCGCCGATGTGGCCCGCCAGGCGGCGAGACGCGCTCTTCGCTCCGTTTTCGCCGTCTATTCCGATCCAACCCCGCCGGAGCAGCTTGGCGGCCAATTCGGGATCGGTGAACGGAACCAACGGATGGAAAGTTCCAGCCGGAAATCCGGCATCGCTCAACGCCTTCAACCCCGTGGGCTCCGCTATCGCAGACGTATGGAGGATCGCGGTCCCCCGCTCGATCAACTCGTTGCGCGCGGCAAGGCTGACCTCTGCAATAGTCTCATCCAGCTGAGGATCGCGCACGCAGAGGATGACGACGTTGGCGGTCCCGATATCCTTCGGAAGCGCTCCGGTCGACGTTGCGACACCGGAGGGCCGCCTTCCGTGCAGACCGACAACATCAACTCCCGATGCGCGAAAGGCGCGGAATAGTCCGCGCCCCACGTGCCCTGGGCCGATAATGAAGACCCGTTCGCTCACTGCCCGATCAGAGTGTCGGCGGACTGCGTCTGAGCGGTTGCTTTGCGAAGAAGATCGCCCTCGGTTTTCACGCCATTTGCCAGCGCGAGCGCCTTCTGCAGAGTCTTGTCGACGGAAGCGCGCCGCCTGAACTCCGCCTCGGCCCCGAACACGTAGCGCGCGATGTCGAATCCAATGAGCCGTGAAACGAGCGGCTCGGCGTCATCGAAGAGCGGACGGCGAATGTCGATGCCCCGTGCCTTCATCCGCTTCCAGACTTCTTCGCGCATCGCTGACGTCACGACAAAATCCGGCGAAGTGATGCCGCCCGAACCCTTGAGACTGAGCGCGTAGTCCGTGATCGCATCGCGGAAGTGCCCCACGTTAGCGCCGAGTACTCGAATGAAATTCGCTTCCGCCGGTGGGGTGACGCTGTCTCCGGCGATCACGTCGGGGAGAATTCCTCCTCCGCCGTAGATCACGCGTCCGGCGTCGGTATGATATCGGGCGTGGCTCGCCGGCGGTGGATCGTCGCTCTCATCGTCGGCAGGGAGCCGTGCAATCGAGCGCCCCGACGGCGTGAACCATCGGGCTGTCGTGAGCTTGAGGCCGCCTTGGTCTCCAAATGAGACCACGCTCTGGGCGCTTCCCTTGCCGTACGTGGGCCTTCCAACAATAAGAGCGCGGTCATGGTCCTGGAGCGCGCCGGCGACGATCTCCGCCGCGCTCGCGCTCCGACCGTCAACGAGCACAATCATGGGAAGATTGGGCCACCGTTGTGGGGCGGTGTCGGAGAATTCGCGATTCGCATCCGGTAGACGGCCCCGCATGCTTACGATCTTCTGAGCGGGATTCAGGAACAGGTCGGAAACTTTGACGCCCTGCGTCAGCAGGCCGCCGGGATTCGTGCGAATGTCGAGCACGAGGGTTTTCATCCCGCGACCGAGCAGTCCGTCGATCGCGCCGTTCAGTTCTTTCGCGGTAGAATCGCTGAACGCCTTGAGATCGATGTAGCCCACCCCGTCGGCGACAATCGACGATCTCCTCACGGCGCTCTGATGGATGGTCGCGCGCATCAGCGTAAGAACGATCGGTGTTGCCATTCCCGGGCGCTCTATTTTCAGAGTGACGTTCGTGCCTGGCGCTCCGCGCAATGCGCGCGAAGCCTCTTCGCTCGTCCACCCCTTGGCGGATTTGCCCATGACTTCGATTACGCGATCCCCTGGCTGCAGACCCGCGCGCTCCGCTGGGCCGCCTGCGATGGGAGCCACGACAATCAGCCAGCCATCACGTATGTCCGTCTCGAGGCCGAGTCCCGCGTAATTGCCGCTGGTGGTCTCGCTGAGGCGCGCAAAGCGATCGGGCGGGAGGAACGTCGAATACGGATCCTTCAGCTCGTAGAGCATCCCATCGAGGGATTTTCGATATAGCGCCGAATCGCTCATCGGATCCACGAAATCGTTCTGAACACGGCGGAGCACGCTCTCAAACAGCCGTGCGCCCTCGAACGCAGTGAACGTTCCCGTTCGGGATCCGCGCTGAAGCAACCATCCGCCCGTAACGAGCGCGCCGAGCAGCGTGCCGACGACAATCATGGTGCGAGCGCGTGTTGGGGCGCTGGGAAGTCTGAGTTTCATATCGCTGTTAAATCTCGATCCTGCCAAAAGGTTGCGGGAACGCATTCGCGAGGACGGTAACCGCTCGCTTCAGCACCGACACTTCGTCCCCCGTTCCATCTATCAACTTGATTGGTCCGCACTCGGGATGGGAGTGTTGCCAAGATGATTCGATGAATGTTCGAAATGCATTGCCGACGCGCTCATGGAACTCTACTCCAGATCTCTCCATACGGTCCCGCTTGCCCCGCCCATCAGCCCGCTCCAGCCCTTCCGATGCCGGGACGTCGAGTAAAAGCGTCAGGTCTGGAACGAGGCGACCCGTCGCCAGAGCGTTCGCCGCCCGCACCTCTTCTTCCGGGAGCCCGCGTCCTACGATCTGATACGCATAGGTCGAGAGAAAAAAACGGTCGAGCAGAACGACATCGCCTCTCTCGAGCGCCGGCCGGATCTCGCGCGAGATCAATTCCGCGCGCGACGCCATGAACAGGAGCGCCTCGGTCGCCGGTGTCATCTCGTGCTCCGAGTCCAGGAGGACGGCGCGAATGGCGTCGCCTGTGGGTGTCCCGCCGGGCTCACGCACTGTGAGGCATGCTATCTCGGCCTGGCCCAGCCTCTCGGCGATCAGCCGGATCTGGGTAGTCTTGCCGGCGCCTTCGGGTCCCTCGAAGACGATCAGCTTGCCGCGGGGCATGCTCAGGAGAGTGTGATGATCGGACTAGCAGCGCCCTTCTTCATTCCGTCCATGATCCACTGATTCACGCGGAGCATCAGCTTGTCGAAATTCTCCTGCGCCGAAACGGCGCGCTGATACGCCGCCTGCGACTGGATCTTCTCGAGCATGGAGTCGAGCTGTTGCTCCATTTCGGGAGTCGGATTCTCTCCGCTCTGGATCAGCTGCTGCGCGTCGCCACGAAGCTTCTCCATCTCCTGGAGCAGCGCGACCGCGGCCTTGTCGTCGTTGAGCGCTTCGCTCGACCGCTTGAGCGCCTGATACTCGGGACTTTGCCCGATAATACGACCCAGCTCCTTTGCTTTCTCTTCCAGCATCACCCTCTCCTGTCAGGCTTGAGCGCTACGCACGTCGCGCGAAAACAAACCGCTCGCGGCCGGTCAGGTCGAGCAGCACTTCGACCTCGGAGTACCGGCCGTCCACGGCGATCATTTCGGCCACCATCCCTGCGCGGCGCGTGTCGACTTCGAGCGCGAGCAATCCACGGTGCGCGAGGAAGTCGGGCGCGCCCCGCACCAGCTCCCGCGTCAGCGCCAGCCCGTCGTCGGCACACAACAAAGCCAAACTCGGCTCCCAGTCGCGCACGTCGGCGGGCAGGTCCTTGATCTCCGCGAAGCTGATGTATGGAGGATTGCACACGATCACATCCATTTTCTCGCCGGCCAGAGGGGCAAGCAGCGAGCCGTGGCGGAATTCCACTGCCGTCTTGAGGACGTGGGCGAACGACGCCGCATTTGCTTTGGCCACTTCCAGCGCGTCGAGCGACACATCCGTAGCGATGACGCGGTCGAACTGGTGCTCGAACGCGAGCGACAGCGCAATGGCGCCGGATCCGGTGCCGATGTCAGCTACCGTCAGCGCATCGCGGCCCGAGCGCTCGAGAACGCGCTCGACGAGAACCTCGGTCTCGACGCGCGGGATCAGCACGCGCTCGTCGACCTCGAGCGTGAGATGGCGAAAATTTGCGCGACACACCGCATACGCGAGCGGTGCGCCCGTAGCTCTCTTCATCGCCGCTCGGATCACCGCGCGTGCAACATCCGGCGAGGCGTCAGCGACAGAATTGGCCACCGCCCAGAACCTCGGAACATCAAGAACGGCCGCGACGATCTCGCGTGCTTCACGCTCCGCCTCGACTACTCCCTCTGACTCGAGCATCGCCGCGCAGCCCGCCAGCAGGTCGCCGATTGTCCCAATTGGAATCTTTGTTGGAAATAAGGATTGCCCTGACTTAATCACCCAACTTCTCCTCCACGTCGGCTACCTTGAGCGCCTCGATGAACGGCTCGATTTCGCCGTTGAGCACCTTAGTGAGCTCATGGAGCGTGAGATTGATGCGGTGGTCGGTGACGCGATTCTGCGGGTAGTTGTAGGTGCGGATTTTGGCGGAGCGGTCACCCGTTCCCACCTGCGTTTTTCGCATGCGCGATCTCGCGGATTCCTGCTCGGCGATTCGCGCGTCAAGAAGCCGCGCGCGAAGAACTTCCATCGCCTTGAGCTTGTTCTGCAGCTGCGATTTCTGATCCTGCTGACTGACGACTATCCCGCTGGGTATGTGCGTGATCCTGACGGCGGAATCGGTCGTGTTGACGCTCTGCCCACCAGGACCCGACGACCGGAAGACATCGATGCGAAGATCCTTGTCCTCGATCTTGAGGTCGATCTCCTCGGCCTCGGGCAGCACTGCTACCGTAGCGGCGGAAGTGTGGATGCGTCCCTGATTCTCGGTGACAGGCACTCGCTGCACGCGATGCACGCCAGATTCCCAGCGCATCACGCCGAACGCGCCTTCACCCTTCACCTTGAAGATTGCTTCCTTCATGCCGCCGAGCGTGCCGTCCGATTGTGAGATGACCTCGATGCGCCAGCGGCGCCCTTCAGCGAAGCGGGTGTACATGCGATAGAGGTCCGCGGCAAAAATTGCAGCCTCGTCGCCGCCGGTGCCACCTCGGATCTCGACGATCGCGGGGCGGTCGTCGAGCGGGTCGTGGGGAATGAGGGCGGGCTTGATTGCGTCGAGAAGATTCGCGATGGCTTTCTCCAGCCGCTCGATCTCGGCGCCAGCCTCGGTCGCCATCTCGGGGTCCTCAGAGTCGAGGAGCTCGCGAGTTTCCGCGAGCTCCTGCTCGTTCCTCTGAAGCTTGGTGGCCATTTCCACGAGGGGCTGAAGATGTCGCAGCTCCCGGCCCAGCGTCGCCATGCGTTGCTGGTCCCTTACGGTCTTTGGATCGGAGAGCTCTCGCTCTACCTCAGAGGCGCGCTCGACAGCGTCTCTGAGCCGGTCACGGAGACTCAGCTTTCGGTGCTAGGGGCAGCAGCGGCCGGCTTGCCGTACTTCTGACGGAACCGCTCGACGCGTCCCGCGGTATCGACGAGCTTCTGCTTGCCCGTGAAGAAGGGGTGACAGCTGGCGCAGATGTCGGTGTGAATCTCCGCCTGGGTGGAGCGGGTCTGGAACGTATTGCCGCAGGCACACTTGACGGTCGCCGTGGCGTACACGGGATGGATATCGGGTTTCATCGGAGTCTCTTTTTTGTGGTTCGTGTAGAGCTTTGAACTATAGCTAAATAGGACTCTCTAAACAAGTTAGCCACTAGCCAATCGCGGCCTTGGGAGCGGGTGGCCTGCATGCGCCCACAGAACGGCAGCAAGGAGCTCTGGGCCCTGCAGCCGACGCATCCGAGCTGCCATCCGGACTCGTCTGGCTCCGACAAGAGTGACATCTTACACCGATGATAAAATCGCGTGCCCTCATTCCCTCCCTTTCCTTGGCGCTCGCGATCGGCTCCATCAACGCTCAAATCCTTCCTGCAACCCCCCAGCTCGCCCCCTCGGGGATTTTCAGCTCCAACGAGCCAGGCTCCAACCTCACCATCTATCTCCTCACGTTCGGAATGGGCGACGAGGTCTGGGAGCGATTCGGGCACAACGCCATCTGGATCAAGGATCGCACGCACGGAACCGACACGACCTACAACTGGGGGATGTTCGACTTCAACCAACCCGGCTTCCTGCGCCGATTTCTCACCGGGGATACGCGTTACTGGATGGAGGGGATCGACCTCGACGTCATGCTGCGCTACTACAAGCAGAACAACCGCTCCATTCTGGCGCAGGAGCTGAACCTCACGCCCGCGCAGCGGCTTAGCCTGCAGCAGTACGTCCAACTGAACGAGAGACCGGAGAATAAGTTCTATCGTTACGACTACTACCGCGACAACTGCTCGACGCGCCTGCGCGACGCGCTCGACCATGCTGTGGGTGGACAGCTCCAGACATCGACCGTTACGCGCCAGACATCAGGCAGTTACCGCTCGCACACTCTCCGACTGCTCGGCAGCGACATCCCAATGTACACCGGAGGCAATCTCGCCCTCGGCCATCCCGCCGACAGACGGCTTTCGATTTGGGAGGAGATGTTCCTTCCCGTCAGGATGGCGAGCGACCTTCGAACGGTCCGTCTGACGGACAGCACGGGAGCTCAAATCCCGTTCGTTCGATCGGAGATGGCGCTCTTTACCGCGGGACGCTCACCCGAGCCTTCCGCACCGCCCAACTATTTTCCGTGGTTTGTCGCGCTGGGGATTCTCATCGCCGCTGGAATGATCGGACTCGTGAGAGGCGCCGAAGGAGGGAGCAGGCTCGCTCTCTTCTTCGCCACGGCAATGGCAACTTTGTGGAGCCTGATTGCCGGCGCGTGCGGCGTCGCGCTAGTCATCGCGTGGAGTTTCACCAGGCACTACTTCATGAGCCGGAACGAGAACCTTCTGCACCTGGACCCGCTCTCGCTCGGGCTCGTGTTCCTGATACCGCTCGCCCTCTACGGACATCGCGGCGTCTCGAAAGCGCTCAAACTCGCCGGGTTCGTCGCCGCGGTATCGCTGTTCGGATTCGTGCTGCAGGGACTTCCATTCTTCAATCAGAAGAACGGCGAGATCATCGCGCTCGCCCTTCCGATCAACCTCGCCGTATGGTGGACGGTCTACCGGCTCACGCACTACAGGCGGACTTCCTTGCCCTCGTCAGCAGCCTCGTAGATCGCCTGCATCAGCTTGATCACCATGAGCTGATCGTCGGGCGGATCGTAGGGCGTGTCTTCATTCACGACGGCAATGAAGTGGGCCAGCTCGGCGCGGTACGACTGAAGAAATACGCTCTCGCGCGCCGCCGCACCGCTGGGCGACACGTCGGTGGGCTTTCCGTTCAGCATTTTCACGACGCGTAGCGGCGCGAGGCGCGCGCTTCCTCTGCTGGAAAGGGCCTCGAACCACCAACGCTCTTCCTGCCCGACGTACGTCCACGAGACGTCAAAGCTGAAGCTGATCCCACCGGCGCATTCCACGTGCACCACCATCGAATCCTCGACAGTCGTCGCTCCGCGGGTGCGATCCATCTGCGCTGACACTCTCACCGGCTCGGGAAAGTCGGCGAGCCAGAGGGCGAGATCCACGAGCGGATATCCGTGCTCGAAGAATGCGCCGCCGCCAGCCTCGGGACGGCGGAAGCGCCAGCCCGCGCGACTGCTCGCGAATTGGTACTGACCCGCGCGAACACCTATCAGTCGGCCGAGCTCGCCCCCTTGGAGGAAGCGATAAAGCTGCTGCACGTCGCTGCGGAAGCGGTGATTGTTGCCAACGACAACTTTGCGGCCGGCTTGCTTGGCTGCGGCAAGAATTCTCTCGACTCCGCGCGGCGTGAGCGACAGTGGGCGCTCGCACAGCACGTCGACCTTCGATTTGAGCGCGCGAAGTACGTGCGGCTCATGCAGGTGGTTTGGCGTGGCGATGACGACCGCATCGACCTGATCCAGCTCGAGCAGATCCTCGAGGTCGGTGAACACATCAGGAATGCTCAAGCGCTCCGCGATCGCGCTGGCCTTTGGTCCGTCGTTGTCGCAAAGCGCGACGAGCTGCGCCCCCTTGATCTTCGAGAGCACGGGCAGATGGGCGAGCTGCGCGATCGCGCCGACCCCGACGAGCCCGAGTCGGACCGTCTTTTTCGCAGGGGCAGATTCCCTGGTGCTAACCGGCGATTCGGCCAATCGTAGTTCCCGGATAATAGGTCTCTAGTATCGTACGATAATCCTGTCCCGCGCGTGCGCGTCCAATCGCACCCCACTGACACATGCCTATCCCGTGCCCGTATCCCCGCCCATTCAGCGTGAGACTCGAGACTTCCCCCGCGCTGCGCGAAGCGGTGAGGCTGAAGAACGTGCTGTTCAAAATCGCCCCCTTTGGATCTCTGAGCACGAAGCGGATGTCGTTCCCCTTGAGCGTGTAGCTCCCACTCTCGGTTTGTATGGTAAGGGCAGCGACGCGGCCTGACGGAGTGCGTCCCTGCTCTTTCACATCGGTGATCCGGCCGAGATTCGCTTTTGGGGCGTTGGTATAGGCGGCGAGGTACTTCTCCATCACCGTCCTCAGCCCCGCGCCATCGTAACTCTGCGTCCAGCTGAAGCGGGGAGAAGGATCGCAGTAGAAGTTGTTCGTTCCCCGAATGCGGTCGCTTACGGGACGAAGATACGGCTGATCGGGTTGGTCGTACCAGACTTCGCTTACGGCGGCAGTACTCCCGCCACAAGTCGAATGGTAGGGAGTGGTAATCGGCTGGCCATTGTAGAGAACCACGATATCCGCCGTCGTCGCGATCGCGCTATCCGACTGCGGCTTTTCCGCGTCGACGCCTCCGTACACCTGGTCCTGAACCGTCGAGTACATGTCAAAAGCGCGGCTCGTCGTGAGGTGCTTATACGCGTATGTGCGCGCCGCCACGGCCTGCGCCTGCACCGCTGCGAATTCTGCAGGCGTGCGATTTCCTATTTCGAGAGGCACGACGCCTCGGAGATACGAATCCATCGGAAGCCGGTTGACGACGAGCACACCCGTGTCAGTTGCGCTGATCAGAAGATCGCCGCGGTAGCGCTTGCCATTCCACGTCACGAACTCGGCGCCACTCGCTGGACGCACCACGACCGGACCATCGCGCACGTCAGGTGTGATTTCGGACCCGGCATTTGCGGTCCTGGGATCGAGAGCGATCCTCACCAGCTGGGCGGAGCCGTTTTTGTAGGCTCCTCGCACGATGGGAACATTGCCGGTTCCCCCGCGAGGCGGCGTGAGCGACACGCACGCCGCGATTCCGAGCAGGCCGCCACCAACGATCCACAGCAGCAATCGCTGCCGCAAACTCGCCTCAAGAACGTGCGTGCTCGAGTGCACTCGACGCAGCAAATCAGCCAATTGCGTGCT
This sequence comes from Gemmatimonadales bacterium, assembly GCA_038322455.1. GTDB lineage: Bacteria > Gemmatimonadota > Gemmatimonadetes > Gemmatimonadales > Gemmatimonadaceae > UBA4720. The sequence continues at coordinate 15,150 of JBBQFZ010000029.1, read as the reverse complement.
CCATCGCCGCTTTCAGGATCACCAGCGCGGACTCGACTTCAACATCTCCGTGCGCGGCGGACATGAAGCACGCTTCAAATGGTGATGGCGCCAGATAAACCCCCCGCTCCAAAGCCGCGTGAAAGAATCGCTTGAAGAAACTCACGTCAGAAGCCTTCGCATCGGTGAAATTGCGAACCGGCGCCGAGCTGAAAAAAAAACCCCACATCGATCCCGCGCTTCCCGTGGTTAGAGGGACGCCGAGCTCGTCCCCTGTCTTTTGCAAACCTTCGACCAGCGCGACGGTTCGCTTCTCGATCTTGTGGTGAAGGGCCGGCGTAAGCGTCGTCAACGTCGCGATTCCGGCTGCCATCGCGAGTGGATTCCCGGAGAGTGTGCCGGCCTGATAAACGGGGCCCGATGGAGCTACGCGCTCCATGATCTCCCGTCGGCCGCCATACAGTGCCATTGGAAGTCCGCCCCCGACGACTTTGCCGAGCGTCGTCAGGTCAGCCGTCACGCCAAAGGTCTCGCGCGCCCCGCCGGGTGCGATTCTGAATCCAGTCATTACTTCGTCGAAGACAAGCAGCGCGCCCGTTGCGTCCGCCAGCCCGCGCAGTCCCTCGAGGAATCCGGGATCGGGAGGTATGAAGCCGGCGTTGCCAACAATTGGCTCTACGATGATCGCCGCCACGCCACGCTTGCTCTTCATGACCGCGTCGGTCGCCGCATCGAGGTCATTGAATGGCACGGTGAGCGTGAGCGCCGCGAGCTCAGCCGGAACTCCGGGAGAATCGGGCAATCCGAGCGTCGCGACACCGGAACCGGCGCGGACGAGAAAGGAATCGGCGTGCCCATGATAACAACCTTCGAATTTGAGAATCGCGTCGCGCTCCGTGAAGGCGCGCGCCAACCGAACGGCGCTCATCGTGGCCTCGGTTCCGCTCGAGACGAATCGCATCATCTCGACATGGGGCATGCGCGCACGAATCAGCTCGCCCAGCTCCACCTCGAGAAGAGTCGGCATCCCGAAGCTCGTGCCGTCCGCCATTGTGCGCTCGAGTGCCTCGATCACAATGGGCGACGCATGGCCCAGGACGAGCGGTCCCCAGGAAAGGACGAAGTCGATGTATTCCTTGTCGTCCGCGTCCCAGATGCGAGCGCCCTCGCCGCGGGCGGCGACAATCGGCTCCCCTCCCACGCCACGGAACGCGCGCACGGGCGAATTCACGCCCCCAGGGAAAATCTCACGCGCGCGAGCCATCACCTCGGAAGACTTCATTCCACTCTGAGAGATTTCGAGGAAGCCGAAATGGGAGGACGCACTCAGCGCCCGTAACTTCCGATCGTCTGCGTTACGGGCAGCTCTCGTGAAACTCGTCGCCGCTCCGGCACGCTGGCCGGGAGCGTGACCCGAATTACCGACGCTTGGAAGTCGTAGTCATCCACCACTTCCTCCACCGCGACCTCGACGAGTGTGCCGGGCGGAAGCGCTTCATCGATCTGCGTGATTCCGTCGATGTCGTCTGCCTGCCAGGAAAGGCGGGCCTGCGAAGTTCCCTTTGTAATGTCGGCGCGGTCAACCAGCGCGATCGCGCTCCGGCCAACACGCGATTGGTACCTCTCCGCCGTGATCAAGCGCTGGAGCTCGGTTAGCTTCTCGAGACGCTCGCGCTTGGTCGTCTCGTGCACGTCGTCGACGTACTCCGCCGCGCGCGTGCCTTCCTGCGGGGAATAAGTGAACGCGCCAACGCGCTCGAACTGAATCTCTTCGAGGAATTCCAGGAGCTCCTGGAACTGCTCCTCGGTCTCGCCGGGAAATCCCACAATGCAGGTAGTGCGTATCGCCACGTCGGGGACCGCGTCGCGGAATTTCTTCACGCGATCGCGAATCGTGCGCTTTCTTTCCGGGCGACGCATGCGCGCCAATACCGGGTCTGACCCGTGCTGAATGGGCATGTCGAGATACGGCAGTATGCGCGGCTCGCGCGCGACCACCTCGAGCAGCCTGTCGGTGATCCCCGCCGAGTAGAGGTAGAGCATCCGGATCCACGGCACCGAGGTCTCGGCGACGAGGGCCTCGAGCAGGTCGGGCAGCGTCTTTCCGTCGCGGATGTCGCGGCCGTAGTGCGCGAGGTCCTGCGCAACGAGGTTGAGTTCACGCGCGCCCTGTAGCTCGAGCAGCTGCGCCTCGCGTACCACTTCATCGAGCGCGAACGAACGGTGCTTCCCGCGCATGAGAGGGATGGCGCAGAAGGCGCAGCCGTGGTCGCAGCCCTCGCTGATCTTCATGTAACGCACGTGCGGCAAGTCGCCCGTGTACAAGCGGACTCCGGGGTGCGGCCCTTCGGACGGTGCGCCGAGGAATCCCCGCTCGGAAAGTTCGGGAACAAGGCGCTGCATCTCGGAGGAGCCGAGGAAGAGATCGACTTCCGGCAGGGCCTCGACCAGCTCCTGTTTGTGGCGCTCGATCATGCACCCCACGGCGACTACTGCCTGGCAACGACCGTCCGTCTTGAATCGTGCTGCTTCGACCATCGCGTCGATCGATTCTTTTTTCGCGGCGTCGATGAAGCCGCAGGTGTTGACGATGATCACTTCCGCATCGGACAGATCGGCCGTGTACTCCGCGGAAAAATCCGAGAGCTGCGCGAGATATCGCTCGCTGTCAACCGTATTCTTGTCGCAGCCGAGGGTGATGATGCCGACTTTCACTTTGCGATGCGTACTGAGGGGTTAGCGCTGAGGGCGGGCACTGCTAGCGGTAGTTCCCGAACTTGAGCTCGACGCCAAAGTCCTGCTTGCGAAGGAGCGCCATCGCCTCCTGGAGATCGTCGCGCGATGGCGACGTTATGCGCACCTGATCGCCCTGGATGGCGGCCTGAACTTTCTTCAGCTTCGCTTCCTTGATGGCGGCGGCGACTTTTTTCGCTGTGTCGCCATCGAGGGCCATCTTCAACGCGATGTCGCGCTTGACCGTATCACCACCGGCTGGTTGTATCTCACCCGGATCGAGGTTCTTTACAGGGACGCTTCGCTTGATCAGCTTGGTCTGGAGCACGTCCCAGAGCGCCTCCATCTTATAGTCGTTCTCCGCGGTGAGGGCGATCTTTCCTTCGGTGCGATTGAGCTCGATGGTCGCGACGGTTCCCTTGAAGTCGTAGCGCTGGGAGATCTCTTTTTGGGCCTGATTGACGGCGTTGTCGACCTCCTGGAGGTCGACGCCGGTCGTGACGTCGAAGGAAGCTTGTTGCGGCATGCGGGAAATCTAACCGGACGGCGAGAAGTGCCGCGAGAGCGCATCCTTGCGCAGTCTATGCTGCGGCAGCACTTTGGTCGGTTACTCCAAAGACAAAGGGGACACGGAAGCCCGTGTCCCCTTTGTCGTTACATAGTCTATCCGCTGCCTGTTACTTGCTCGAGTTCGTGCAATCGGTTCCTGTCACGGTCTTGAAGGCATTGATTCGCCCCTTCCCGAAAAACGGGTCGGTCGGATCGCCGCCGATGTTGTCGGCACACTGCTGCATGATCGTCTGGAGCTGCGCGGGATTCAGCATCCCACCGTATTGAGAATCGAGGAGCGCGGCGAGTCCTGAGACGTGCGGTGTGGCCTGACTGGTACCGATAACGAACAAATAATGGGTCTTGCTCTTGCAAAGGGCCAGCGCCGGCATGGCACTCCGGCTGCTGCAGAGACTCAGCACGAAATGAGTCAGAGGGGCTCCGAACTCGCCGCCGGGTGCGGCGAGGTTGATCGCGGAGATTCCGTAGTTGGAAAACGAGGAGTGCAAATCGCCTGGACCGGTAGACGCGATGCAGATACCCGTCCCCGATTCGCACGGAACTGAAGTGTAATTCTGGTCATGCTGCAGATCGGCTCCCTCATTGCCGGCCGCCGAAACGACCAGTACGCCGTGCGCATTCGCATAGTTGACGGCTTTGTTTAGCGCGCCAATCAAAGTTCCTGAACCATTCTTCGGGAACAAAGCCCCGAGACTGAGATTAGCGACGTTTGCGTGAACATTTGCTGCCCAAATCAATCCAGAGATGATGTCTGCAAAGGTGCCCGAGCCAGAGGCGTTCAGCACTTTGACTGCGATCAATGTGACGTTCGGCGCGACGCCCGCAGTGCCGAAATTGTTGCTCGTCACCGTTCCACCGACGTGAGTTCCATGGAAATGATCGTCGGCCCACGCTGGCGGTCCGGTGACCGAAGGCGTGAATGCGACGCTGCTCGCAGCATCGATTAGCCCGACCGCGTCGATGTGGTCAGGATCGAGTCCAGTATCGAGAATGGCAACACGGACACTCGGAATACCTGTGTGGCCCGCCCACGCTTCAGGAGCGTGAATTTGGCGCATGTCCCATTGGAAAGCGCCAAAGAACGCTGCTTGGGGCGGGAGAACGCTTTGGCCCGCCACGGGTGAGGCCTCATCAGGTGCGACTACAAATTGGGATGCGTCGACGGGTGGAAGCCATTGGACTAATAGATCCCGCTCAACCTTGCCATTGCCACGTGCAAGCCGGGCCGCTGCGGCATCCGTCAGTCCCTTCACCACAGCCACTCCAATCTCGCTTTGCACTCTGACCAATGTCCCGCCGGCGGCGGCGACGTCGGCTGCAAAGTTGTCCGGAATGGAATTGCCATTCATGAGAAAGACGTGTTGATCCGTTGGAACCGTTGGCGTAGCAGCAGAGCGAACCGAAGCCCGCCCGGTCGGAGCTTTGGCTATTACCGACGGACTGGTGACGGGATCGCTACACGCCCCGACCGCAAAGATGGTGGAGGCAATGAGAACTAAGGGGCGACGATTCATCGGTGAGACTCTCCATGGGAAAAATTGAAAAAACCGGGGTCAAAGGGCGGTTGCCCTTGTCCCAAAAAAGATCGTCGTCCATGCCGAGACGCCTTTTCGGCGGCGTCGGAGAGTCAAAAACCGGCGACCGAGGAAAGCCAGCCGTTCTCCTTTCAAAAACAACCGTTCACCGGGAGCGAGGATGGTACGTGAGGTCCGTGGAAATCGCAAGGTCACCTCGAGCTCAAGGTTTCTTTCCGGGTTTTTTACGGCAAAGGACCGAGCCGTTTAGTAAAGCGCAGGCCGGTTCGCTCGTAGTCGCGTTTCTCGTACCACTCGTGCGTCTCCGTCCGTTGCTTCCCCGACGTAACAGACAACCGCCGCGCGCCACATCGCGCCGCCCATTGCTCGACGTGACTCACCAACGCAGAGCCGATGCCTGCGCCGCGCGCGTCTTCGAGGACCACCAGCGTCGTGATCCACGCGACTGTCTCATTGTCATGTATTGACGGAAAAATGTGGGTGGTCACCAATCCCACGACCTCACGGTAACCGTTCGTAGCGACGAAGGCAGCCGCGCCCTGAAAGCTTGCGATCGCGTCTAGCCGTGCGGGAATCTCCGTTTCAGCGGCAGGATAGCCGAGCTGGCCGAGCAGCTCGCAGAGAGCCGGAGCATCAGCGGGAACGGCGAGGCGGATCGTTATGGCATCAGGCATTCATTCGCCGCGCCGCGCGGGCGCCGCTTTGGCCGCGGAGCTGGCCGAGATCGAGAAAAGAAGCAGGACGGTGGGGCGGATCAACGGTGGGATCGGCGGGCTCCGAGAAGGAGACCCATTGTACAAATCCCGGCGCAGATGGTGCAAGGGCGATTCAATGTTTCCGTTATCGTGCGAAGTTAAGCTACCCGAGGAACGACTCCAACGAGCGTCTTCGGGAATTATGCCGCAGTTTCAGCAGCGCCTTCTCCTTGATTTGCCGCACGCGCTCACGAGTGATCTGGAGCAGCGTCCCGATGTCCTCGAGGGTCATCGGATCCGCGCCGTCGAGCCCGAAGTACAGCCGGAGAATCTTGGACTCCCGCTCCTTCAACGACGAGAGTGACTCCTCGATCGCCTCCGACAATGCCTTCTCGAACGTGATCTCGTCCGGCGTCGGATTCATGTTGTCGGGCAGATAATCGAGCAGGCGATTGTCCTCGCCAGGCGTCATCGGCGCGTCGAGCGACAAGTGCACCTGCGAGATCATCATCGTCTTCGCGACTTCGTCTTCGGTGATGTCCATACCGTCGGCGATCTCGAGGTTGGTTGGCTGACGCCCCAGCTCCTGGAGCAGGCTGCTCGCGCGTTTGCCGATGCGATGCAGCGTCCCCGCTCGATTCAGCGGAACGCGCACGATCCGCGACTGTTCCGCGAGCGCCTGGAGGATGGACTGTCTGATCCACCACACCGCGTACGAGATGAACTTGATACCCTTCGTCTCGTCGAATTTGTGCGCCGCTCGAATGAGGCCGAGGTTGCCCTCGTTGATCAGATCGGAAAGCGAGACGCCCTGGTTCTGATATTTTTTGGCGACCGAGACGACGAATCGGAGGTTGGAGCGCACAAGCGTATCTAGCGCCTCCTGGTCGTCCAGGCGGATGCGCTTCGCGAGCTCAACTTCCTTCTCGCGATTAATGAGTGGGAAGACGCTGATGTCCCTGAGGTACTGATCGAGGGATCCTTCGTCGACGGTCGATTTCCGATTCGTCGATTGCTTCATGGCGATTGCGTCATCCTCTCCAAGTACGAGAGATCTAGTGGACGATCTCTCCGAAGCGCTTCCACCGTAAATGAGTCAGCCAGTCGAGGCGGTCTCCATTTTCGGGGGCGTAGCTATAATAGACCACTATCGGCTGGCCTCGCACAAGTGAGTCCGCGACGAACCCCCAATACCTCGAATCGGACGAGTTGTCGCGATTGTCTCCGAGGACGAAGTAGTCATGAGGAGGGACGACCAAAGGACCCCAATTGTTACGCGATGGATGGTATGCCGAGATCGCGGCGCCGCCCGCCAGATAAGCCTTCTGCCACCGGAAGTCGTCGTCGGACTGATCGGCCTCTTCCGGGCTCCGCTGAACGTAGTTTTCGCTGACCTGTTTGCCGTTCCGGATCAGGAGCGCGTTCCGCATCTCCACCGTATCGCCGGGACTTCCAACGATCCGCTTTATGTAGTTCAGGGTCGGATCCACCGGGTAGGTGAACACAATTACGTCCCCGTTGCGCGGGGGGTGAAGCGCGGGAAGCTTTCGCCCGCTGCCCGGAATCCCCGCCCCGTACACGAGCTTGTTGATCAGGAGAAAGTCGCCCTCGAACAGCGTGTGCTCCATGCTGCCGCTCGCGATCTTGAACGCCTCGACACCGAACGCGCGGATCACGACGAACAGCGCCAGCGAAAGCACGACGACCTTCGCCCAGTGCGCGAAGAAAGCGAACTTGCCCTTGGTCCGCCTCTTGTTGGCGAGCTGGAGCGCCCGTATGCGATTGTGTTCGTATTGATCCATTATCCGTCTATACCGCTCTAGTTAATCCGGCGTTCCCAGATATGTGTCGATCTGGGCGCGCTGGAGGGTGCCGGAGAAATCGGCGTACCCTACCTTGGTCTCCGAGTAGAACTCGTAAACCTCCCAGCCACCCTCCCGATGCCCGTTCCCCGTCTGCTTCACACCGCCGAAGGGAAGGTGTGCCTCAGCCCCGATCGTTGGCGCATTGACGTACGTAATTCCGTTGTCCAGCTCGCTCAAGGCCCTGAAAGCGGTATTCACGTCGCGCGTGTAAATGGACGATGAGAGCCCATACTTCACGTCGTTGTTCACAGCAAACGCCTCGTCCGCGTCCTTGACCCTTATTACGGAGAGTACGGGCCCAAAGATTTCTTCCTGCTCGAGCCGGCTGCCCGCCTTGACGTTCGTGAAGATCGTCGGCTGGAAGAAATTTCCCTTCGAGAGTTTCCCCGGCCGCTGCCCACCTGTGAGCAGCTTAGCGCCCTCGGATTCTCCGATGTCGACGTAGGTCTCCACCTTTCTGAGTGCGTCCTCATTGATCAGCGGACCGACGTCTGTGCCTTTCTTTCTGCCGTCGCCCAGCTTGAGCGCCTTGGCGCGATCTTCGAGCATTCCCACAAACTTGTCGTGAATCTTCTTCTGAAGGATAAGACGACTGGTGGCGGTACAACGTTGCCCAGTGGTGCCGAACGCTCCCCAAAGGGCTCCCTCGAGGGCGAGATCGAGATCGGCGTCGTCCATAACGATCTGCGCGTTCTTGCCGCCCATCTCCAGCGACAGCCGCTTGTGGAGGCGCCCGCACGTCTCACCCACGATGCGACCTGTCTCAGTCGACCCCGTAAATGAGATCAGCGGGATCCCCGGATGGTCGACCATTGCCGCCCCTACTTGCTCTCCCCTGCCGTGAACGAGCTGAATCACATCCGGCGGAAGCCCGGCGTCCAGCAGAATCTCCACCAGCAAGGTGCCGGTGTGGGGCACGTCTTCGGCCGGCTTGAAGATCACGGCGTTACCGCACACGAGCGCCGGAAACATCTTCCAGGTGGGAATCGCCATCGGAAAATTGAACGGGCATATCAAACCCGCCACACCAATCGGCCGGCGGTAGCTCATCGCCCACTTGTTCCTCAGCTCGCTCGGAACGGTCTTGCCAAAGAGCCTCCGCCCTTCGCTCGCGGCGTAATACGCTGTATCGATACCCTCCTGCACGTCCCCGCGCGTTTCGGTCAGGGGCTTCCCCATTTCGCGCGTCATGGCGTCGGCAATCTCTTCCTTGCGTTTGGTCATGAGGTCGCCGACGACGCGCAGCACGTCGCCACGCGCGGGGGCAGGAGTGCGCTTCCAGCGCTCGAAGCCGCGCTTCGCGCTCTCGACCGCGCGGTCGACGTCGCGCCGATCCGAAAGTGGAAACTTTCCGATCAGGTCGCCGCGGTCTGCCGGGTTACGGTTGTCGAAGTATTCGTCCGACTCGGGAGCGACCCATTTTCCCGCAATGAAGTTGTTGAACTTTTTCATCTCGATCCGTTGTTGTTTGGAATGGGGCGAGCGGTCGGCCATGCTCGCACGAAATCAGTTAGCGCACGGACTCTAGGTGTGCTCACGCGAAAGCGAATAGCGCTCGATTTTCTTGTAAAGGTTGGACCTCGGCATCTCCACAGCGCGCGCGGTCTCGGACACGTTCCAGTCGAACTCGCGCAGCTTGTTGAGTAGAAAAGCGCGTTCGGCCGCGTCCTTGAACTCCTCGAACGTGCGGCACTGTGTGAGAGTCGCCAGGCCAGCGTCGTCGAGCACGCGCTGGCCAGCCAGACGGTCGATGTCGCGCGCCGCAATCTGACTATCGGGCGCCAGAATGAGCAGTCGCTCCACCGTGTTGCGCAGTTCGCGAACGTTGCCAGGCCAGTCCAGGCCCGTCAGCCGTTCCAGCGCGTCCTCAGTGAACGTGCGCGGTGGTATTCCCTCGCGCGCCGACAACGTCGATGCAAAATACTGCGCCAGCATTGGGATGTCTTCGCGCCGCTCGCGTATGGGCGGCACGTGGATCGGCACGACGTTGAGACGGTAGTAAAGATCCTCGCGGAATTTGCCCCCCGCGATCTCATTCTCCAGAGTCTTGTTGGTCGCGGCAATAACGCGCACATCCACCGAGATCGGCTTCGCCCCGCCGATCCGGGTGAGGACGTTGTCCTGGAGAACGCGCAGCACCTTCGCCTGGGCGGCCAGACTCATGTCGCCGATCTCGTCGAGGAAGAGCGTGCCCTTGTTCGCCTGCTCGAACTTTCCGGCGCGATCTGAGATCGCCCCCGTAAACGAGCCTTTCATGTGTCCGAACAGCTCGCTCTCGATCAGCTCGCCGGGAATCGCCGCGCAATTCACCTCGACAAAAGGCTTCTCGGCGCGTGGCGACATCCGATGAAGCGCCCGTGCCACGAGCTCTTTTCCGGTTCCGTTCTCGCCGGTGATCAGAACGCGCGCCGGAGTCGTCGCAACTTTCTCGATTTTTTCCATCAGCAGGCGCATCACGGGCGTCTTGCCGACCATCTCGAACGGCGAGTCTATTGACTGCTTGAGTCTGGCGTTCTCTTCCTTCAGGTCCAGGTGCGAGAGAGCGTTTCGCAGCATCACCAGGATACGGTCGGTGTCGAGCGGCTTCTCGAGAATCTCGTAGGCGCCCAGCTGAGTCGCCTCGACCGCGGTGCGGATGGTCGCGTGTCCGCTGATCATCACCACGGTGGCCGTCGGATCCATCTCCCTTATTTTCTTGAGCGCCTCCATCCCGTCCATGCCGGCCATCTTCACGTCCAGAAAGACGAGGTGCGGCCGCCACTTCTGGTACTCGGCTATCCCGTCCGTGGCATTGGCTACCGTGTGGACCTCGTACCCCTCGTACTCGAGAAGCTGACCCAGCGCGGCGCGAATCCCTTGCTCATCGTCGATGACGAGAATCCTTCGACTCACCGCACGCTCTTGTAGAGCGTGATTTTTCCATTCGCGATGCGCACATCCGAAATGTAAGAGGGCATCACCATCGGCAACCCGTTCGGAGCAATGCCCGGTTGCGATTTCCCCTTCTTCAGCTGAGCGATCAAACGCGGGATGAGCCCCTGAGGAACGTCCAGGTGCCCGAGTTTCACCTGTTGCACGAGAAACTGTCCCAACCCTGGCTTCAGCATCTGGATCGTGCCGCCGAGAAGCACGCTATCCCGGGAACCGAGGAGGAATCCAAGGCTGCCGAGCTGCCCCGCGCCTCCGAAATCCTTTAGGTCTATCTCCGACCGCACGTACAGCCGATCGCCCCTGACGGCCGCCTCCGCATTCTTGGCCGAGGGCGGCAGCTGCTTCGCGACCACGAGAAAGATGTATGATGCAGCTTCAGCGGGAGTGAGGTTGGCGAACACCTGGCCGGAGCGCTGCGCCAGCCCTTCAACCGCGGCTTTACCGCGCTCTGCATCCGGAATTGTGAGAGGTTCCCAGCCCGTATTGGTCAGCGTCGCGCCGGTCGTAGCGCTGACCTCGGTCGAGGTTTTTGTGGAAGCGGGTCGTTCAACGCGGGCGTACCAGTACCACACCGCGACAACGACAACGATGAGGACGAGACAGCCGACTCTGCGAAAACAGCCTTTCATGAGCGTGATGGTCGAGGAGTGGAAGGAGGGAGAATACCCCTGCACTACTCGTGCACGCTAGTTGCCCGGACCGTCTCCTCTTCGCGGGCGATCCCCGCCCTGTCCATCGTCGCGCCTCAAACCAGGCGTCTTGATGCTGTCGGGAACCTTGGCCCACTGCTCCGGGGACAGAATCGTCTTGGCTGCGGCGATGCCCTGAGTCGCCTGCTTCCGCCCCTCCGCCATGGAAGGCTGCAGCTTCGCAAAAACGGTCATTGGATCGGGGTTCTTGACCGTGGTGTCCGCGAGCATGTTCGCGACTTTATCAATCAGGGAATCCGCCTTGAGCTTGAATGCGTCACCCGATGTTTGAAGCCTTGCGAGCTGATCCGGCGTGAGATCGAGCTTCGCCGAGTCGTTGATGGCGATGATGTCGAGAAAGGCGTTCGGCACCAGCCGCGTCATGCGCGCCTTGAGAGCGTCCGCGCTCATGCGCCCACCTCGACCGCCGCCAACCACGTTGTTGAATTGCTGGCGCGCTGGATCCGTGCCGAGGGCGAGACGCGCCTGAATCGCGATCTGGAATGGAACACGAAACGCATTCCGGGTTCCGTTGGCGACGCCAAAGTGCTCATTCACCTGGTATTTGTAGCCTTGGCTAACGGGATCGAATCCGCGGACGTAGAGGAGCGTGCGATCCGGGAATGACGGCTGTCCCCAGCCGCGCAGATTATTGCTGCCATGCAGTAGTTGGTCGAGGCCCGTGAGCGTATTCATTGCGATCACGGATATGGTGAGCCTCCGATCCAACCCGAGCGACGAGGGCCGAATGTTCGCCTGCAGATCGAGGGACGGTGACCACGGGCTCGAGCAGATGCTGCGCGACGAGACTTTTTCCATCTGACTGAGCAGACACTCACGCGCGCGGGGGGAAGTGCTCGCCAGCAATCGCGTCATGCCGTTTGCCACAGCGGTATCGCCCCGAGCGGCCGCATCACCGGGACTGAAGACGAATGCGCGGTCATTTGTGCGCCCATCACCGTTGATGTCGCCACCCACCATCGGTGCGTAGAGACTGCCGGAGACCATCCGGCCGATCACTGTCAGCTCGAGCACAGGCTTGATGGGATACGTTATCGTCGCCAGCAATGAATGACGGCGCGCATTGTCGCTTCTCCCCCATTCGGTGCCATTCGGGTTTCCGGAAGTCGAGCCGGGCGTCCCGCCGAATCCCTGCACCGTTCCCTGCGAAAAGCCCTGCGATTGATCGAAGGAGCTCGTCAGCGTGTACGAGGCGTTGAACAACACTCCCTTCGTGGTGAAGCCATTGAAGCCGAACGTCAGCTGCCTGGTATCGGATTGAAGACGCGACTCGATCTGACTGACGACGCCAAATTGCGGGAAGAGACGCGAACCAAACACCGACACCGCGCCGGTCGTTGGAATGATCGCCCCCGAGGGAGCGTAGACAGGCCGGTTATTTTCGTTGGCGAGCGTGAACTTGGGGATCGTGTCGAGGTTCAGGTCCACCTGGCCGGTTTGAGCCACCCCGCGAGCGTACCCGGCGTCGACGGAGAATGTGTACCGATCCCAGAAGCGACGCGTCATGCCCAGCGATCCACGCCAGGCGCGGGGCGCCCGAAAGCTCGGATCGAATACGGTTACGTTGCGGCGAACGTTCGCGAAGATCGGAGTTCCGCCGTTGCATGCGGTCGGAATAGCTGAGGGATCCGCGAGATACGACGCCCATTCCGGTGTGGGAGCGGCCGCGCCGACGCAGGTGAGCTGCGATTGACCGTTGTCGAGACCGGTCGCGTTCAACGCCGTTGCGAACAGTTGATTGGGCGCGGTACCGCGGAACTCGCCGACGCCCCCGCGCAGGGTCAGCGGCGGAGGGCCGAACTGTGACTCGCCGACGAACAGGCTGAATCCAGCGCGGGGGCTGACGTGAATCTCACTGGGAAGATCGTCGGTACGTCTCCCGAATGTCGATTCTACCTCTGGATTGTATTCGGGTTTGTTGGGATACCGCGATCCTTCCATCCTCAGCCCGTACGTCACCTGGAACTTTGGCCTCACGCGCCACGAATCGCCGAGGTAACCCGCGAGATTGTTCGTTGCCGACTGCTGATCGCGCGCGAAGAGCGTGCGCGTGAACTGAGTCGGCACTCCTGCATCGAAGTCGGCAAGCGAGTTGAACGTGAAAGTGCCGAATCTGTTGGGAATGAACCCGATGGAGCTGCGCTGGTGGTTGAGGAGACCGCCAAGCTTGAATCTGTGGCCGCCGGCCGTCGTCAGGCGGGAGATCTCGTCGCTGATCTCGAGTAGGCTGGACCTCGTCTCCTGTGGTAGCGAAGGATTGCCACCGAACTGGAGCGTGGAGATCGCGCTCGTGCCGTCGCCCAGTACCGAAGCCACCACGACGCGTCCGTCGGGAACCGCGATATAACCCTGCGTGTCCCGGTTATCGACGGATTTGTAGCCCCTGAGCTCGTTGATGAACATGCCGACGTGCGAGGTGAGCGTGAGCATTCCCCCTCCCCCCGACCCGTCGAGATTTCCACCCGAATGTGGAAGCGCCAGTGCGTTCAGGCGCGAGCCAAGCTGGGTGTTGCCGCGCCAGTCTCCGCGAAGCGTCAGAGAGTGGTCCTCCGCCAGATTGTAGTCAACCCGCACGAGCGCCGACGTGTTGTTGTTAAGGCGTTCGTCGGGCGCGAGCGGCGAGCTTAAAGGGAGTCCGAACCGCTGGACGATGTCGAGGAAGCGGCTCACAGAATCCGGGTTTGTCCCGAGGCGCTGCAGCGTGAGCGGATCGGCCGCGAGCAGAGACAGCAGGGGATCGGTGCGGTGAGAGAACGTAAGAGCGCCGAACGTGAACAGTTTGTCTTTAATGATCGGACCGCCCACGCCCAGGTTCAGCTGGTTCTGCGTGTACTTCTGCCCGAAAGCAGGGTTGGTGTCATCGACGAACTCGAGACTGGGATCGCGAAGTGAGTAGCTGAATGCGCCCTGCACGTTGTTCGTCCCACCGCGCGTAGTTGATGCCACCTGCCCGCCGGTGAACTGTCCGCGGGCGATGTCGTAGGTGCTCGTGACAACGCGAGTGTTGCGGACCGCTTCGGAAGGAACACTCCCCGCGCCGAAGCTCAGTCCGTCCAGCGTGATGTTGTTCTGATTTGCGGGCTGACCCGCGATGGAAAACGATGCCTTGGTCGTGTCCGTTCCTGGAACCGCGATCACGCCGGGCGCAAGTGCCGCGAGGGCTGTGAGATCTCCCGCGTCCACCGGCAATCGGTTCACGAGATTGGGATTGAGACTTCGCTCAGTGCTTCCGGGCTCGGGGCGTCCCGAAGGATCGCCGCGGCGAGGTGCAGCCCTCACGCGCACGGTGGCAAGCTCGGTGGCGATGCGCCCCATGTCGATGTCGGCAATGAGACGATCCTCGTCACCCTGGCGCGAGATCGTGCGCGTCACCGGCGATAGCCCAACCGCGCGAACGGTGAGTCTGTAGTTGCCGCCCCCATCGGGAAAGATGATTGTGTAGCGGCCGTCGGCGCCTGTGGTTTTCGTGCGCGTGATGCCTGTCTCGAGCGACGTTGCCTCGACTCGCGCATCGGGAATCGCCTGGCTGTCGAGGCCCGCGACGCGACCCATGAGGATGTCGGTTGTGGAACCGACCTGCGCGATCGCGGGCACGGATGTGCCGCAAAGGAGCACGACTGTTAGGGCGATTATTCTCGACTTCATTCCAGGCTCTCCGTTGGAGCGAACACCAGGCGTGGTCGCCTAGATAGCTACGCTCGCTGACGGTCGAATGCTGGCGCCGGCCCCGGCTGCGTTGGTCATGGGGCGGTACCGGAGCGCCTCCCCGATATGCGTGGGCCCGATTTCCTTCGCATCCTCGAGATCGGCAATTGTGCGGGCAACTTTGAGCACCCGGTGATACCCGCGCGCGGACAGGGACAATCGCTCGGCCGCCGTCTGAAGGAGCCCGCGCGCAGCGACGTGCACGGGCGTGTGGGAATCGAGCCATCGCCCGCTCGCGTACGCATTGCACGAGACTCCGCTCCTTCTCGCGAAACGCTTCCTTTGCGCTGCGCGAGCGCGCTCTACCCTCGCGCGTACCGTATTCGAAGGATCTCCGGTGTTCGCGCCGCTCAGATCGCGCAACGCGACCGCGCCGACTATGACGTGCATGTCGATGCGATCGGCGAGCGGTCCCGAAATTCGTGCC
>JBBQFZ010000028.1:0-26561 GCA_038322455.1 Gemmatimonadales bacterium | reverse complement strand
CGTGATCCAGTACAACAAGCGGGACCTTCCGAATGCGGCGACGATCGACGAGCTGCAGGCTGCGCTCAATCCCGGATGGGAGGTCGAGGACGCCACCAAGCGCCGCGTCGCTCCCGACCCCTATCACGCAGGCGAGAATCTCGTCGAGCAGCTGCCGGGCGGAGAATGGATCGAGCGCGCGCCATATTTCGAGGCGATAGCGGTGAACGGGGACGGCGTGTTCGATACGCTGAAAGCGGTGAGTAAGCTGGTGCTGAAGGCGCTCGCCTAGCGGAGCGGCCAAAGCTCCGATGAACCTTCCCAACACCATCACGGCTGGCCGGATTCTAGCCACGCCCTTCATCGCCGCGCTGCCCTTCATTGCGTCCCCCGGCGCGCGCCTCCTCGCGTTCGTTCTCTACATCGTGGCGGCGGTAACGGACTACTACGATGGGAAGCTCGCGCGAACGAGGAACCTGATCACGGACCTCGGCCGTCTTCTCGATCCGATCGCCGACAAGCTGCTGCTGTTTGCGACGCTGATTCCCATGTTCGTCCTGATGGCGCCGCCGAGCGATCCGTTGATTCCGACGCGGGCGGAAAATATTGACGCGGGCAGACTCCCATTTCTGACGCCGTGGGGACCGGTCGCGCTTGCATGGTGGATCGTCGCGATCGTCATCGGGCGTGAGATATTCATGACCATATTCCGCCAGGCGGCCGCGCGGCGGGGAGTCGTCATCTCAGCGATCGGGCCGGCGAAATGGAAGACCGGCTTTCAATCCGTGTGGGTGGGATCAGCGTATTTCTGGTTTTTCGCGGCGACTCTCGCCATAACCAGGGGTTGGCACAATTCGTCGTGGCGCATGTTCGCTTACTTCAATGGCATTGTCGGCACGGTAACAATGGTAGTCTCCGTGATCCTCACGATCTATTCGCTGGTCCTATATCTCCGGCGCTACGCCCGGGTGTTCGCCTTTTGAACGCTCGGAAGGTAGAGCTGATCACCATCGGTGACGAGCTCCTCCTCGGCTTCACGATAGACACGAACGCGGCGCACATCTCACGGGTGCTTGCGGCGAAGGGCATCGAGATCGTTCGCCGAACCACTGTCGGCGACGAAGCCGACAAGATCGCAGCCGCGGTGCGCGAAGCGCTCGACCGCACCGGGGCGGTGATCACCACCGGTGGCCTCGGTCCCACCAGCGACGACCTCACCAAACCAGCGATTGCGCGCATCTTCGGCCGCGCGATGAAGCTCGACGAGTCGATTGCCGCGCAGCTCGAGCAGCGTTGGCGCGCACGGTTTCCCGGCGGGACTTTCCCCGCGATCAACAGAACTCAGGCCGAGATTCCCGAAGGGGCCCGGATACTTACCAACCGCCATGGGTCGGCGCCGGGGATCTGGCTCGAGGACGGAAGGAAACGCTGGGTCGCGATGATGCCGGGCGTCCCGCGCGAGATGCGTGGCATGCTGGCCGAGGAGGTTCTACCGGCGATCGAAGCGCGTGGCGGCGCGGTCGAAACGGTGGTTCTGTCCGGTACGCTGCGCACGACAGGGATCGCCGAGTCCGCCATCGCCGAGCTGCTGGGGCCGAATTTTCTCGGCGATCCAGAAACGGAAGCTGGATCACTGCCGCTTGCCTATCTGCCTGGCGTAGCCGGAGTAGATCTGCGCGTGACCGCCAAAGGACTTCCGCCCGATCGCGCCAAGGCGCTCGTTGCTGGCGCCATTCTGAAACTGAAGAGCCGGGTCGGCGCGTACGCGTATGGAGAGGACGACGCCGATCTTGCGGCAGTGGTCCTCGACCGATGTCGCGAGCTCCAGCTCACGCTCGCAGTCGCGGAGAGCTGCACTGGCGGAATGCTTGGCGAGCGTCTAACGAGCATTTCCGGCTCGAGTGATGTGTTTTTGGGCGGCGTGATCGCGTACCACAACCAGGTGAAGAAAGATCTACTCGGCGTGCGCGCTGAAGACCTGGAGAAATTCGGAGCTGTGAGCGAACAGGTCGCGCTCCAGATGGCCGCTGATGTTCGCGAAAAGACGGGAGCCAATGTCGGGGTTTCGGTGACAGGGATTGCCGGACCAGGCGGTGGGAAGCCGGAGAAGCCCGTAGGATTGATCTGGGTTGCGGTAAACACTTCGGACGCGAAGGCACGGCGCTTCCATGTTGGTGGAGACCGCGCGGAGATCCGGCAGCGCGCGGCACAGGCGGCGCTCGAGATGGTGCGCCGTGCTCTCTCAAAGGGTTAACTTTTGAAAATGAAACATTCCAGAAAGAAGGGAGATCAGACTCCTCTCCCGGATCAGGATGCAATGGGATCAGAAGATGATTTTGCGCCGGGTGGGAAAGATGGCACCGCGGAGGTTGAAGGCTCTGCAACCGATGCCGCCCGTGGAAGCGCACGGGTCGGCGCGGACTCCGCGGCTGACGGAGCACCTTCACCAGCCGACACCGCCGAAGGCAGTGACCTCTCGGGCGAGCGCGATAGATACTTGAGGCTTGCCGCCGAGTACGACAACTACCGCAAGCGCTCAGCGAAGGAACGCCAGGATGCGGGCGCGCGCGCGCAGGCAGATCTTGTTCGTGAGATGGTGGAAGCTCTCGACGATGTCGCACGATTCGCGCACATTGATCCTGCGACGACGGATGCGTCCACCGTCGTGCAGGGTGTGGACATGGTCGAAAAGAAGCTGCTCAAGGCACTCGGTGCCGCGGGTCTGGAGATCATCAATCCCGTTGGGGATACCTTCAATCCGGCGCTGCACGAGGCAGTGGCAACGGAGCCGACGTCGGCCCAAGAGGACGACCACGTCGTTTCACGAGTGTATCAGCCCGGATATTTGTTCAAGTCGCAGCTGCTTCGACCCGCCCGCGTGGTTGTGAAGCAGTGGAACGGGTGACTGCCGCGCCGAGCTGATCTCCCATGGCACAGACAAAGGATTTCTACGCCGTGCTGGGCGTAAGCTCCACCGCCACTCAGGACGAGATCAAAAAAGCGTTTCGCAAGCTGGCCAAGAAACACCACCCCGACGCGAACGCCAACGACACAAAGGCAGCCGAGCGCTTCAAGGAGATCTCGGAAGCGAACAACGTCCTTGGTGATCCCAACAAGCGGAAGCAGTACGACGAGATGCGCCGGCTCGGCGCATTCGACGGCTTTGGAGGTTTCGGCGGCGGACGAGCGCGCCCCTCCGGAGCGGCCTCGAGGGGTGGCAACGCGCAGAACATCAACTTTCAGGACTTCGACATCGGGGGCCTTGGAGGCCTCGGCGATCTCTTCAGCTCGATGTTCGGCGGCGGTGAGAACCGACAAGGTGCTCGGCCGCGCGGTCCGGAAAAAGGGCAGACGGTCGAGGCGACGCTCGAGATCCCGTTTCGCACCGCAGCCCGAGGCGGCAAAGTTCCCATCGAGCTCGAGGTGAGCGAAGAGTGCGCGACGTGCCACGGCACCGGAGCGTCGCCTGGTACTCAGCTCAAGATCTGCCCGAACTGCGATGGCCGGGGTGTGGTCTCTTTTGGACAGGGTGGCTTCGCGGTCAATCGGCCCTGCCCGGTTTGTCTCGGTCGGGGTCAGGTTCCCATCGAGCCATGCGCCACATGCCGCGGAAACGGAGAGCTCCGCGTCAAGCGGAAGGTTCTCATCAACGTTCCGCCCGGTGTGGATACGGGGTCGAAGATTCGACTAAAAGGTCAGGGCGGAAAGGGAAGCTCCAATGGACCGCCGGGCGATCTCGTGATCACCTTCAACGTCAAGCCGGACAAATTCTACAAGCGTGACGGGCTCGACGTGATCGCCACCGTTCCGCTCAACATCGCGCAAGCCACTCTCGGTACCAAGATCAGCGTGCGCACGCTGGACGGAAAAAAAGTGGCGATCAAGATTCCGCCCGGCACTCCGTCAGGGAAGCGGTTGAGGGTGCGTGGACAGGGAATCGAAAAAGGGGACACGAAAGGCGATTTGATTGTGGAAGTGTCCATCGCCGTTCCCGAGAAGCTTTCGGAGGAACAAGAGCGGATGATGAAGGAGTTCGCGGACGCGGGCGGCATGAAGTACTGACGGGGGCTTGGTGCTCGCGTGAATCGTCCTTTTTTCCGCGTCACCAAACAAATCTGCCGGCGGCCAGGCCGCAACGACTACAGCCGCCTGATCCAGATATTCCGGTAGCGAACGGGATTGGCGTGGTCCTGCAGGGTGAGCGGCTGTTCCGGCGGGTGCGGTGTGTAGAGCGCCGGGCGGTCGTTGTACGTGTTCCCGTATATCTCAGCGTTGTTCTGTATGAGAACGCCATTGTGGAACACGGTTACGCGGGCGCGATCGACGACCTTGCCCTGCTCGTCGAACCTTGGCGCGTGAAAGACGATGTCGTAGGTCTGCCACTCCCCCGGCTTGCGCGATGCGTTCACCAGCGGTGCGTGCTGCTTGTAGACCGATCCGGCCTGACCGTGATAGTAGGTCTTGTTGTCGTACGAGTCGAGCACCTGAATCTCGTATCTATCCATCAGGAACACACCGCTGTTGCCGCGTTCCTGCCCCTCGCCTTTCACAATCGCCGGAGTCGCCCATTCGATGTGGAGCTGCACGTCGCCGAACTGCTCCTTCGTCGAGATGGCGCCCGTTCCGGCCGCGACCTCGGCGTAGCCACTCCTCACGTTCCATTTCGCGGGACTTCCATCCGCTGAGCGCCAGTGGGATAGATCCTTTCCGTCAAAGAGCACCAGCGCGTCGGATGGAGGATTCGCGTTGGTACTTCCCGGCGTCACGATCGCGGGTTCGGCTTTGGGAGGAAGAAAGGGACCCGGATCCTGCGCTCTCGCCCCGGTCGCAGTAACCGCGGCAAGTCCGAGGGCGATCAACTGTCGCCGCATTACCATGGTAGTTGGGGAGAATGGTAGTAGTTGATGCCGAGGAAGTTCCAGCGCGGCTGGTGCGTTACCACTCTCGCGCGGAAGCTTTCCCAGCTCCGAGACGCCTGCGGAGTCCATCCGACTTCGGCAACAGCGGGAAGCCTGGGGATTGCGAGGAACTCGAGCGCTGTGATGTTCCGCAGCGTCTCGCTCCAGAACGGCGCTTCGACGCCGATGATATTGCGGTCCGTCGCGCCCTTCATGTAAGTCGCCGGATCCCAGTCGTACGCATCGCGCACTTCCACATAGGCTGCCCAGTGGAGCCCGAGCTCGGTCGTGGGAGTGTACTTCATGTCGAGATAGACCTTTGGCGCCGGGGACATGATCAGCTTCGTCCCGTTCGCCACTGCCGCGCCCGCCGAGTCGCTCCTCCACTGCTGCGCGATCGTCGATGGAGCGAGTCGCGCTTTGGTGATTTCCTCCCAGCCAATCATGGTCTTGCCGTACTTGTTCACGATTCCCTGGACGCGCTCGACAAACCGGATGTACTGGTCGTTCGTCAGCGTCTGCACTTCGTCGCCGCCGATATGGAAATAGGGGCCCGGGGTCATGCCACTTATCTCGCGCACGACGTCGTCTATGAAGGCGTAAACGGGCTCCTTGTCAACGCAGAGACTGCTCCAGCCGACATCGGTGCCGCTATACGGTGCGGTTGGTCTGTTGCTGCAGCCGAGGTCCGGGTAGCCGATAAGGCCGGCGTTGATGTGACTCGGCATGTCGATCTCGGGCACGACCGTGATGTATCTCGCGGCGGCATATCGAATGATGTCCTGGTAATCCTGCTGAGTGTAAAAACCGCCAGGCCCGCCACCCACCTGCGTGAGTGATCCCAGCGCCGTCAATCTGGGGCGCGAGTTGAGCGCGATGCGCCACCCCTGATCGTCCGAAAGATGCAGGTGCAACACGTTGAGCTTGTAGAGCGCGAGAATATCGATGAATTGCTCGGCCTCATCCACCGTAAAAAAGTGTCGCGCGACGTCCATCATGGCGCCGCGGTAGGCGAATCGTGGCTGATCGACGATAGTGAGCGCAGGAATCGGCCATTGCGAGCGCTCGGCGCCCATGTCGGATTCGATGTCCGCGGGAAGCAGCTGGCGGATGGTCTGGATCCCACGAAACAATCCTGCCGGGCGGTTTGCTACCAGGCGGACGGAGTCGCTCGTGACATTGAGATCGTAGCCCTCCTCACCGAGAGCGGACCGATCAGGCGCGATGCGGAGAATGATCGCACCTGCTGCCGGCGTGCCGAGTGGGGTTACAGCGGCAGGAAATTCCGTGGATTTGCGAATGAGCGCGCCAAGGACTTCGCCGATCGCGGCGACCTCGGGATTGCCCGACTCCACGTAAATGCTGCTCGTTCTGCGGATCTCGAAGGGCGTTCCCCCCGACATGACCATCGACGCCGGCATGGGAACGAGCTGCGGAGATCGGGTGATCGGCTGCGGAGATCGGGTGACCGGCTGCGGAGTTGGAACGGTCGCTGGCTGACACGCCGTCCCCGCAATGGCAGCGGCGAACGCCAGGATGCGAACCGTATGCGGGAGTGATTCCTTGCGATGCGTCACGCCGGCCCCCTGAATCGAAATGGTTGCTCGGCTCGGGATCGCCGAGGATTATGCTGCGAGAATTGGAAGCTGGGCTCGCTGGCCTTTTGCGGCTTCGATGAATCCGCCACCGAGCACGCGGGGGCCGTCATAAAATACGACGGATTGGCCGGGCGTGATGGCTGCTATCGGGTCGTCGAGTGCCAACTCGATCTCATCGCCCTCGAGTCGAACGATTTGCGCCGGGGCCAGCGGTGCCCGATGCCTGATACGTACGCTGATCTCGTCAGCCAGCACGGGCGCATCCGCGAGCCAGTTGACTTCGCGCGCTACGATGCCGTTTCCGAGAAGCTCATCGCGCTTGCCGATGACAACGGCGCGCTGGTCCGGTCGAATCGCAATCACATACATCGGTGAAGCAAAGCCCCCAGGCACCCCGCGCCGCTGGCCGATTGTGTAGCGGGCAAAGCCGTTGTGCTCGCCAACGACGGTCCCGTTCGAGGTGACTATCGGGCCCCGGGCGAGTGCGGGCGCGTCCGCGGGCAGACGCTGCTCCAGAATCCTGGTGTAGTCTCCGTCGGGTACGAAGCAGATCTCCTGGCTTTCCGGTTTTTCTGCGATGACCTCGAGACCCATCGAATGCGCTCGGGTGCGGGTCTGAGCCTTGTCCAGCTCGCCCACGGGAAGGATCATCCGCGAGAGAACCGCGCGGTCGATCCCCCACAGGAAATAGGTCTGATCCTTGTTCTCGTCCGCTCCCCGATAGAGCTGACCATCGAGCACGCGGGCGTAATGCCCGGTGGCAATCCACCGGGCATCGATCGAATCTGCCTTCTTCAGAAAGTCGCGGAACTTGGTGAACGTATTGCACCGGACGCAGGGAATTGGCGTGCGGCCGCGCGCGTATTCGTCGACGAAATTGTCGACGACGTCGTGTGAGAACCGAGTCTCGAGGTTGAGCACGTAATGAGGGACGCCGAGCTGCTCGCAAACTCGCCTCGCGTCGTTCACCGAATCGAGCGAGCAGCACGGGCGATCGGGCACGTCCTCGCCGTGACAGAACAGCTTCATCGTCGCACCAACTACGTCGTATCCCTGTTCAACCAGGATTCCCGCCGCGACCGATGAATCCACTCCGCCCGACATGGCGACGAGCACTCTCTCGCGCGACATGGCTACTCCGCCGCCGTAAGCTGCCGCGCCTTGGCGACGAGGGCAGGGAATACTTCGAGTACGCGATCGATGGAATGATCCGTCGTCAAAGCGCCGAGGCTCATGCGAATGGCAGCACTGGCGAGGTCGGGGCGGACTCCGATGGCCGACAGGACGTGCGACGCATCGATGCTGCCGCTCTGACACGCGGACCCGCCAGATGCGGCGATCCCGCGAAGGTCGAGCGCCATCAACAGCGATTCGCTATCGGTGCCCGGAACCGACACGTTCACAATGTGCGGGGCCCGCTCAGCCCCGCGACCGTGGACGACGGCGTCGGGGACTCGCGCCAGGATGCCCGCTTCGAGCCTGTCGCGAAGTGCGCGGAGCCGGGCGCAGTTTGCTTCCGACTCGGCCAGCGCCAACTCGGCGGCGCGGGCGAGCCCGACGGCGGCGGCGACGTTTTCGGTGCCGGGACGTCGTCCGCGATCCTGGGTGCCGCCGTGCATCAAAGGCTCGAGAGTGGTCCCGCGGCGGATGAACAGCGCTCCGATCCCCTTGGGTGCGCCGAACTTGTGGCCAGAGATGGTCAGGAAATCGAAATGTTGGGTCTGGGCGTCGATATGAATCTTGCCGAAGGCTTGCACCGCATCGGTGTGAAAGAAAGCGCCCCGATCCTTTGCCCTGGCCGCCATATCCGGAACGGGTTGAATGGTCCCAATCTCGTTGTTCACCCACATCGTCGAGCAGACGGCCACCGCGTCGTCCATGAGATCGTTGAACGAATCCTTGTCGATGACGCCGTCACCTGTCATGCGGACGAAGCGCTCCTCCGCTCCTTCCCGCGCGGCCTGATGCACCGCACCCAGAATCGCCTTGTGCTCGATCGGCGTGGTAAGAACCGCCTTCCGGCCCGTCGCCTTCAGGACGCGCCAGGCGCCAAGGATGGCGAGGTTGTCGCCCTCGGTGCCCCCGGAGGTGAAGCAGATTTCGTCGGGACGCGCGCCTAGACATCGGCCGACGCGCTCGCGCGCCTCATCCAGTGCCGCTCGAGCCTCGCGTCCCCACCGGTGCGTGCTCGACGGATTCCCGAAGCGAGGGCCGTAGAATGGCTTCATCGCCTCGAAAACCTCCTCGCGCACCGGAGTGGTGGCTGCGTGATCGAGGTAAACCGGGTCGGCTGCGGGGGTCATGGACGCAATTTAAGGCAGTGGCCAAAGTGGAGCGAGAGCGTTACCCGTTGAAGAACTTGCTCCTGACTTCCCATAGGCGCGGGAAGAAACGCTGGGACATCGTCTTCTGGAGATACTTCGATCCGAGCGTGCCGCCAGTCCCTGACGTCGCCGGACCGATGATCCGTTCGACGAGCTGGACGTGGAGGAAGCGCCAGAGCCCAAATCCCTGCTCGTACTCGAGCAACCCTTCCGCGAGCATCTGGAGCGGGCGCTGATGCGCTTCCGAGTAGACCTGCTCGATCGTCACGTTGTGCGCGATGAGCAGGTCGTCATAGAGCTGTTGGAGCGTGGGCCTGTCGAGCGCTGCACTCACCATCGGATGGATCTCGCCGTGCTGCTTGAGAACCTGGATGAAGTGCGCGTCGCGCATCCCCGACATCGCTTCGATCGCACGAAACTGGACACTCTGAGATCCGCTCGAGGTGCCCAGGTAGCCGCGAAATTGTGCGAATCGCTGCGGTGGAAGTGTCTCAAGCGCCGAGAGCTGGCCCGTGACGATATGGACGAGGGCGTTCACTCTTCGTACCGAGGTCACCGCGCCAAGCGTGTCCTTCGCTTCCATCAATCCAATGAGCGCTTCGAGCTCGTGGATTATGAGCTTGAACCAGAGCTCGCTCGCCTGATGCACGATGATGAACAGAAGCTCGTCGGGATGCTCCGGCTGCGATCGCGGGCGCTGAAGGCTGAGCAGCTCGTCCAAGGCGAGGTACGATGGATAGTTCACCTCGGGGCCGGCGGATTTCGGCGCGGATGTCAGCGGTTTCCTGCGGGGCTTGTCCGTCAAAATGTGGATACCTCGAGCGCGCCGACGTCGTCGACTCTCATCGTCTCGGTCGTGTAGAACGGCTCTCCGTAACGGCAGCGGATGAGCGATCCATAGTGAGCCGCATGGTGGCGGATCAGATCGTGAAGCGGCTCGCCATTGGGGTAAACCTCACCTGCCTGTACCGCATCGCCAAACTGGGACGCGTAGGATGCGATTGCCTCGAGCTTCTTTTCGAACGCGTCAGTGATGTCGACGACGAAGGTCGGCTTCTGATTGTCTTCGCGGAACGAAAGAGCGTGGATGACTTTGAGCGGGCGGTGCGGCGCAAATTCGGGTGCGATCTTCTTCAGGCCGGCCACGAAGCACGCGTCGCGGACGAGCTGCGCAACGGTGGGATGATCCGGGTGCCGTCCGTGCTGGGAATGTGTGATGACGACTCGGGGTTGGAGACGTCTGATCACGACGGCCACCTTGGCGCGCGTATCGGGTGTGTTCTGAATCCCGCCATCGGGAAACCCCAGATTTTCCCGAACCGAAACGCCCATAACTGTTGCCGCTGTTGCCGCTTCCTTGGCGCGAAGGGCCGGTGTTCCTCTACTCGCCATCTCGCCCGCGGCGAGATCGAGTATTCCGGTGGACCGGCCCAACATGTGGGCGCGGATCAGTGTTCCACCGCAAATCAGCTCCATGTCGTCCGGATGTGCGCCGATCGCCAGAATGTCTACTGAAGTCATGCGCGAAAGCTATCCGCGCCGAGGCCGACGGGATACCGCTCGGAAGTGTGGGCTACTCGTAGCGCAACGCGTCGATCGGATCGAGCTTTGCCGCTCGCTGCGCCGGAAGCATCCCGAAAATCAGACCGATGCTGACTGAGACCGCCACCGCGACGAGCGTGAGTCCGAGGGGAACGGCTGCGTCTATGTGCATGGCAAGCGTGGCCAGCCGCCCGAAGGTCAGGCCAATCAGAATCCCGAGAATCCCTCCAAAGCCCGTGAGAGTCGCGGCCTCCACGAGAAACTGAAAGAGAATTTCTCGCCGTGTGGCGCCGAGCGCCTTTCTGATGCCGATCTCCCTGGTGCGGCTCGTGACCGAGACCATCATGATCGCCATCACGCCAATTCCGCCGACGAGCAGTCCAACACTGGACAGAACGATCATCACCAGGAAGAACACGCCGGTGATCTTGTTGAAAGTGTCGAGTATCTGGTCCTGGGTTATGAGATCGAAGTTGTTCTTGTCCGCCGGGCGAAGTCTTCTCATTTCGCGCAGCGCTATCGTCACGGCCTCCTGTGCGTTCGCCGTCGTCACTCCCGCCCTCGGCTTCACCGGGATGTAGAGCGCGTTTGTCTTGTCGATCGTGAACTCGTGGTCGAGCATCGCGTATGGCACGATCGCGCCGATGTCCTGTCCGGGCGGGGAGAAGATATTGCCGGGCTGAGCGTACAGACCGATCACTCTTGCCGGCCTGCCTCCGACCTTGATCTGCTTGTCGAGGGCCGACTCGCGGGCGAACAGCTTGCGCGCGGCATTCTCGTCCAGCACCACGACGTTGGCGCCCGCGCTGAGCTCCGCGGGCGTGAACCAGCGTCCATCGAGAAGCTCTCCGCCGTGGATCTCCTGGTAGCGGTCGTCGGCGCCCATGACGATGAGGTTCTGCGTACGCTGCGCTTCGTAAGAAAGTCGCCCCTGCGCCTGCGCCCAGATGGCGGCGTACGATACTTCCGGCAGCTCCTTGATTCTCTGAGCCTCGGCTTCGACGAGATCCGGGCGGACGCGAATCCATTTCGGGAGACGATCTGGATTCACCGGCGTCTGGGAGAACACCTTCACCACGTAGAAAGTCGTCGGGCCCGCGATCTCGATCGTACGTACGATCTGATCCTGGATTCCCTGCACTATCGCCGCCATCGTCATCACCGTGGACACTCCGATGACGACTCCCAGAATCGTGAGCGCGGAGCGCAGCTTGTTGGCGCGCAGCGTATCGAGCGCGATCTGCACGTTGCTCTGTATGCGCTCGGTAAGGATCATTCGGCGCGCAACGCGGTGATGGGATCGAGCTGCGCCGCCCGCGACGCTGGATAAACGCCGAACAGGACTCCCACGCCCGCCCCGAGCGCGAGCGCGAGCATGATGGACCACAGACTGACGCGCGCCGGGAGTGGCGAGGCCACGCTGACTAGCCCAGCCAGTCCCCAGCCGGCGGCCACACCACACAGGCCCCCGATCGTAGCGAGCACGATTGCCTCGACCAGAAATTGCTGCCGTATGTCCCGAGCTTTTGCGCCAAGGGCCTTTCGCACGCCGATCTCGCGCGTCCGTTCCGACACTGACATCAGCATGATGTTCATGATTACGATGCCGCCCACTACAACTCCGATCGCGACAATAGCCGGTATGACGGAGAACAGGATCTTCGTGAGATTCTTCCAGAACTCGACGAGAGCGTCGGCCGTCTCCACCGAATAATTCGGCTCATCGCCCGGCCTGAGCCGATGCGCTATGCGCATCGCCTCGTCGGCCCGCTGCATCCCGTTCGCAACGAGCGCGGCGGTTGGCATTTTTACCGATACGGTATTCGTCTTCCGGCGTCCATACACCATCTCGAAGTTGGGGAGCGGAAGCAGGACGAACCCGTCAAACGATTGCCCGAGCACGCGGCCTTTCTTGGCGATCGTTCCGATAACCGTAAATCTCCGGCCGACGATTCGGATGTCCTGTCCCACCGGGTCGACGTGCTCAAAAAGCTTCTCGGCGATATCGGCGCCGATCACTGCCACGTTCCGGTGCTGGTTCACGTCGACGTCGCTGATTGGCCGGCCGTTGTCGAAAACGTAGTCCTGCACTATCTGATACGGCGCGGTGACGCCGAGGATGACGACATCCGCCTGGGTCCTGTCCCGCCAGACGATATCGGAGATCGGCGTTGGCCAGCCGGACTGAAGGCTGACGGCGAGCGCTTCGGGCACGGCCGCGATGACCGCTTCGGCGTCCGACTCGGTGATGCGCGGACGCTTCTGAAGCTTGCGCCATTCCTCGTCGTCGAAGAGACCGATGCGAATCGGTGAGCGCCGGACCTGAAATGTGTTCGCGCCGATCAATGCGCTGGCGAGGTTTTCCTTGACGTAGGCGTTCATCCCCGAGATGATCGCGACTACGGCCACGAGGAATGCAACTGACACGATGATCCCCAGCAACGTAAAGAACGAGCGCAGCTTGTTGACGCGGATCTGCTCGAGGGCGGTCGCTATTACATCTGCGTAGCGCATGGCCCTAATTTCGGACCCGAGCGGCGCCCGCGCTACAAGAGATACAGCCTCGATCGGGAACCACTGGTTGACGACATCGAGTGGAGGGGAGCGGCCCGCATGGGCCTACTCGTATCGCAGCGCTTCAACCGGATCGAGACGCGCCGCGCGCGCAGCGGGAAGGAGTCCGAACAGAATTCCCGTGAAAGCACTCGTAACGAGCGCCGCCACTACGGCCGAGAGGGGCGTTGAGGCCGGCACAGCAGGGAAAGCCGTCTTGATACCCAACGCGACAAGAATGCCGAGGACGAGCCCGAGCGAAGCGCCGATGCTCGTGAGCGTCGCCGCTTCGACCAGGAACTGCCAGAGGATGGCGCTCTTGGTTGCCCCGAGCGCCTTTCTGACGCCGATCTCGCGGGTCCGCTCGGTGACGCTGATCATCATGATCGCCACCACGC
This sequence comes from Gemmatimonadales bacterium, assembly GCA_038322455.1. Classification (GTDB taxonomy): domain Bacteria; phylum Gemmatimonadota; class Gemmatimonadetes; order Gemmatimonadales; family Gemmatimonadaceae; genus UBA4720. The sequence goes on along the minus strand of JBBQFZ010000028.1, from coordinate 13,269 downwards.
CGACTCCGCCCACCAGAAGTCCGACCGACGACAAGGCCAGACCCACGACGAAGAATGTGCCGAATAGCTGGTTGTAAATCCCCATCAGCCGATCCTGGGTGATGATCTCGAAGTTGTTCTTGGCGGTCGACCTCAATCCCCGTCGCGCTCTCATCAGCGCTATGACGTCGTCGGTTGCTTCCGCGGTCGTTACACCGGGTTCGGGCTTGACGATGAAATCGACGCCCCGCATCCAGGGGCTCAGACTGCGCCGCGCGCTCTCGAAGGGAACGATAGCCTTTGCCTGATCACCGCCACCCGCCGATGTCGGTGTTCCCATCGGACTTGCCGTGTAGTGATAAACGCCGATCACCTGGAATCCGACGCCGTCAACGCCGATCGTCTTGTCGATAGGATCAGAGGTTCCGAAGAGCCTGTCGGCCAGCTTCTGATTCACGATGATCACCCGCGAAGCCGTCGTGTTCTCGGCGTACGTGAAGCTGCGTCCCGGATAGATGTCGCCGCCATCTACGTCCACCCAGTTGGGCGTGTAGATCTCCATGCCCGTGCTCACCTGCTTGTCCTTGTAGGTGAATTTCGCGCCGCTGCCGAGGTGCGCCGTCACGGCCTTGATGCTCGGAAGTCGCTCGATCGCGGTTGCATCCTCGATCGTCAAGGCGGGATTGCGCCTCTCTGGACACGTCTGGTCCGACCCGTCGCACGCCCGGAAGCCGCCGATAAAAAAGCGGTAGATGTAGAACGATGTCGGTCCGGCCGCCTCCAGATCCTTGGCGAAGCTGTCGTTGATTCCGCGCACCACTGCCGACATGGCGACGACGACGAACACGCCGATCCCCACCCCCATGATGGTGAGCGCCGCCCGCACCTTGTTCGCGCGAATTGCGTCGAGCGCCATGCCGACGCCCTCGAATGCGTTGAAAACGCGTTGCGCGAGCCGCATTTCTATTCCTTCCTCAGGGCTTCGATGGGATCGAGGGAAGCCGCGCGGCGAGCTGGATAGACGCCGGAGATGATTCCCACCACTGTGCCCAACAGCGTGGCCATCACGATCGACCACGGAGCGATTGCGGCCGGCAGTGGAGTTTTCCACTCGACGATTTTCGCGACCGCGATGCCGAGCAGGATGCCGATGATTGCGCCGAGAGTGCTGAGGGTTGCGGCCTCGACTAGGAACTGACGCATGATGTCGCGCCGCCTGGCGCCCAGCGATTTCCTGATGCCGATCTCGCGAGTGCGCTCGGCGACGGCCACGAGCATGATGTTCATGATCACCAGCCCGCCAACGATGAGTCCAATCGCTGGGAACGCCGTTCCCGCCATCGTCATCACCTTTTTCAGCTTGTCCATGAACGCCAGCGCGCTCGCAGACGTCTCCATGAAGAAATTGTCGGGGTCGCTTGGGTGAAGCTTGCGTCTACCACGCATGACTTCGCGCACCGACTCCATCGCGTCGACCATCAGCAGCGACGTCGGCGTCTGGACCATGATTCCGTCGACGTCGCCGCGCGGATTCGTGAAGTGGTGGAGCGGGGAGTTATACGGGGCGATCGCCACGCGATCGAGAGAGAGGCCGAACACGGACCCCTGCTTCTCGATAACGCCGATCACGGTGTATGGCATCCCCTTTATGCGGAGCTGTCGGCCCAGCGGATCCAGGTCCTGGAAGAAGTAAGTGGCGACCTCGTCACCGATGACGACGACGGGCGCGCCGAGCGTGGACTCCTCCTGGGTGAATGCGCGGCCCGAGCGGATATCGTATTTCTTGATGGTGAAGTAATCGCCGTCGACGGCGTGGGCCTCCACCTGTTTGGGGCGCGCATACTGCGACTGCGCCGGGAGAAATTCCTGGCTCTCTACCGCGTAGCGCGATCCCGGCGGCAGCACGCTGGCCACGAGCGCCAGGTCTGTGTGGTAGATGCGCGGGCGGCGAAGCCATGTGCGCCACTCTTCCTCGGAGCCCGCGCCGTCGCCGAACCACGGAAACCGACGCAGTGTGAACGTGTTTACGCCGAGCAGCTTCGCCGCGAAGTCGTTCTCCATGTAGCTGCTCATTCCCTGCACGATCGAGATGACCGCGATCAGGAACATCACTCCAATACAAACTCCCAGCAGCGTGAAGAAGCTCTTGAGCTTCTGGACACGGATCTGCGCCAGCGCGAGCCAGACGGCCTCGACGAACGGCACGTTCAGTCCTTCCGATTGAGCTGTGGCGGGGCGATGCCTGCGGCCTTGATGAAGGTCTCGCGTTTTTCGTCGCTGGAGACCAACCCGTCGCGAAGGACGATGACGCGGCGCGCGTGGGCGGCAATGTCCGACTCGTGGGTCACCATGATCACCGTCTGGCCTTGCTCGGCGAGCCCCTCGAACACGCGCATGATCTCTTCCGACGTAGTCGAGTCCAGGTTTCCAGTCGGCTCGTCAGCGAGAAGAATGGACGGTTGATTGACCAGCGCTCGCGCGATGGCAACGCGCTGCCTCTGCCCGCCGGAGAGCTCATTGGGACGGTGCTGAATTCTGTCGCCGAGCTGAACTCGCTCGAGCGCTTCTGTGGCGCGTTTGCGGCGCTCGTCCGCGCCGACACCCGCGTAAACCAGGGGCAGCTCGACGTTGTGGAGTGCGGTCGCGCGTGGAAGCAGGTTGAACGTCTGAAACACGAAACCGATCTCACGATTGCGTACGCGGGCGAGCTCGTCCTCGTCTTTCTCCGACACGAGCGTTCCGTTCAGCCAGTACTCGCCACCGTTCGGCGTGTCGAGGCAACCGATGAGATTCATCAGGGTCGATTTGCCGGAACCGGACGGCCCCATGATCGCCACGTACTCGTTTCTGCGGATAGCGATGTCGACGCCCCGCAACGCATGGACTACTTCGCCGCCCATGTCGTAGTCACGCTTCAACCCGCGTGTGACGATTACCCAATCCTTCTCTGGTGCGGAGCCTGATTCGGCAAGAATTATCTGGCGCTCGGCTGTCGTGCTGAGCGACGCTTCATCTGTTGTGGGCATTTAGGCCTTCGCGGGTTCGCCGGCTTTCTTCGGCTGTTCCTTCTGTGCGCGCACATTTGCGCCGTCCTTGAGCTCGCGGATGGCCTGGTATGTCCCGCCGACGATGTTCTCGCCTTCCTTGAGACCGGACAGCACCTCGAAGTACTTCTCACCCGCGATACCAACCTTTACGGGCCGGAAGGTGACTTTGTTGTTCGTGCCCACCACGAATACACCTTCGACGTCACGCTTTCCGACCTGCTTGGCTGGAGCCTTCTTCGCGAGAGTCAGGGACGTATCGGGCTTGACGCTGTCCTCTCGGACGGTCAGCGCGATGATCGGAATCGCGACGACGTTGTTCCTGGTGGAAGTGATGATCTTCGCCGTCGACGAGAAGTCGGGGCGCGTGTCGGGCGGAGCGTTCAGCAGCTGAACGGTGACCTCGTAATCGATCGCCTGATCCGCCGACCCCCCTGTCCCGCCGGTCGCGGCGCCCTTCACCGAGCTGTTGGAAATGTCAGACACGCGGCCGATAAAGGTCGTGTCAGGAAAGGCATCGAGCTGGACGACGGTCGAATCTCCGATCTTGATCCGTGATACGTCCGTCTCGTCCACTTTTACCTTCGTCTCCAGAACGCTCATGTCGCTGATCGTGAGCATCGTGGCTGCGTCCTTGTTGAACGTTCCCTGGATCGCGGTCTCGCCCTGTTCGACATTCAAGCGCGTCACGCGACCGCTCATGGGAGCGACGATCGTCGTCTTGCTCAGACTGGACGCCGCGTCGCGATACGAAGCCGTCGCCTGATCGATTGCGTGATTCGCCGCCTCGAGCTGCGCCTGCGCCACTTCGAGCTGCGTGCGGAGCTGCTCGACCTGCTCGTCGGAGACGAGGGTCGGATTCGCCTTCTTCAGAGCGAGCAGACGATCGAGGTTGCGCTGCGCCTGATTGAGCGCGGGCTTCGCCTGCGCCGCTTGAGACCTCGCCGATGCGACGGCCGCGGTAGCTCTCTCGACGTTGGCGCGGTACTGGGAGGGATCGATCTCGAGCAGGAACTGGCCCTGGGTCACCATCTGCCCCTCCTTGACCGCGAGACGAACGATTCGCCCGCTGATGTCGGCGCTGATGTCGACTTTGGTGTGCGGCTGAACCTGCCCGCTCGCCGTCACCGAAGCCACGAGATCGCGCTTCTGGACTTTCTCCATGCGGACTTCCGTCGCCTTGTTGCGCCCCTTCATGGCGCTGGTGACGCCGATGATTACGACCGCGAGCACGATCGCGCCGGCAACTGTCCACTTGGTTCGTTTCTTCATTTGTCGATCCGATTAGCGGAGGGGATGACCGACGGCGCTCTCGAGAGCGGCGAAGGCCTTGTGATAGTCATAAACTGCATTGATTCGGTCGCTCTCGGCGCGCTCGTAAGTCGCGCGGGCCTCGGTGAGGTCGACAAAGGTCGTAGCCCCGATCCTGTAACGGTCCTGCACGAGCTTGAGCTCTTGCTTCGCCTTCGCGGCGTTCTGCTCCTGGAGTTCGGCGGTCTTTTCCGCCGTCTGCAGCGTCAGATATGCCGCGGTGACGTCGGCGACCAGCGCGATCTCCTTCGATTTCACGCTGTACCGAAAGTCGGACCGGCTCGCCATCGCTTCCTGCAGGCGCTGCTCGCGCGCAAACCCATCGAAGATCGGGAGAGAGAGTGTTGCGCTGAACGAGCGGGGTGATCTCGTGAAGTTGAATGGAAACTTGGAATTTCCGGAGCGAATTGCCTGCGCCTCGGCGTCGGTGAACGCCATCGCGTTGCACTGTGCCAGCTGATTGGAAAGGTTGAGCGCCGCGCGTACTTCTTCCGTCCGGATGCAGCTCGCTCGTGAGGATTCCAGCGAAGCCTGCGCTTGCGACACTGGGAAATTCGGATTGGTATAGCCATACGTGTAACCACCGAGACCCGTGGACAGCGACAGCGTCGGCGAGTACTCGCCCTTCGCACGGCGTACGTTCAGGTCGGCGACATGCTCTCGAGACCGGAGAGCGACCACACCAGGATTCTGGTTGCGGGCCGATTCGATCAACTGTCCCAGATCGAGGCTCACCGGAGCGACCGTGAACTGGCTCACGAGCTGCACGTTCGCCGGCTGAGTTACTCCCATGAGCTGGAAGAGGCGCAGCTTCTCGATCTCGACCTGATTTCTGGCCTTGAGCACCTGGACCTGTTGCAGTCCGAGCGCTACTTCAGCTCGCTGAACGTCCAGCTGCGTGCCCGACCCGACAATCTCGCGGGCCTGGGCAAGGATGAGCTCCTGTTGCGACGCTACGACGAGTGAATCCTGCAGATCGGCTGTCGCTTCGGCCTGTAGCACCAAAAGATACTGCTGCGCGACATTGCCGCGGAGATTCGAGGAAGCGCCGTTGATGTCCGCCTCCACCGCATCGCGATTGGCGCGCTGCAGGCTCGGCGTGATCAACGTCGCACTGTTGATCCTGTAATTGACCCCGATCTGATAGTTGGACTGATTGACGTCCGAGCTGGCGCCGAGACTCGTGCCGCTGAATATCTGCTGCCCACCCTGTTGCCGCTGGGCGCTCAAGGACGCGTCGGCGCTCGGAAGCAGCGCACCATACGCGCTTCGGACGGCGGCGCGAGCGCCGATACGTGCATTCAGCGTTTGCTGAAGCGCGGGGTTATTGCGTCGGGCGATGTCGATCGCCTGATCAATGGTAAGTGTGGTCGGCGGCGCCGAATCACGCGGGCCAGCCTGGGCGGATGCCTGGGTTGCGGCTGCAACCAGACCTAAAAGGAGCAAGTGTCGCATCGTTGTATTGGAGAGGTGGATTCTCAAGCGTACGGCCAACTATACAACAGAGTTTCAGAGTGGAACACACCGAAATTCGGAGTGGCGTGGCACTGCTATTCCGCGGGGGCGGGCGCAAGGAAGATTCGATCGCTTATTTTCGCGAAGATGCGCTCGTAGAGGCGCTTGCCCTTCTCGGCGTCGGCCAGGGACGGGCGGCCGATGGAGCCCGCACTGCCGCTCGGAACGGTAAGCCAGCCGCGCCGGTAACGTCTGAGCTGCTCGCGCGACATCATATAGTCTTGCGCGAGATCGAGGTTCACGAGCTCCGGCGCGAGAAACAGCATGATAGATGTGTCGACCTCGTCGCCGTGCATCGCTTCCCTCTGCCCCTGGAGAAGATCCGAAAGGTTGACGCCGAACATGTCGACGACGCGCACGCGCGCCGCCGTGGTGATCACGGTCGCGAGCGCCTCCTGATGGGGATCGTGGCCGTGCGCCGTCAACAGGATGAACTCCCTGACCCCCGTCGCCTCCCAGGAATCGATCAGGTCGTTCAGCATCCGATGAAGGGTTTTCTTGCGCAGCGACGCATTGCCGGTGAAGCCCTTCTCGGTATCCACGTTCACGCCGTACTCCACCGTTGGAGCCCGCAACACGCCATATTCTGCTGACAGATCATCAGCCATGTGCTCGACGATGATCGTGTCGCATCCGAGCGGAAGGTGAGGACCGTGCTGTTCGCAGGTGCCGATAGGTATGATGAGCCGCGGGTCATTGCCGAGTACGGCAGTGACCTGCGCGGGATTCAGCTCCTTGACCCGCAACGGGCCGGAAACTGGAAGGGGGGAGGGAAGGGTCATCGCGTCAGTCGGTAGTCTGGATGTAAGAAGCGGGAGCCTGCGGCGACGCGCAATCCTCGCGGTATGCGCAATCCCGCTTTTTCTCATCGCGATCTGGGTGAGAGCTCCGGTCTTTCCGCGAGCGGAAGTCGGCCAAAACTCGAACGAGCCGGGGCGCGGTAACGCGGCAGAAAGCGCGGTTCGAGCGCTCGAACGAACGCTCGCGGAGGTGATTGGCCGCCTCCAGCAGCGAGCCGAGGGAGCGTTGGACGCGCCACCCGATGTGCCCGGCGCGTTCTCGTTCCTCGCGACGCGGGGGGCCCAGCGAGACGGTGAGTCCGTCGTTCTTTTCGATCGCGGAGTGCCGCTCGCCTGGGCGGGCAAGATGAGGATCGATCCGGATTCGGTGACGAGCCCGTTGAGCGTGATCTTCCGTCCGTTCTACACGACCCTGAACGTCCTCAGCACAAAGGGCTCTAGACGCGCGGTTGCTTCGGTAGTTGTCCATGCATCGCCTCCAGCCGATCGACTGGTCGAATCCCTGGAAGAGCGGCTCGCTGCGCTACAAGGGGTCGCATCTTACGAACTATCTTCCGGCGACGATGCGCACGGCGGAGCCGTCGTGCTCTCGTACCACGGGAAGCCCATTCTCCGCGCCCTCGCGCGGGTAGCCGGGCGGGGACAGGTGACATTCCGCAGAGCCGCGACTTTGCGCGCGAGGGGAACCGTCGCGCTCATGGTATTCGTTCTCGCGTTTCTCCTCTACGCGTGGCGCGATAGGCGAGCGCTGGCCGAGCGGCTGTTCGCGGCGGCGGTAGCGCTTGGCGTCACCGCGTTGGTGCCGTGGAGCTCGTTCTCGAACACATCGCGTCTCTTCGATCCGGCGTACTATTTCTCGAAGCTCGCCGGTCCGCTTACGGCGAACGCGGCCGCACTCTGGATAAGCACCGCGTTGGTACTGATGGCGGTGTATGCCGTAATTCGCGCTTGCCCCGACGCCCGGTGGTCCCGACTCTACGGCGCCATCGGCGCCATCGTGACACTGGGGCTCGGCATTCCGTTCGCATCGAACATCGTCCGCGGGGTCGGCCAGCCACCCTGGGGGTCGACGCCAGGCCTGTGGCTGTCCTGGGAAATCCCCCTCTTCATCTTTCTCTTCGCGGTGATGCTCGCGGCGTACTGGCTGCTGCGCATGGCGTTGGGAAAAGCCGGCACCGTTTCTTTCCGCGCTGCCGTCATCGTCGCGTGCGCCTCAGGCATCATCGCCCTCGGATGGCTGTGGACGACCACGCTCAAGCAGCGAATGCGCCTCGCGGAGCAAGACGTGGCTGCCCTGGGGCATGCCGACGACTATGCATTGATGCTTACGCGCCGCTTCGCCGCGTCGCTGGCGCAATCGCAGCCCGCGAGCAGTCGGGCGGGCCTTCTTCAGGGGTACGCCTCGTCAGACCTCGCGGCGGCGGAATATCCGGCAACGATCGCAGCGTGGGACGACAGCGCGAGTGAGATCGCCGAATTTGGAGTTACCGATGCGCAGCCCGATTCCGATGTGATACGAAGGGCAGTGCGCGAGGCAATCGTGGTGAATGGGACGGTGACGCGAAGCGTCCTCGGCCCCATGGGCGTACAGATTCTTTCGGCGGTGCCACATCCCAAAGGGGGAGCGACATCGGTCCTCACGTACCCGCGCACCAAGCTTCTGAACGCGAATCCTTACGCGGCCCTCGTTGGGATGGCATCGCCAACGGGTGGGGATCCGCCTTACCGCATTGACCTCACCGACATATCGCCAGCCGTTCGGGCGGACACGGCGACGGTTCATTGGCACCGTCTGAGCGACGAGCTGCATGGCGACCGGCTCATCTCGACATCAGGCGGGACCAGGCGCGCGCACGTGGAGATCGACCTGCGCTCGAAGTGGGTGCGGGCGGAGAGAGGATCGCTCGTTCTGCTGCTCGACCTGCTCGTGGCCGGTTTCTTCTGGCTGCTGTGTGCGCTTCCGGAGCGGGCGTTCGGCCGTTGGCTCCGCGTGCGCGCCGCGCGGTGGATCTACACGTACCACGCGCGACTGACGCTGGCACTCTTCGCCTTCTTCGTCATCCCCGCTGTCGCGTTCGCGGTCTGGTCGTACCAACGCCTGCGGAGCGACGATCTGCAGACGAGAGAGGTGTTGGTGCGCGAGACTCTCCACGCCGTCATATCCGAAAACCAGTACTCGCAGCTCCCGGGTGCTGCGCGCCGGTTCGACACCCCGCTATTCCTTTATTCGAATGGCTTTCTGGAACGCAGCAGTGACGCACTTCTCGAAGCACTCGCCCCAACCGGGCGTACGCTCCCGCCATCTGTGCAGGTGCTGCTGGCCAGCGCTGGTGAGCTCACTGCCGTATCCGAGGAGTCCCTCGGCCCCGCGAAAGTACTGTTCGGGTATAGCGCGGCCCTCGGCAATGGCGAGAACGGCTTCGTTCTCTCGGCCCCTGCGCGCAGCGACGATCTCGTGCTCGATCGGCGGCGCCGCGACCTCGGTATGCTCGTTCTGTTTTTTACCGCCGTTGGCGCGCTGGCGGCACTCTGGCTCAGTGGCATCGCCGCGAAGCGCCTTGCACGCGACCTCGAGCTCAGCAGAATAGAAGTCGCCCGCGCGGAGCGCGTGCTGGCGTGGGGCGAGATGGCGCGGCAGATAGCGCACGAAATCAAAAATCCACTGACGCCGATCCGCCTGGGCGTACAGCATCTCCGCCGGGCTCGAAGTGATCCGCGGGTGGATTTCGATCAGGTACTCAACGACAACGTGAGACGAATTCTCGCCGAAATAGACCGATTGGATGAAATTGCACGCTCGTTCAGCCGCTACGGCAGCGCACCAGCCGACCTGCCGCCCGCGGTGACCGTCGACATTTCCGCCGTCGTGCATGACGTCGTCGATCTGGAGCAAATGGGAGATGCCGTAGTGAAATGGCAGCTGCGCGGCGCCGATCGACCGATCTGGGCGATGGCCAGGAGCGACGAAATGAGGGACGTGCTTCTCAACGTCTTCGAGAACGCGAGACTTTCCGGGGGCAGACGCGTCGAAGTCGTGATCAGGGAAGAGGAGCACAGGGTCACGATCGAGACTGTTGACGATGGATCCGGAATTCCTGCCGCTGTGTTGTCGCGGATTTTCGAGCCACATTTCTCCACGCGGACGACGGGAAGCGGCCTCGGTCTGGCCGTGAGCCGGCGGCTGATCGAGGCGTGGAACGGGGAAATTGGAATCACCAGTGAAGAAGGAGTCGGAACGAGAGTGCTGATCGTATTGGCGAGATCCGAATCATGAGTCCCACGAATCGCGGAGTGGTGACGCCGCGCGCGACGAAGATTCTGCCGGCGCACATAGTCGACTGGGTCCTTCCGCCCGACTGGTCATGGGGCGCCGGAGGGATGTTCGGCGACTATCGACACTATCAGGAGGTCGTTGATGCCCTCGGGCGATCTCTCTCTCTCGTGACCGCGCCGGATCCTGAGCACAATGCCTGGCTTTTCGAGGAGGCACGGCAGCTGGCGCAGCGAAGCCACCCATCGATACCAACGACCTATCACTACTGGACATCGTATCGGGAGGGACGGCGCGGACCCGGATATCTTCGCCGCTGGATTACGGGAGAAACCGTGCGTGCGCGCCTTGCGCGACTGGGTCTCGCCGACATCCCGTACGTGTATCAGCTCCTTCGCGGCGCGTGCTCGACGTTGTCATACCTTCACGAGACCGGTATCGCGCACGGCGGGCTGAACGGCGACGCTCTTTGGACCACCCCGACGGGGCGACTGTGGATGCTCGAATGGCAGTGGGCCGTTCCGCGTGAAACGATTCCTCATGGTGTGCGGCCCGGTAACGGGCCGCTCGTGATTCGCTCGACGGAAGCGGCGCGACCGATGCGCGCCGAGATGTTGCCCATGCCCCCGGAATGGGAATCGACAGATTGGGTACCGACAGCTGCGAGCGATCAATGGCAACTGGCCGCAATGTGCTTCACCGCGCTGACGGGCGAGACACCGCCAGCGCGCGGAATACCTCCGGTGAAGCTGGTGAGACCGGAAACTCCGGAGGCATTGGCATCGGCGCTGGACCGCGCGTTGTCGTTCAACGCCGAGGATCGCTTTCCCTCGCTGGCTGTTCTGCTGCGTGGTGTGGAGCGCGGCGATCCCGCGCGCACAGTGATGGTGGTGAGAGGCGAGCCCGAGAAAACGGCCAACGAGTCAGCCGAAGCCCGAATGCGGTGGGCGGTTGGTGACGACTACGAGATCCTGTCAAAGCTCGGAAGCGGCGCCTTCGGTACTGTTTGGCGCGCCCGCGACCTTTCGCTCGAGCGCGAGGTCGCGCTGAAGGCGCTCCATCCTGCAATTGCGCGCGACGACAAAGCCGTGCGCGCATTCTGGCGCGAAGCAAAGCTAGCGGCTCAGCTGGCACATCCAGCCATCGTCCCGATCTACGACTGGGATTCCAGCGGCGATCTGTCATGGTACACGATGGAGCTGGCGGAGGAAGGCAGCGTCGCCAGCCTCGTTCAGCGATCGGGGCCTCGTCAGCTTGCCGAGATCGCCGCCCAGGTCGAAGCGGTGCTGGATGCACTGATAGTCGCGCACGCGAATGGAATACTGCACCGCGATCTCAAGCCCGAGAACATACTCATCGACCGGTATTACAGGTGGCGAATCACTGATTTCGGAATCGCCAACGTCACCGGTGAAGATGCGCCGGGAACGACAGGTACACCTGCGTTCGCTGCGCCCGAACAACTCCTGGGCGAGTCGCAGGGTCCGGCAGCGGATTTATTCGCGCTGGCGGCGATCGTGTATTTCGTCATGACCGGAGATGCGCCGTTCGGGGAAGATGATGCGAAGCAGATCCTCGCGCGCCAGCTCGGCCAGGGCGCGGATCTGGCTCCATTTCCAACGGTGATCTGCAACTGGTTTCGCACGGCATTCGCGCCAAGCGCGGATGATCGATTCGCAGATGGCGAGGCAATGCAGCGCGCGTGGAAAGCGGCGAGCGACAAGGTCCTCGCGCGGCAACGCGGCCCTTGGTGGCGTCGGGTGGTTCAGTAGCGGTGTTCCGGGCCAGCAGTCTGGCAGATTTAGCCGCGCCAATCGGGCATTTACCCCGAAATCCGCGGTTTCCAGGGTCGATTTCGGCGATTTGATTTAATAGTCGTCCTTTTCCTCTCTGATACCGTTGGCTGGCGTGGCACTTGCAATCCGATTCGGCGCGACAAGCAGGGTTGCTGACGGTGAGAATTGACAGATCGTTACGAATGTTTTGTGCGCTGTTTTTGGGCGTGAGTCACTAGCTTATCCGAAAAGATTGGCTAGGTTTGTCCCGTGTGAGCGGGGTTCGTCCGGAGAGTGAATTTGTGTTCACCGGGCATGCATCCTGCTCACGACGCAACGCGCGACCGTGGTACCGCTGCATTGCATCTCCACCTTTTGAGAGGAAACAATTATGTTGAGAAGAAGTTGGACCGTCTGTGCCATGACGGCCTTACTCCTCAGCGGAACGGCGGCAGCACAGTCGCCCGGTACGTTGTTGGTAGGAGGCTTCGGGCAGTGGACGCACTTTGATAGTAAATGGGGTATGGAAACCGGCTTCGGCAATTCGATCGGATACGGTGGCCGTGTTGGTGCTTTCATCGCCCCGAGCTGGAATGTCGAGGCTGACGGCGTTTACACGCCCGCGAAGGCCGGAACCGGTAGCAACTACAAGGGCATTGGCGTTACCGGCCAGCGCGTAAAGGCAAGTGCGCTTACCGCGCGGCTCGTGTACAGCTTCCCGATGGGCAACATGCCTTCCTTCCACATCGGCGCTGGCGGCGTGCTTGAGAATTTCCGCGGCGATGACAACAAGGGCGGCGCGACCTATCAGTACGGCGCGGACGGACTTGCCGGAGTTAGCGTCGGTTTCGGCGGTGTTTCGCTGAGAGTCGATGGTCTCGTGAATTATTTCCCATCCAACGGCAGCAAGATTGATTTCGGTGCACAGGCTGGTCTCCAGCTCTCACCCGATCTTCGCAGCCTCATGGGTGGAGGCGAAATGTCCAGCCCCGTGATGTGGGCTCCTTACGTCTGGTGGGATGACCTCGCTGCCCCGCTTCCCGGTACTGTTGAGCTCGGTGGCTTCGTTCAGTGGAGTCACTTCGATGACAACGCCGGACGCCCTGGCGCCATTCCAAAGAACGGGATTGGCTATGGCGGCCGTCTCGGGGTATTTCTGAGTGACCCGACTTGGGAGCTCGAAGGCGACGGTTACTATTCGCCGCGCAGCAACCGCGCGGCGCCATGCTGCACGTTGGGTCAAGCGACCGATGTCAACGCGTCGGCCTTTGCGACTCGCCTGAACTACAACTTTCCGCTCGGCAACATGATGGGCCATCAGAGCCAGTTCATCATCGGCGCCGGCGGAGTTCGTACGAACTACAAGTTCAAGAACGCTTCGTCGGATCTCGGCTACACCTATAACTACGGTGCAAGCGGCCTCGCTGGTATCCGTCTTGGTGTTGCCAACCGCACCGCGCTTCGTATCGACGGTGTCGTTGATTACATGCCCAACACCAAGCCGAGCGCCAACCTCAACTTCCACGTTCGTGGTGGTCTGAGCTTGCTGTTCGGTGGTGCGCGTCCGGAGGTCA
>JBBQFZ010000027.1:0-26605 GCA_038322455.1 Gemmatimonadales bacterium | reverse complement strand
CAACACAGACTACGTGATGAGGCTGAAAGCCCGCCTGCGTGCAAATGGAGCGAGCGACGAGGACATAATCGCAACTGCCGTGTACCTTACCGCGGCGAGCGTTGGCGATGCCTATAAGCGCTTCATCGCCGAACCCGTCCGCGAAGTGCTCGTATCCGGCGGAGGCGCAAAAAACCCCACTCTCTTTGCGGCGATCGAAAAAGCAGCGGCGCCGATTCGCGTTCGACATTTCGACGAAGTCTTCTTCGACGGGGAGGCAAAGGAGGCGGTGGCCTTTGCATTGCTTGGTTACCTCCACGTGACGAAGAGACCTGGCAACGTTCCTACAGCCACGGGCGCGCGCGGCCGGCGCATCCTGGGAAAGTTCACGCCCGCGTGAGCGAGATCGCCGAGCTCTTCTATCCCGCGATTCGCTGGGACGCAACGCATGGGTTCGAGAGCTCGCGCGGCGCGATCGACGAGGCGCTGAGGCTCGGCGTCGGCGGATTCATAATCTTCGGTGGTCCGTCCGAACACGTAGCATCGCTGACGGAAGATCTTCACTCCAAGTCGCGAATCCCGCTGCTCATCGGCGCCGATCTGGAGCGCGGCGCGGGGCAGCAGTTCCCGGGCCAGACCGCGCTGCCTCCTCTCGCGGCGATCGCATCGCTGGAGGACATCCAATCCATTCGCCGCGCTGCGGAGGTCAGTGCTCTCGAGGCGAGGTCACTTGGGATCAACTGGATCTACGCGCCGGACTGTGATCTCGACATCGAGCCCGAAAACCCGATCATCGGCACCCGCTCCTTCGGCGGCGATCCGGAGCGCGTCGCCGAGTACGCTTCGGCGTGGATCGACGCGTGCCAGGCGGAGGGAGTTCTCGCCTGCGCGAAACATTTTCCGGGACACGGCCGCACAACGGTTGACTCGCACAAGCAGCTCCCGACGGTTGGAGAATCGCTTGAGACACTGCGCGCGACCGATCTCGTTCCGTTTCAGCGCGCGATCGAGCGCGGAGTGGCGTCTGTCATGTCGGCGCACGTTGCCTTTCCGGCGCTGGATCCCACCGGCTCTCCCGCGACGCTCTCACGGCCAATCCTCACCAATCTCCTTCGCCACGAGATGGGTTTCGAGGGACTCATCGTCACCGATGCGCTCATCATGGAAGGAGTGCTGGGGGGCGGCGAGTCCGAAGCCGTCGTGCGCGCGGTTCACGCCGGGTGTGATTGTCTGCTCTATCCCTCGAACGTGGTCGAGTCGGAGCGGGCGGTTCAGAGAGCGATGGACGACGAACGAATCGACGGCGACAGCATCCAGCACTCGCTGGAGCGCCGCCGGCGCTGGGCACGCTGGGCGGCCCTCTCGAAGGAGATGAATCGCCCACCCCGCGACGAAAGTGGCTGGTCCGTGCAAATCGCCGAGCGCGTCGTGCACATGCTGAGCGGAAGGATCCCGCACCTGCCGCAGCCGTGGCACCTCACGATTGTGGACGACGACATAGGCGGCCCCTATCCGGCGCCGTCGCGCGATCCGCTCATCTCGGCGCTCCGAAACGGCGGGATCGATCTCGTCCTCGACTCGAATGGCGAGCGAGCCGGATCGGGTTCGATGGTGGTGGCGCTGTTTGGGGACATCCGCGCCTGGAAGGGAAGGCCGGGATATTCGGACGCTGCAAAATCCGCCGTCCGAAGCGCAATGGCCGATACCCCAGCGAGCCACAGGCTGATAGTTCAATTCAGCCACCCCCGGCTCGCGGACGAACTGGACGTCAGCGCTCCAATTCTATGCGCCTGGGGCGGGGAAGCCGTGATGCAGCGCGCCGCGGCGCGGGTGCTGCTGCGCGAAGTCGCGGCAGGAAGCATGCAAAGGACTGCGGGAACCGCCTAGTCGCCTCACACACTGGAGAAGTTCGATGAGTGAGACCGCCGTGAAAAGTTCTCCCATCCGCATTTTCGGTCAGCCGAAGATGGCAGTCCTCGTCCTCCTCGGATTTTCGTCCGGACTGCCGTTCTATCTGACCAGCAAGACGCTGCAAGCGTGGATGACGACGGCGAAAGTCGATCTCGCGACGATCGGATTCTTCAGCCTCGTGACACTTCCGTACTCGTTGAAGTTCGTCTGGGCGCCGGTGATGGATCGCTATGTCCCGCCGTTCCTGGGCCGTCGACGCGGGTGGGTCCTCATCACGCAGCTCATGCTGCTGATTGCGATCGCCGCGATGTCGCTTCACGACCCGCGGCTGGGCTTGCGAATGCTGGCGGTCAACGCGATTGCCATCGCCTTCTTCAGCGCCTCGCAGGACATCTCGCTCGATGCATATAGGACTGACGTCCTTCAGGACCGGGAGATGGGCGCGGGCGCCGCGGTGTTCGTCCTCGGATACCGCATCGCGATGATCACGACGGGCGCGCTCGCATTTTTTCTCGCCGACAGAATGCCGTGGCAGACCGTGTATCTCATCCTGGCGTCGTTGATCCTTATTGGGGTTGCCACCACCTTCATTGCGCCCGAACCTGTGCTTAACGACGCTCCGCCAAAGAGTCTCGCCGAGGCGGTGGTGCTGCCGTTCGCCGATTTCTTCCAGCGCGCGGGCGTGGTGCGAGCGCTGCTGGTACTGCTGTTCATCGTCGTCTACAAATACTCCGACAGTCTGGCCGGCAGCATGACGACACCTTTCCTGCTGCAGGCCGGCTTCTCTCAGAGTGAGGTCGGTGCCGTATTCCTGGGGGCGGGGGTCATCGCCACGATATTGGGCGTTCTCGTCGGGGGCGCGGTCATCGGCAAGCTTGGAATCAACCGCGCGCTCTGGATTTTCGTCGTCGTTCAAGGCCTGAGCAATCTGACGTATTACGGATTATCCCTGGTGGAGAAGAGCCACGCGCTCATGGTCACTGCGGTAGTGACCGAAAATTTCGGCCTCGGGCTCGTCACTGCCGCCATGACCGCATTCCTCATGGCGATGTGCAACAAGCGCTTTACCGCGACCCAATTCGCGCTGCTCTCGAGCCTCATGGCCGCAAGCAGGGATATCCTCGTCGCGCCCGCGGGGAAAATCGCTGAGGGACTTGGCTGGCCATCGTTCTTCCTGATCACCGTGGCAATGGCGATTCCGCCACTGCTGCTGCTTCCGTTCATCGCGCCGTGGTCGCGCGATGTTCCGATCGGCGCGGCCCCACATACCGGTGAAACCATGCCGGCCAGGGGCGCTCAGCCTCCTCGGGCTTCCCGGAGCTGATCCGCCTCGGTACGAAGCCGAGCCGCGACGACCGTCACGTTGTCAGGGGCGCCGGTATGCATGGCCTCCTCGATCAGTGCCGCACAGATCTCCTGCGGTCGACCCGAGCCACGGGTGACACGCGCGATTTCTTCGGGGGATACCTGATTGGAAAGTCCATCGCTGCACAGGACGAGAAAGTCATCGTTCTCCAGCTTCAGCCGGTACAAGTCGGTCACGACCTTTTCCTCCGGCCCCAGCGCCTGGAGAATGATGTTGCGGTGCTCACTCTGGGCCGCCTCCTTCTGCGTCATCCGGCCCGCATCGATCAACCGTTGCACAAAAGATTGATCCTTCGTGAGCTGTTTCGCGGTGCCCTTGCGCACCAGGTACGCTCTGCTGTCGCCCACCTGGGCGATGTACGCCTCGCCGTCGAGAACGAGCGCTAGAGTTGTCGTCGTTCCCATCCCGTGATGCTCGGGAATCGAGCTGGCCTTCTGGTAGATCGCTCGGTTCGCGACGTCGATACCGCGCTTGAGCGCGGCTTCGATGGAATCGGGTGTACGCTTGGGTACCTTGTGCCACCAGCGGTGGAGCTCACTGAGGACGGTCTCCGTTGCGATCGAGCTGGCGAGAGCGCCCGAAGCGGCGCCGCCGACGCCGTCGGCGACGATAAGTATGAACGGAGCGGTGTGCACGGAGACGACCGCCGGGGCGCTCGTCGTCGCGATGTCGCCGGTCTCCAGATTTGCAATCATAAAGGAGTCCTGATTGTCGTGCCTGATTAGCCCGACATTCGAACTCCCAAAAATTTCTGCAAGCAATTGTGGCTCGAAA
The DNA here is from genome assembly GCA_038322455.1 of Gemmatimonadales bacterium. Lineage (GTDB taxonomy): Bacteria > Gemmatimonadota > Gemmatimonadetes > Gemmatimonadales > Gemmatimonadaceae > UBA4720. The sequence continues at coordinate 22,575 of JBBQFZ010000027.1, read as the reverse complement.
AGAGCGTTGATTTATGGTCGCAGGAGCCGACTGCTCTCGCGTAAAAACGCATCTGCGCCGAGTCCGACACGGCGCAGATGAAAAGATAGAAGCAAAACTACAGGGGCACTACCCATGCGTACTATAAGGACTCGTTACGCAATAACCGAGCAACCTACAATCTGCCAATGAAAGCTTCGAACTTGAGGGCATTCACATGTTGCGCGGCACTGGTCAGCGCGTCCTGCAGCACCGTGCCCGGAAGGCCCGCGTCTGCTCCTGTGCCGATCCCTGTGGTGCCGCTGGTGCCTGCGCCGATTCCCGCCGCCAATCCGAAGCTGCCCCCGGTCCCGGAGGTCAGGGGACCACTCCGAATCAACGTGGTTTACCCTAAGCCCGACCAGCTCCTCACCGTCAGAGACTCGAACTTCATATTTGGTAGTGTAGGGAGTGGCGACGCCGCCCTCCGAATCAACGGCGTGTCAGTGCCGGTATGGCCGGATGGTGCGTTCATGGGATGGCTGCCCGTGCCGCCGGACAGCGCTCCGCGGTACGAGCTGCTGGCGACGAATTCCGCCGGCAACGCCCGCCTCGTTCTGCCGATCAGGATTCCCTCGCTGCCCGACACTACGGCAAGGAACAAGGTCCTCGGCGATACTCTGCAGCCGCCAGCGAATCCAGACACACTCCTTCCTCTGCTCCGGAGCGTCTATGTCGCGCTCGGCGCACCGGCCTCGACGGTCAATGATACCGATCGCGTGACAATCGCGCGGCCGGCGCCAGGGAATGGCCAGTCGTACAAGTGGTTCCTGTTTCCCGGCACGATAGTGAAGGTCACCGGCTCCCAGCGCGCGAGCGGCGACGACTTCGTTCGCATCGAGCTGGATTCGGGGCAAGTCGCCTGGGTGTTGCGAAGCGAGCTACAGGCAAAATTCGTATCGCCGGACTCCGCGCACGCTGTCACGGGTGACACGATCGCCCCGGTGCGACGCGTGGGCGAAACGCGCCTGGTCTCCGGCCCCGATTTTGTCGATCTCGTCGTCCCGATGACTGGGCCGCCTCCGCCGTATCTCGTCGAAGAGAGCGACAGATCACTTTCGCTTCTGCTCTACGATGTGGCCGGCGCTCCGGTAGTATCGATGATGCCGCAGCCCATGGATTCCTACCTGAACAGCGTCAGCTCTACTCCCGAGCCGACGCGAGTTCGGTACACGATCAACCTGAACCGGGCGCCGTACGGCTACCTCGCCCTGTGGGATAACGGGACGCTGACGTTCAGAGTGCGGCGTCCTCCACGAATCGCAGATCGTGCGGCGCCACTTCGCGGACTCACGATCACGGTTGATCCAGGACATCCCCCTGCAGGCGCAACTGGGCCAACCACGCTCTATGAAGGCGACGCGGTGCTCCAGGTTGGGTTCAGAGTGCGCGACCTGCTCACGCAAGCGGGTGCGAACGTCGTGATGACGCGTACCACCTCGGATCCGGTCGACCTCGGGTTGCGCGCGATCATCAGTCGCCGCGCAAACGCGCACGCCTTTGTGTCCATTCATCTGAACGCGTTTCCGGATGGCGTCAATCCATTCGTCAACAACGGCTCCCTCACGCTATACTTTTGGCCTCATTCGATTCCGCTGGGCGTAGTTACCCAGGCGGCGCTGCTCGAGGAGCTTGGTTTGCGCGACAATGGAACCAAATTCCAGAACATCGCCGTCGCCCGCGGAACGTGGATGCCGTCCATCCTCACGGAGGGAGCATTCGTAATGATGCCGGACCAGGAGGCGGCGATGAGAACGCCGGCCTATCAGACCGCGTACGCAACCGCGATACTCCGCGGACTTCAGACCTACTTCGCTTCGCTGGCCCAGGCTCCGTGAAGCTGCTCGCGCTCGTGGCCGCGCTGCTGCTCTGTGCGGGGCGAGCGGGGGTTGCACAGCTGCCTCCCAACGAAGACTGGCGCACCCTCCACACGCGGCACTTCCGGATTCACTTTACGCCGCCGCTGGAGGCGGAGGCGCGGCGAGCCGCAATCAACGCGGAGCGAGCATATACTGAGCTCTCGACGGAGCTCGTGCCTCCGCGCGGCACGATCGATCTCGTCGTATCCGACAACGTCGATTTCGTGAACGGCTACGCGACACCATTCCCGTCCAACCGCATCGTCGTGTTTGCGCATCCTCCCGTCGACGCCTCGGGCCTTCGCAACTACGCCGACTGGAATTCGCTGGTCATCACGCACGAGCTCACCCACATCTTCCATCTGGATAGATCGCGCGGAATCTGGCGCGCAGGGCAGGCGATCTTCGGTAGAAACCCGCTGCTATTTCCGAACTCGTATGAGCCCAGTTGGGTGCTGGAAGGACTGGCCGTCTACTACGAATCGAGATTGACCGGCGTCGGCCGCCTCGAGGGCTCCGAGCACTCGATGATCGCGCGCGCCGCCGCGCTCGCCAACCGGATTCCCACGCTGTACGAGCTGTCACCGGGCACGTCGCGTTTCCCCGGCGGCGAAGTGGTTTACGTCTATGGCTCGCTGATGTTCGATTACCTGTCGCGTACGCGGGGGCCCGCGAGCGTCAGGGATTTTGTGGAGCGCGGATCCAAGTCGCTGTTCCCGTTTTTTCTCACGCCGACATCTCGCGGAGCGTTCGGCGAATCGTTCCAGACAGCGTGGACTCATTGGCGTGACTCGCTCGTCCGCGAAATGAAATCACCGCACGAAGTGATGCCCGACTGGCGCGAGCTGACCCACGCCGGTCGCATCGCGCTTTCTCCCCGCTGGCTCGGCGACACCGCACTCATCTACTCCGGCGCGAAAGGCCGCGAGATGCCCGCGGCCTATGAAGTATCGGTGGGTGGTCGAGAGACAAAGATTGGCCGCAGGAACGGCGTCGATCCCAACGTTCGCCTCCCGGACGGCGGAATTCTCTTCACCCAGCCGGACTATCTCGATCCCTATCATTTGCGTCAGGATCTCTACGTTCAACGCGGACAGCAGCAGATTCGGCTGACACGCGGTGCCCGGCTGTCGGCCATCGACGCGAGGGCCGACGGCGAGGTCGTGGCAGTTCAGGATGTCCCTGCGACGACGAGGCTGGTGCGCGTCGCCCACGGCGGCGGCTCCATCACGCCGATAACTCCTTCGAGCGTCGACACGCAGTGGATGGATCCGCGCTGGTCGAGCGACGGCGCGCGAATCGTAGCCATCGAGCAGACCCGCGGCGTGTCGCAGCTGTGGGTGCTCGACGCGAACGGCGGCAGACTGATGTCCTTCGGCGCCTCACGCGCGATCAACTCGCAGCCAAGCTGGTCGGCCGATGGCCAGCGCATCTATTTTTCGTCCGAGCGGAGCGGGCTATCGCAGATCTACGTCGCGGACATTTCAGGGGCGCAGGTGAAGCTGGCGCGCCTGACGGATGCCGCTACCGGTGTCTTCTCCCCGGAGGCGTCCCCGGACCAATCCAAGCTGGCGGCGACCCTTTTTCTCGCCGATGGCTATCACATCGGCATCGCTCCGATTCCCATTGGGACTGCCACTCCCGCTACCGACAGCTCGCACATCTCGCCTCGCCAGGGCTGCTCGGACTGTCTCGCCATCGTAGGTGGCCTGGCCCCGCTCGGGTCCGCCGACACGTCGAAAGCAACGCGGTATTCACCATGGATTTCCTTGCTGCCGCGCTATTGGCTGCCGGTCTTCGAGAGTACCGCGGATAATGGAGTCTCTTTCGGCGCGGAGACCAGCGGTTACGACATCGTCGGGCGGCACAGCTACACCGCCGAAATCCTGCGCAACAATCGCTTCGCCCAGACTTCCGCGTGGCTCTGGTACACGTATGCGGGTCTCGGACTGCCATTGATCCACCTCTATGCGTCACAGAACTTTTCAAACGGGACCGTGTCCCAGACGGTCGGTGGCGTGACGAGCTCTGGTGGCACACTGATGGAGCGAGAGAGGATCGCCTCACTTCAGGCGACGTTCATCCGGCCACGATTCCGCACCTATTCATTTGCATCCTTCGGGGGAGAGCTCGATTATTTCTCCTGGTCGACAACGCCGGACAACCTCCTCGGCCGGCTGAACGCATTCTATTCGACTCCGAGAACCCTGCCTGGCGTTATCGCATCGGTTGGGTGGTCGAACGCACAGCGACCGCAGTTGAGTATCTCGCCCGAGGATGGAATCAGGGTCACTCTGAACGGGCGCCAGCGCTGGGAGCGCGGCACGGCTGGAAGTGCCACGCGAAGCATCGTCGGGATCAGTTCGATCTACAAATCTCTAGATCTTCCGGGCTTTGCGCACCACGTGCTCGCCTTCCGTGCCGCGGGTGGCGTGACCGACGAGCGCGCTCTGGATACCTTCTCGGCGGGCGGCATCAGCGGAACTTCTCTCGAGGTTTTCCCCGGTGTCACGGCTGGTCAACAGAGACGCGTGTTCGGCGTGCGCGGATATCCGGTCAGCGCTGAAACCGGAATTCGCGCTTACACCGCCACGGTCGAGTACAGGATGCCACTGACAGCGCCATCGGAGGGATTTCGTTTTATTCCGATCTTCATAGATAAGACTTCGCTTAGTCTCTTCGGCGAGACGGGCCGCGCGTACTGTCCGGCGGGCGCAGTCGGCGCCGGCAGCAAGATCTGCGTCGCCTCGGAAGTTGGCAGTCCGGTCATGCGCTCGGTTGGCGCAGAGTTGAATATCGACACCGGCATTCAGCTCGACGTCAACGCCAGGGTGCGACTCGGCGTCGCATTCCCACTGGCGAATCGAGAAGAGCTTCGCGCGCGAACGGCGCAGGTATACGCGACATTCGGAGCATCGTTCTGAGGTCCTTAACGGCACGTGTATCGGGGCAAGTCGGATTTCGTAATCGGCTAAGGAGGGAGAAACTCGACTGCGAGAGTTTGGTGGTTTCGTCAATGCGACCGAGGCCAGAAACCGGCGTGCGGCGATGTAACTCCAATGCTCTGGGGTACTTAGATGCCGCCCTCCCACACCCACGAAATTTCTTTCCGATCGAGCTGACCAGGAATGACTGCAGAGGTCCCGAAACTGAGCGGTAAGTGGAAAATTGAAACCGGAATCTCTATTCGTGATGTGGATTACGTAAATCGTTACGGGATCACGAGATAACTACACACTGGCGCGGACTCACGAATACGGGTAGTATGCTCCCCCGCATCGAAACACCCGATGCCCAAGCGCGCAGTGACCACTCCCTCGTCTTCTTCTTGACAAGCCCTTTATTTTGCGGAGAGTTGTAAATAATGCCTATTCCAGCCGTGCCCCCTCAGGGCGAAGCCCAGCTCAACGACAATGCGCGTACCGTGATCAGAAAACGTTATCTGATCAAGGACGCCACGGGCACGCCTGTGGAGCAGCCGGAAGACATGTTCTGGCGTGTCGCGGGCACAGTGGCCGAAGCCGATCGTCGCTACGGGTCGACTGACAGTGAAGTCACCGACATGGCCAGCGACTTCTATAAGCTGATGGCCGAGCGTCGCTTCGAGCCCAACTCTCCGACGCTGATGAACGCTGGCCGTCCGCTCGGCCAGCTTTCCGCGTGCTTCGTTCTGCCGGTTGAAGACGCCCTCTCCAATGGTCGCGACGGTATCTACGACACGCTCCGGTCGATGGCGCTGATCCACCAGTCTGGCGGTGGCACCGGGTTTGGTTTCTCCCATCTCCGCGGCAAGGGCTCGATGGTTCGTTCCACGACGGGCGTCGCGTCCGGCCCTGTCTCGTTCATGAAGCTGTACGATGCGTCCACCGATGCGGTCAAGCAGGGTGGGACGCGTCGTGGCGCCAACATGGGCATTCTGCGCGTCGATCATCCCGACATCATGGACTTCATCACGTGCAAGGAAGACCTGACGCAGATCACGAACTTCAACATCTCCGTCGCCGTAACCGACAAGTTCATGGACGCGGTAAGCGCGGGAACGAGCTTCGATCTCATCGATCCTTCGAGCCACAAGGTGACTGGGCAGCTCGACGCCAGAGCAGTCTGGGCGAAGATGATCGACGGAGCTTGGCGCACCGGCGAGCCCGGCTGCTTCTTCATTGACGAAGCCAATCGATACAATCCCGTCCCCCACGTTGGGAAGTACGAGGCGACGAATCCGTGCGGCGAGCAGCCGCTTCTTCCATACGACGTCTGCAACCTCGGCTCCATCAACATCGGGTATTACGTCGTAGGTGAGGAGCTGGATTGGGATGCACTGAAGCGCGACATCCACCTGGCTGTTCACTTCCTCGACAACATCATCGACGTCAACAAGTACCCGCTGCCCGAGATCGATGCGCTGTCGAAGAGAATCCGTCGCATCGGTTTCGGCGTGATGGGTTTTGCCGACGCGCTCGTTCGGCTCGGCATTGCCTACAACAGCATTGAAGGCGTTGAATTCGGACGTCAGCTTCAGAGGTTCGTGGATGTAGAGTCGAAGCGCGAAAGCGAGCGCCTTGCCAACGAGCGCGGACCCTTTCCGGAATGGGCGAGATCCATCTGGGGGCCGGACGAGACCTGCGCGCGCGATGCGAATGGAAAGCGTGTTCGCCCGATGCAACTGCTCCGCAACTGCAACGTCAACACGATTGCGCCGACTGGTACGATCTCGATAATCGCGGGCTGCTCGTCGGGCATCGAGCCTTTGTTCGCTGTTGCCTTCATGCGCAATCAGGCGGGGGTGCTGATGCCCGACGTGAACGAGGATTTCGTCGCTATCGCGCAGAGAGAAGGCTGGTACTCGGACGAGCTGATGGAGAAGATCGCGAAGGAAGGCCACATCCACTTCGATGAAGTTCCGAAGCAGTGGCAGCGCGTATTCGTCACGGCGCACGACATCACTCCTGAGTGGCATGTCAGGATGCAGGCCGCCTTCCAGGAGAATTGCGATTCGGCGATCTCCAAGACGACCAACTTCCCCCACGTTGCTACTCCGGAAGACGTGAGAGCGATCTACGAGCTCGCCTACGCGCTCAAGTGCAAGGGCGTAACGGTTTACCGCGATGGCTCACGCGACAATCAGGTTCTGTCTACCGGGGCCACCGAGCAAGCCAAGGCGGATCGCGACGGCAAGGCCGACGCGCGCGCTGAGCGTGGCGAGCTGCACGGCACCATCGCAGAGCTGGAATCCGACATTGCGAGACTGAAGCAGGCGCTCTTCGATGCGGAGGCCGAGAATCTCCAGCGTCGCGCCAAGCGTGCGCGTCCGGATACGCTTCGCGGAATCACCACGCGCATTGAGACGCCACTCGGCACGATGTTCCTCAACATCACCGAAGACGACCGCGGTCAGCCGTTCGAGGTATTCATCAACCTCGGCAAGGCCGGCGGAGCCGCGATGGCTGACGCAGAGGCGATGGGGCGTCTGATCTCGCTTGCGCTGCGGTCGGGAATCCCGATTCGTGAAGTGCACCGCCAGCTGCGCGGCATCGCGTCGGATAAGGCGATCGGGCTCGGACCCAACAAGGTGCTGTCCGTGCCCGACGCAATAGGAATTGCGCTCGAGAAATGGATGCGCGAGAAACAGGGCGTGCAGCAGGATCTTCTCCCGGGGACTCCGACGACGCCGACTTCGGTGGACGTGGTTCAGCCCCAGCAGTCTCCGATTACGAACACCGGCGAGGTACCTCAGGCGCAGTACGGATTCGATGCGGTAAACCGAAGTGAGTCGTTCATCGGCACCTGCCCCGATTGCGGTTCGTCGCTCGAGTTCGCCGAGGGCTGCGCGAAGTGCCACGTGTGCGGTTTTAGCGAGTGCGGCTGAGGTAGCTTCAACTCTTTGACAGAAACGCCGGGCATGTCTGCCCGGCGTTTTCTTTTTTTGCCCGTCCTCATGAGGCCGCTTACTTCACCCCACCGAACCACCGCGTTTGCTTGATGCCCTTCTCCACGAGATCCCGCGGCCCATATTCCTTCCCGCGCTTCCACATGAAATCCATCTCCTCGTTCACGGCCGCAAGCGCGAAGCGGGATTCCTTTATCAGCAGAAAGGCGGCGTAGAGCAGGAGCCCTGCGCCGCACAGTCCCAATACAATCGGAATCAACGTGAAGGCTGAGCTCGTGATCGCGACGAGGCCGATCGTGACGCTCGTCCCCACAAAAAATCCGAGCGCGGCATACAGTCGCGACAGCGCGCGTTGGAGAAGACGGGAGCGCGTCGTCACGAAATCGAGCTGAGTGAACAGCATGCGCCGCTCGTCTTCCCGGCCGTCGGTTCGCTGGTCGGAAGCGCGCGGAATGAGCGAACTGGAAATCTCTCGCGTGCGCGTCACGGCTTTGTTCAGTCTGTCCGACGTCGCGAGGATGAGGGACCCGCACGCGGAGATCAGCACCGCCGGCGTAATCATCGCCGAGAGAACGGAAATGGCGTCGGGGAAGTTGGTCATCTTTTATTGTAACGCAGGTTGGAGATCGGTGACATATTTAAGCGCACGTTTACTCCGACAGGCAGGGGAGGCTATGGACGACAAGAAGATCGCGGCGCTGGCGAAGAAGAACGCCGCCAAGGCGGCGAAGTCGAGCGGCAAGAAGGGGTTTGGAAAAAAGTACGATAAAAACCTCTCCGATCTGCCGACCGACGAGGCAACGCTCAAGGAGCGCCAGGAGCACGAGCGGTTCTTCAAGGAAATGCGGAAGCGCGAGTTCTAAGGTGATCGCACGATATGCATTTGTGGCGCTTTTGGCACTCATCGCCGAGGATCTAGGCGGTCAATCCCAGCCCGCGCCGACCACCCAGCCGCAAGCGACCCAGGCCGCGCAACGGCCGGCACCGATTCCGCGCACGGCGCCGAGCACACGCGCAACCGTGGAAGTTCTGATAGATCGCCGCTGGTCCGAAGGGGCCTGGAACAACGAGATGAGCACGTCCGGTCCGGCCCGCATCGTGATCGACTACGGCCAACCGCACCTCCGCGGCCGGAACGTCATGGGAATGCCCGGAGTAGTTCCATGGGATAGCGTCTGGAGAACCGGCGCCAACATGTCGACTCAGTTGACGGCCGAAGTGGATCTCACCCTCGGAAACACTTTCATCCCGCGCGGGATTTACACGCTTTTCTCGCTCCCGACGCGCACCGGCTGGAAGCTGATCGTCAGCAGGCAGCTGCTCCAATGGGGCACGGATTACGACCCGACGCAGGATTTTGCGAGGATCGACCTCCGCCCTCGAACGCTTGCGGAACCCCTCGAGAGCCTGACCTTCTGGTTGGTCCCGGCACGTGAGAACCCGACGTCGACGAGCTTTCCCCATGGCGTGCTCAAGCTCGCGTGGGGCAATCTCGAGCTTTCGACTGACTGGCGCGTGGGTCGCTAGCCGCTTCCGCCGACACGCTCGTCCGCGTTCGGGCCCGTCCTCCTTGTACGACTCGCCAGGCGCGACGGATCGGACGCCGATATGTAGGTGAGCTCGACCCCTGTCGCCGCGCGCTTCAACAGCATTCCGCCCCGCGCCATGTCACCGTGCCCGAGAAACTCCTCCGGAAAGACCAAGCTATCGCGCAGAATGGGCAGGAGAACGTCTACGTACTTTCCGGTCGCGACGCTGCCCAGCAGCACTACTTCGCAGGTCGGACTTATCCCGTTTGCCAGCGCTGTGGCATCGCGTTCCAGCGGCACCCTGTAACGGAACTCATCGACGTCGATCGGTACCTCCGCGAAAGCCTCGAGATCATCGAGCGTAACCATGAGCTCCGGCGAGCAGAGCCCGTCGCTGGGCGTGATGATATGGATCCCGGGAATTGCCTCTGATGGGGGGTTCTCGAAGGCGCGCGCGTAGGTCAACTTTCCCCTGAAATACAGCCCGCTCAGGAAGCTGAACACCTCTCCGAGCGGCGCTCCCGACTCGCTACGAACCCTCTGTGCCAGCGTGAAATCGGCATCCGGATTGAAGAGAAGGGAGGCCCGTTTGCCGCTGGAGCTGGCCGGTGAGAGTAGAAATATTCGGGATTTATCCACGACCCGCGGCAGAAGCAATTATTTCGCCGCGATTAGAGAGAGGCGCGAGGCGCCGCGGATAGTTAGAATTGGAGAGGGGGAACAAGAATGGGAAAGAACAGACTTCAGGAATTGCACGACGTGGGTCAGTCCATCTGGCTCGACAGCATTGACCGCAGAATGCTGCACGACGGAGAGCTCGATCGCCGTATCCGCGACGATGCTCTCACCGGGATGACGTCCAACCCGACGATCTTTCAGAAGGCGCTTGCATCGAGCAACGCTTACGACGAGCAGATCACCGAAGCGGAAGACAAGGGCGTCACCAGCTGGGAGATTTTCGAGCTTCTGGAGACGACTGACGTTCGTGAGGCCTGCGATCATTTTGCCGCCATTTACAGCTCGACTCGCGGCTCGGACGGGTACGTGTCGATCGAAGTCTCCCCCGGAGTGTCCCACTCTGCCGACGCAACCGTCGAGGAGGCGCGCCGTCTCTGGAAGACCGTTGATCGTCCCAACGTGATGGTAAAGGTGCCCGGCACCCCCGAAGGCGCTCTCGCCGTCCGCCGCCTCATCGCTGAAGGAATCAACGTCAACATCACGCTCCTCTTCGCGATCGAAGCGCATGAGCGCGTGATCGAGGCGTATCTCGCCGGGCTCGAGGATCGCGTGAAGGCTCACCAGCCGATAGACGGGTTGGCATCGGTCGCCAGCTTTTTCGTGAGTCGAGTGGACACCGAGATCGACAAGCGGCTCGATGCGCTTATTACAAGGGCGATCGGTCCCGAGCGCGATCGCCTCAAGACGCTCAAGGGCCGCGCGGCGATCGCGAACGCAAAGCTCGCCTACCGCCTGTTCACTCGGAAGTTCGCCGGTCCACGCTGGGAAGCGCTTGCCAAGCAAGGCGCGCGCGTGCAACGACCACTCTGGGCGAGCACCAGCACCAAGAATCCTGAATACCGCGATGTGATGTACGCCGAGGAGCTGATCGGGCCCGACACGGTCGACACGATGCCGCCGGCTACGATCGATGCGTTCCGCGATCACGGTACCGTCGACCGTGCCGTCGACAGAAAAGTCGCTGTTGCCGAGGGGGTACTGAAGGAGATCGAAGCGATCGGAATATCGATGAAGGAGGTTACCGAGAAGCTGCTCGTCGACGGCATCGCGAGCTTCCAGAAATCCTTCGATGAGCTCATCGCCGGGCTCGAGGCGAAGATTGGATCACTCGCACCTGGCGGGAAGTGACCGGCATCTACACCCCCCGCACCAAGATCGTCTGCACGCTTGGGCCCGCCACCTCGACCGTCGATGCGATTCGAGGACTGATCGACGCGGGCATGAACGTCGCCCGCGTCAACTTCTCGCACGGGACGCACGAGCAGCATGCAGCGACGATAAAAATGGTTCGGCAGCTCGCGGCAGAAGCAAACAGGCCCATTGCAATCCTCGGCGATCTGCAGGGACCGCGAATCCGCATCGGCGATCTTGCCAAACCGATTCCTCTCGCCGTTGGTGAGGATGTCGTGCTGGTGCATGAAGGCGAGGAGAAAAAGGGAGAGGTTCCAGTCACCTACGATCAGCTCGCGCACGACGTACGGGTAGGAGACAGGATTCTCATTGACGACGGCCTGATCGAGCTCGTTGCGCTGGAAGTGGGCAATGCTCGCGTCAAGACGCGCGTGCTGAATGGCGGCCAGCTGAAGAGTCACAAAGGCCTCAATCTTCCCGGCATTCAGGTTTCGGCGCCCTCGATTACCGAGAAGGACGAGGCCGACATCGTCTTCGCGGTCAAGCAGGAAGTCGACTATCTCGCGCTGAGCTTCGTCAGGCGCGCGGTTGACATCGAGGGTCTTCGGAAGATGATTCCAAAGTGGCTCCTCGTCGTAGCGAAGATCGAAAAAGATGTCGCGCTCCAGAACATCGAACAGATAGTTCGCGCCAGCGATGCGGTGATGGTCGCTCGGGGCGATCTGGGCGTCGAGCTTCCGTTTGAGGCGGTTCCGGGCGCGCAAAAGCGAATCATTCGGCTCGCGAACAAGTTCGGACGACCGGTCATCACCGCGACTCAGATGCTCGAGTCGATGATCGAGCATCCGCGTCCAACGCGCGCGGAAGCGAGCGACGTGGCCAACGCGATCATGGATGGCACCGACGCCGTGATGCTCTCGGCGGAGACCGCGGCCGGAGCCTATCCGCGTCTGGCGGTCGAGGCGATGACGCGCATCATCAAGGAAATCGAGACCCACCCACCGGTGGCGCCATTCGCCGGCGCGCATCAGGGTGACGGCGTCGTCACTACCGAAGTCGCGATTGCCGCGGCAACGGTGGCGGCAGTCGACATGCTCGATGCGCCTCTCGTCGTCGTGTTCACCAAGAGCGGATTCTCGGCGCGTGTCGTCGCTTCCAAGCGGCCTGCCGTTCCGATTCTCGCGCTAACCGACGAGGGGAGGACATATCGCCAGCTCGCGTTGGTCTGGGGCGTGGTACCGGCGCTGGTGCCACACTGCGCCGACTACGACGAGATGATGCTGCAGACGAAGACCGTCGTGGTCGAGAGAGAGCTTGCGAGCAGCGGAGATCGAATCATCGTGACCGCCGGCGTCCCCTTCGACATGCCAGGCACCACCAACTTGCTCAAGGTGGAGACCATCTGAAGCTCACCTTTCTGGGGACGGGAACCAGTTTTGGCATTCCACAGATTGGATGTAAGTGCGAAGTGTGCAGATCGACGGATTCGAGAGACAAGCGGACGCGCGTCGGTGCGCTCGTCGAGACCGATGGCGGCACCCGCATCCTGATCGACACGCCACCCGAGCTGAGACTCCAGCTCATTGCGGCGGATGTAAGCCATGTCGATGCGATTCTCTTCACGCACGACCACGCGGACCACGTTCACGGCATCGACGACATCCGCGCTCTCTCCGACCGGAGCGATCAACCGATCGACATGTACGGTCCGCCCGAAACGATGCAGCGGCTGGCGAAACGATTTGCGTACATTTTCGACGACTCGATCAAAGCGCTGCCTGGAACCAGCAAGCCGGAGGGACGTCCACACGGCGTGTTGCCTGGCAAAAGCTTCCGGGTTGGTGATGTCGATGTTCTGCCGGTTGCGGTTCCGCACGGGCCCACATCCGTCTACGGATACAGAATCGGAAACCTCGGCTACATCACTGACGCGAAGGAGCTCCCGGACGAGGCGATGCGCGCATTTCATGGCGTTAGCGTACTGGTGCTGAACGCGCTCTTCCGCACGCCCCATCCAACGCACCTCAGTCTTTCCGAGGCGGTTGCCGCCGCCAAAAAAATTGGCGCCCGCCGAACCTATCTCACACATCTTACGCATCGAACCGGTCACGCCGAGCTCGAGCGGGAGCTTTCGAGCGGCATTGCTCCGGCGTTCGACGGCCTCACTGTAGAAGTCGACTGAAATGAGCGACGCCGGCTGGCGTGTATGATCCACTGCGCGAAAGGCCCACGTAGCCCTTGCGAGCCGCAGCGACCCAAACGAGTTTGTGACTAACATGTTTGAGAATCCATTTCATAAAGCCGTGAGCGTCCTCGATGGTCGAGTGACGGTCCACGATGAATCGGCCATCGCCTCACCGGCGATGGACAAACTGGCGTATACCGCCGTCTTTGGAGACCAGATCGAGAAGGACGACGCCCGCTGGCTGATCTGGGAGATCGGACAGGCGGTCGGAGTCAAGCCCTGGTCCATCCACGATCTGTACCTTGCGCGCGGCCGCGGTGAGACCCGTGGCTTCACGGTCCCCGCGATGAACATTCGCGGGATGGTCTACGACACGGCACGCTCTCTCTTCCGGTCCGCAGTAAAGCTCGACGTCGGTGCGCTAATCGTGGAGATCGCGCGCTCCGAGATCGCCTACACCGATCAGCGTCCGTCGGAATACGTCGCCGTCATGCTTGCGGCAGCGATGCGCGAGGGGTTTCGGGGGCCCGTGTTCATTCAGGGTGACCATTTCCAGGTCAACTCGAAAAAATTCGCCGTAGACCCCGTTACTGAAGTGAACGGGGTGAAGCAGCTTGCGCGCGAGGCCATCGCGGCCGGGTTCTACAACATCGACGTGGACACATCTACGCTCGTCGATCTTTCGAAGCCGACGCTTAAGGAGCAGCAGCGGACCAACTACGAACAGGGCGTCGAGCTCGCGCTCACGGTACGCCAGCTTCAGCCAGAGGGAATAACCATCTCCATCGGCGGTGAGATCGGCGAAGTGGGAACGGAGAACTCGACAGTCGAAGAGCTCGAAACGTACATGGAGGGATTCAACGAGACTCTCCGCAAGAGATCTCCCGGCACCGAAGGCCTGTCGAAGATCAGCGTGCAATCTGGCACGACGCACGGCGGCGTAGTCCTCGCCGATGGAAGCATCGCTGAAGTGAAGATCGATCTTGACACGCTGGCGCGCCTGTCGAAGGTAGCGCGCGAGAAGTACGGCCTGGCCGGCGCGGTGCAGCACGGCGCGTCGACGCTGCCCGATACGGCCTTTCACAATTTCCCGACGACCGAGACCGCGGAAATCCATCTCGCCACGAATTTCCAGACGATGTTGTTCGACAACATCTCTGACGAGCTGCGCAACGAGATCTATAAATGGCTGCGCGAGAACGCCAAAGACGAGCGGAAGGCGGGCGACACTGACGAGCAGTTCTTCTACAAGACCCGCAAAAAGGCGCTCGGCCCATTCAAGAAGAGATTCTGGGATCTTCCGGCCGACGTCAAGGCGAGACTCGCGAAGGAGTACGAGGCCAAATTCAGCTTTCTCTTCACACAATTGGCCGTCGTCAACACCCGAAAGGTCGTTGACCGCTTCGTGAAGACGAGTGAGCAGCACAAACCGCAGCCGCATCCGGATCTAGCGGTTGTCGAAGCCGCGCCGGATGACGCGGACCTGAGTGATTGAGGACAGCCCGGAAGCGAAAGCCGAAGCGCTGGAAATAGTCCGTGAGATAACCCGGCGGGCGGGCCACGAGATTCGAAACGCCTTGAGTGGTGTGGCGGTAAACGTGGAAGTGGTCAAGAGCAGGGCTGCGCGCGGTGACGGAGCGGAAGCGCTGGCCCCCTTCGCTGACCGCGCGGCGCACCAGGTTGGTTTCGCCAGCGCTCTTTCTGATGGCCTGTTGGGACTGGTGGGTGCCGTGCTCGCTGCGCAGGCGCAGGGGACGCTCCGGGCCCTGCCGATAGAGAGAGCCGGAAGTCGAATAGAGCTAATGGTTTACGGCGATCGGGCAAGTGTTATCTTGTCCAATATCAGACGCCTCGCCGACGTCATCGGCGTCGCGGTCGAAGAGCGCGCGGAGCGCGTTATATTAACTGTCTTGCCCGAAGGTAATAGCCATTCCAAAAGCTGAATCCAAGCACGCAAAAATCCTGATCGCGGACGACGACCGTTCCATAACGGAGGGGTTGAGCGCCATTTTGCGCGATGAAGGCTATGAGGTCGATGTCGCCGTGGATGGTCAGAAGGCTCTTGATCAGCTCGGCGCCGAGAGCTTTGGTGTCGTACTCGCCGATCTCAAGATGCCGAAGGTGGATGGCCTGGCGCTGCTGAAAGAGCTTCAGCTGCGCGGGATTCCGACGGAGTGCATCATCGTGACGGGTCAGGCGACGGTGGACTCCGCCGTTCAGGCAATGCGCGAAGGCGCCTACGACTACGTCGAGAAGCCGCTCACCGCCGACAAATTGAACCGACTCAAGGCGCTCATTCCCAAGGCGCTCGACAAGTTCAACGTTCAGCAGAAGAATCGGGAGCTTTCGTCGAAGCTGGAGGGACTGACACATTTCGGCGAGTTGACGGGACAGTCAGAAGAAATGCGCGCCGTCTATCAGATAATCGAGGCGGTTGCTCCCTCCACTGCGAGCGTGCTCATCTTCGGCGAATCGGGAACCGGCAAGGAGCTCGTCGCGCGCGCCGTGCACAACAAGAGTGAGCGCGCCAAAGGCCCCTTTTTCGCGCTCAACTGCGCGGCGCTCCCGAAGGACATCCTGGAGAACGAGCTGTTTGGCCACGAGAAGGGCGCATTCACGGGTTCGACGAACGAAAAGCCCGGCGCATTCGAGATGGCCGATGGCGGCACGATCTTCCTCGACGAAGTGGCCGAGATGCCGCCGGACATCCAGGTGAAGCTGCTCCGCGCCATCGAATCTCGCAGCATTCGAAGACTCGGCGGGAAGAAGGAGATCACAGTCGACATCAGGATTCTCGCGGCCACCAATCGCGATCTCCAGAAGGCACTCTCGGAAAACGACCTCAGGGAAGATCTCTACTATCGGTTGGCGGTAGTCGAGCTTTTCCTGCCGCCGCTGCGCGAAAGAATCGGCGATATCAAGCTCCTTGCCAACGAATTCCTGGTGCGCTTCGGCAACCAGAACGGAAAGCCGATGACCGGCTTCGACGAGGACGCGTGGGAGTGGATTCTCTCCTACAGTTGGCCCGGGAATGTCCGCGAGCTGAAGAACGCCGTCGAGCGGGCGGTTATCATGGGTCGCGGCGACAGGATCAAGGCAGTGGACATCATGCCGCGGCATCTGCGCCGCGGGGCAGATCCCACGGCCTCCATCAGCGTTCCCCCCGGGGCGACGCTCGCCGACACTCGCAGGCAGCTCGTGCTTCGCGCTTTTGCGTCGACAAACGGCGATTACGCGCGCACCGCGCATATGGTCGGGATGGCGCCTGGTGATGTGCGCGCGGAGATTGCATCTCTCCTGAACGGGAGCGACGGAGCCGCAACGCCTGGCACCACCAATGGTGCGCAGCGGTCCTCGAAGCCGGCAGAATCTCAGCCGGCGCCGAAATCCGCGAAGCCCGCTTCGAAGGGTGCCAAACCCAAAAAGCGGTAATCAACCGGGAGACTGGAATGGACGAGTACGAGTGGTACGATGAGGATCCCTCCGCTGCGGAACGGCCCTATGTAATTGTCGAGCGGCATGAGTCGCCCGGCATCGGTTCGTTCCTCATCGGTATCGCGCTCGGTGCCGGGGTAGCACTGCTCCTGGCGCCCCAGAGCGGCGAGGAGACGCGCCGCGAGATCGCGCGGAGGGCGCGTCGAGCGCAGGATGCCGCGCAGAACCTGGTGGAGGACCTGAGCGGAACGGTAGCTGACAAATTCCAGGATGTTCGCGCTGTTGTCGAGGAGAGAATCGAGGCCACGTTTGAGGCCGTTGATGCCAAGAAGCGGCAGGTGTCGAACGCGTTCGAGGCAGGACGGGCTGCCGCGCGGCAGACGCGCGGAGAGCTCGAGCACCGCATCGCCGAGAGAAAAGCGGCGTACAAAGAGAGCTAGTGCCGCAGCGCGGGCTAACCGCCCGGCTCGGCTGGCTCCTTCGCGATTACGCGAAGCGGGTCTGGGACAACAGCGGCGAAGACAACGTATTCTTTCTCGCCGGCGGCATCTGCTTCAATATCCTCCTCGCAGCCGTGCCGTTTTTCCTGCTGATGGCGACTGGTTTGGTGTATCTCCTCAACCAGTCGCCCGACACGACCTCGGCCGAAGTGCTCGCGATCGTCGACAAATTTCTTCCTCCCCACCCGCCCGGCGATTCGGGGCCCGCGGCCACCATCCTGGACGAGGTGATCAAGCGACGCGGCTCGCTCGGGATTTACTCCGCCATTGGATTCATCTGGTTTTCGACGCGGCTGTTCGGTTCGCTGCGAACTGTCCTGGCGGCCATTTTCGACATCGATTCCGACCGGGGCATCATCGCCGGCAAGATCTTCGATATCGAGATGACGCTCATGTCGAGCCTCCTGCTGGTGGCCTATACGTCCCTGAGCGCGTACCTGGCGATAGCGAGTACGCGGAGTGTACTGATCCTCGCGGATCTGGGCATTCGGAAAGAGCTTATGGGCCAGCTGGAGTACAATCTCGGCCAGATTCTGGCGTTTTCGTTCATCGCGACGATGTTCTTCAGCCTGTACAAGTTTTTGCCGCACCGCAAAATCCGCTGGAAGACGGCCCTAATTGCCTCGCTGTTCACGAGCGTAATGCTGGAGGTGGCAAAAAGGGTCTTTTCGGCCTACGTTCGCTCATTTAACCCCGGTTCCTTCTACAGCGGCACGGTCGCTGCATTGGTTCTCGTTGTCATTTGGGTCTACTACGCCTCCCTGATCTTTATCATTGGTGGTGAGGTAGCGCAGGTGTATGAGCTTCGGCGAGTCAGAAAGAGACAGCGCGAAGCGTTTGAAGACTGAGTATTATTGGCGATGTTGCCGGGCTTTCCGGCGAACACACTTTTTGGAGGGCGTCTCGTGCGCAAGTTAGCAGCTGTCGCGGCCATCATGGCCGTCGTCTCACTCTCGGCTTGCAAAAAGACGGGCGAGGGAGAGTACCAGGTTGAGAAGCCTGTGGTTGGAATGCAGACGGATACGATTCACACCCCGACGGTAGATGTCGGCACGCAGACCACCACGGTTGCGGTTCCGAAGGTCGTGATGGATTCCACCAAGATCAAAACCCCGACCGTCTCCGTAAAGAAGCACTAGTTCCTTACTTATCGCGCGCGCGCGCCTCCGGCGCGAGCGAGAGGAAGGGCCCCGTCATGAGGAATGGCGGGGCCTTTTCCTTGGGTAATGGCGAACTGAAGACTGCCGGTCCCCAGCGGCCGGCCGGTGGACTTCAGTCAAACGGCCAAGCCGACGATCATCCTGGGGAAAAATCGTCACGGCTTCAGTCAGGTAAGATCTCCGATTACTGAGAAACAGCTTGGCTCCCGTGTCCACAGGTGTGAGACTATATTTCCTCTGCCCCAGGTCCCGGAGGGCGGAAGCCCGTTAACTCCGTCAGGACCCCGAAGGTAGCAGCGGCATGCGGTGTCTTTCGTTGCTCCGTCAGGCCTGGGGTACTCCCGCCTCGCAATGTCTCTCGCACTAGCCCGCAAATACCGCCCAAAGACCTTCGCTGACGTTGCCGTCCAGTCGCACGTTTCAAACACGTTGCGCGGGGCCATCGCCAGGGGAAGAGTCGCGCACGGGTACCTCCTTTGCGGTCCGCGCGGAGTCGGGAAGACGACACTCGCGCGCGTTCTCGCCATGGCCCTCAACTGCGAGAACAAGGTTGACGACGGTGAGCCGTGCGGACACTGCCTCTCGTGCCAGCGCATTTGGACGGGCTCATCGAGCCTCGATGTCGTCGAGATCGATGCCGCTTCCAATCGGGGTGTCGACGACGCGCGCGATCTGAGAGAGCGGGCGATGTATGCTCCCTCGGGTGACGACCGGTACAAGGTGTACATCGTCGACGAAGCCCACATGCTCACGCGAGAGGCGTGGAATGCACTCCTCAAGATTCTCGAGGAGCCGCCACCGCGGGTGATCTTCGTCTTTGCGACCACCGAACCCCAGAAGATTGCGCAGGCCGCGGCACCGGTGTTGAGCCGCCTCCAGCGCTTCGACCTGAAGCGCATCGGGATCGGAGACATCACCCGTCGTCTCACGACGGTGCTCGAGAAGGAAGGTGTGCAGGCGTCCGACGACGCGTTGGCGATGATCGCGCGCGCCGCGGATGGGTCGATGCGCGATGCCCTGAGTCTCACCGACCAGGTAATCTCGATTGGTGAGGGAACGGTGACCGCGGAACGCGTCCGCGATGCGCTTGGCCTGGTTCCGGAAGACGAATTCCTCGCGATTCTCGACATCATCGCCGGTCATCGCGCGGGCGAAGTCTTCGGGGCCGTCACCAAACTGGCCGACGCTGGGGTCGATTTCGGGGTCTTTCTCTCGGGGTTCGCGGATGTGCTGCGCGCGCAGCTCACCGTGGTGCTGAATGGAAAGGCTGACGGTGTTTCCGCGACGGCTGCCACGGCGCTCGCTCAGCGAAAGGAGCTGTTCACCGCTGGCGATCTCCTGCGAATGATCAGCGCGGTGAATGCGCTCGAGCCGACATTCAGGAAGAGTGGACAGCAACAGCTTCTTATCGAGATGCTGCTCGTCCGAATGGCACTCCTCGATCGGACGGTGGCGCTCGAGGAGATGCTTCGCGGGCTGGCGGGTGACTCCCCGCGCGTGATTGATCGTGGGGAATCGCCGAGTGGATCGGTGCGCGTCCAACCCGCGCAGCCAGCGGTAGCGCGCACGGCGCAGCGGCCGGCAACCCGACCGGGATATCCGCCGCAGCTCAGTTCCCCAAACGCGCTTTCGGTCGAGGGGACGGGTGGAGATACGGGGAGTCCGATGAAAGCCCCCTCTCCAAGCGTAAATGAGGGACAGTTGCGCGAAATGAAACGCGCGATGGAGACAACGGCACAGGATTCGAATCGGAGTCGGATGACACCCGAGGCCCTCAAGGCGGAGCGCATCGGAATGCTTCGACAAAAGGATCCCGCCCTCGGCGCCGCGATCGACGAGCTCGACCTGGAGCTACTCGACTGATCGTCGACGGACTAATTCACACAAACCGGCACTATGGCTGATTTTTCGAAGATCTTCGAGCAGGCGCAGCAGATGCAGGCCCGCATGCAACAAATGCAGGCGGAGCTGGAGAAGCAGACGGTGACCGCTGCCTCCGGCGGCGGCATGGTGCAAGTCGAGGCGGATGGCAAGGGAACCATCACCAAGGTCAAGATAGATCCCACCGTCGCCGATCCCAAGGACCTCGAGATGCTCGAGGACCTTATCCTCGTCGCCGTCAACGAAGCCCAGAAAAAGGCGGCCGAACTGGCCAAAGGAGAGATGGGCAAGCTCACTGGTGGCTTGAATCTTCCCTTCAAGCTTCCGTTCTAGACGTGGGCGCCATCGACGATCTGGCCACGGAGCTGTCGAAGCTGCCCGGTATCGGGCGGAAGACGGCGCTGAGGCTTACGTACCATCTCCTGAAACAGTCGCCGGATCAGTCGAAGCGGCTGGCTACGGCTCTGGAGACACTGGCCGACAAGGTGCGCCCGTGTCCTCAATGCTTCAATCTCACGGAGGAGGATTTGTGCTCCATTTGCCGTGACGCCCGCAGGGATACGGGAGTCATCTGCGCAGTAGAGGAGGCTTCCGATATCGGTGCTATCGAGCGGTCAGGCGAGTTCCGGGGTGTGTATCACGTCCTGGGTGGTCGACTTTCCCCGCTGGACGGCATCGGGCCGGAAGATCTCACCATCCCTCAGCTTGAGAGCCGAGTGTCGGCCGGAGTCGTCCGCGAAGTGATAATTGCCACCAATCCTAGCATCGAAGGCGAGACGACGGCGCTCTACGTTCAGCGAAAGCTTGCGCGCTATCCGCTGACGGTATCGAGGATCGCGCGTGGCCTACCCGTGGGCGGGGATCTCGAGTACGCCGATGGCGTTACGATCGCTCAGGCCCTGACCGCCAGGAGGGCGATGTGAGCACCCGTCGCGCCGGCTTCGTGGCCGTCGGATTTCTCGGTGGCGTGGCCGCTGGCTCCGTGGTCTGGACTCGTATGCAGCGCCAGTACCGGCGGAATCTTTTCAGCAAGTCGCCACTGCGCCGCGTGGCTGCGCTCGGATACCTTCGTGCCCGTCCGACCGTGAACACCGCGCAGCTGTTGCGGGAGTACATAGCGTGGGAGCCGAGGTCGATTCTAAGATATCGCGGTGCTGCCCTGCTCAAGCGACTGGAGTCCACGCTGTGAACGGAGCAAGATGACCGTCGGCACGGCAAACTGGTCGTTTACACAGGACGATTTCACTTCGATCACCGAATCGCTGAAGCGTTTTCTCGGCGACACCAACTCTCGCTGCGCGCTGCTCGTGGACCGGTCGGGACAGCTAGTGACGACCGTTGGCGAAGCTCTGGGTCTGGATACGACCACCTTTGCGACTCTCACCGCGGCGGACTACAGCGCCAACGATCAGCTCGCAAAACTGGTTGGCGAGAACGACTTCTCCAGTCTGTTTCACCAGGGTGAGAAGGATTCCATTTACGTTGCCGATGTCGCCAAGCGGCTGCTGTTGGTAATAATTTTCGATTCGCGCACGACTGTCGGTCTCGTCCGGCTCAGAATGAAGGACGAGATCGAGGAGTTGACGCTGCTGGTTGACCGCGTGTTCTCACGCGGTCGCAACGGCGCCGCGCCAGAGGGGCGTTTGCTCCAGGGCGCGGATGACGAGATCGACAAACTCTTCAACTGGTGAGGAAGAGCTAGACGTGTCGATGATCAACTACGCCTCGCGCGAGATCAACTGTAAGATCGTTTACTATGGTCCCGGGCTTGGCGGCAAGACGACGAATCTCGAGCACGTCTACGGCAAGGTTAAGCCGGAGACGAGAGGGAAGCTCATATCGCTTGCAACCGAGACCGAGCGCACACTCTTCTTCGATTTCCTTCCCGTCGATCTTGGAACGATTCGAGGGTTCAAGACGCGCTTTCACCTTTACACCGTGCCCGGCCAGGTGTACTACAACGCGAGTCGCAAGCTCATACTCAAGAACGTAGATGGCATTGTCTTCGTCGGAGACTCGCAGGCGGAGCGCATGGAAGCGAATCTGGAGTCCATGCAGAATCTTTACGACAACATGTCGGAGTACGGGTACGACCTCACCCGGATGCCGTTCGTGATCCAGTACAACAAGCGGGACCTTCCGAATGCGGCGACGATCGACGAGCTGCAGGCTGCGCTCAATCCCGGATGGGAGGTCGAGGACGCCACCAAGCGCCGCGTCGCTCCCGACCCCTATCACGCAGGCGAGAATCT
>JBBQFZ010000026.1:0-27484 GCA_038322455.1 Gemmatimonadales bacterium | reverse complement strand
CTACCAACACCTCTGGATTCACGCGTAGCGCAACGGGAGCCGTCACCCCCCGTCGCTTCGTCACCGCCTGGATGACGTGCAGCTCCTGCTCGGACTCCACATTGAACAGGAGCACCTTCGCGTCGAGCGCATCTTCGATCTCACACTCGGTCTTGCCCACACCGCTGAACACGATGTCGGGCCCGGAGAATCCCGCCTGGAGTGCTCGATAGAGCTCGCCCCCCGAGACGATGTCCAGCCCCGCACCCAGCTCTCGCAGGAGCGAAAGGATCGCGATACTGGAGTTTGCCTTCGCGCTGTAATGCAGTCGCGCGTCGACGCCCTTCATTGCATCGGCAAGCTTGCCGTACTGCCGGCGAATCGCTCCCGCGCTGTAGACGAACGCGGGCGTTCCCGCCTCGCGCGCAATCAGCGACAGCGAAACGCCCTCGCACCGCAATCCGCCCTTGCCGCGCGGAAAGGCCTCCCAGTCGGTGCTCGCTGTCATCGCGCCGTTTGGCGGCGCGGCATCGCGCGACGTTAGTACGCTTTTGCCCACAGTGCCTCGGCGGTGGACTCGCGTCCGCACTTGAGGCAAGTCTTTGGCGGGTCCGCCGATCTGAACTCTTCGTCGGGTAAAACGCGGATGGTCGCCTTGGTTTCTTCCTTTATCGCTGCTTCACACTTCGGATCGCCGCACCACCCGGCGTAAACGAAGGCGCCGTCCCCATTCATCACCTCGCGGAAACGATCGTACGTGATGCCGCCACGGATGCTGTTGTGCTCTCTCCGCTCGCGCGCGTCGATCAGCATCGTCTCCTGAATCTGGTGGAGCAGATCGGCTGCGTCCTCACCAACCGAACCGAGAGACACCGAACGCTTCACTCCCGTGTCGCGACGCACCAAAACAGCCTGATTCTGATCGATGTCGCGGGGGCCCAGCTCCATTCGGAGTGGAACTCCGCGCAGCTCCCACTCATAGTACTTGGCGCCCGGCTTGATTCCCTCGCGATCGTCGACGTGTACGCGCAAGCGGCCCGGAACGCTGCGTTCCCAGGCGAGCAGGCTCTCCTTCACCAGATGCGCGGCGGCGCGGACGCGGCCCTTGTCTTCATCCGTCTTCCAGATCGGCACGATGACGATCTCGATCGGGGCAAGCAGCGGCGGCACCCGAAGTCCCTTGTCGTCTCCGTGAGTCATCACCAGACCACCCACCATTCGGGTCGATACGCCCCAGCTCGTGTTCCAGGCGTACTCGATCCCGCCTTCTTCCGTCTGGAATTTGAGATCGAATACCTTGGAGAAGTTTTGTCCCAGGTTGTGCGACGTCCCGGCCTGGAGGGCTTTGTTGTCCTGCATCATCCCTTCGCACGAGTAAGTGCGGAGCGCGCCGGCGAATTTCTCGGATTCGGTCTTGATGCCCGTTACTACGGGCATCGCCATCCATCCTTCCATAAAGTCACGGTATACTCCCAGCATCTTCCGGGTCTCTTCCTCCGCCTCATCGTGCGTCGCGTGCGCGGTGTGCCCCTCCTGCCAGAGGAACTCGAGCGTGCGCAGGAAGAGACGAGTGCGCATCTCCCAGCGGATCACGTTCGCCCACTGGTTGATGAGGATGGGAAGATCTCTGTAGCTCTGCACCCATTTGGCGTACATGGCGTAGATGATCGTCTCGGAGGTTGGACGAATGACGAGCGGCTCCTCGAGCTTCTTGCCTCCCCCGTGCGTCACCACCGCGAGCTCCGGCGCGAAGCCCTCGACGTGCTGTGCCTCGCGGTGCAGAAAGCTCTCGGGAATGAGAAGCGGGAAGTAGGCGTTCTCGTGGCCCGTGTCCTTGAACATCGTGTCGAGCTGCCCCTGCATGCGCTCCCAGATCCCGTAGCCGCGAGGCCTGATCACCATGCACCCGCGCACCGGCGAGTAATCGGCGAGCTCCGATTTCAAAACCAGTTCGTTGTACCAGGCGCTGAAATCAGCGGCGCGGGTCGTGAGCTTTTTGTCGTCAGCCATTGGCGTTAATTACAATGAGTCGAGAAATGCATCGAGAGCTACGTTTCGCTCGGAGCCGTCCGCGAGCGTCTTGACAGTGACCTTTCCGTTCTCGTAATCCGGACGACTGAGCAACACGACGTTTCTGACGCCGGCGCTCGCTGCCGTCTTGAGCTGTCGCGCCAGTGTCTGTGCCTTGAGCGCGTACTCGACGCTCCGCGCCTTCGCGCGAAGCCGGCCGGCGACCGTCATGACTTCGGGGAGCATCGATTCATCATCCGATGCTACCCAGTATTCCGTCGCAAGCTGGGGCGCGGGCAAAAGATCGCGAGACTTGAGAATTTCCGTCAGCACCACGTCACCCATTCCGAAACCCAGAGCCGGCAGATCGACTCCGCCAATCGTCGACAACAGCTCATCGTACCGACCACCGCCGCAAATGGCGCGGAACTCTCCCTTTGCGTCGAATAGCTCGAACACCTTCCCCGTATAGTAAGCGAGTCCTCGAACGATTGAGAGGTCGAAGTCTATCCAGTCGCCGACGCCGAGTGCCTTGAGAAAAGACAAATACTCCTTCATCCGCACGACCTCTTCCACGACGTCCGGTGACTCGAGAAAGTCGCGGGCAAGCGCGTCGAGATCCTTCGCGTGATCGAGGAGGCGTCCGATTCCCTTTCGGGCTCCGGCGCTCGCAACCGCTTTCTCGACTTTGCCAAGTGTCACATCGCGCGGCTCTCGCCCCGTCTTGTCGATGGCCGCGAAGACCGCGGGCAGCTCGTTCTTCTGCACACCGAGGCCCGCGAGCGCCGCCGTAAGCAGCCTGCGATCAGACACCCGCGCACGAACGTCCTTCGATGTTAGCCCGACGGCGCGCATCACGTCGATCGCGACCGCAAGGAGCTCCGCATCCGCTGCGATCGATGCCTCGCCGACAATATCGACGTTGAGCTGGAAGTGCTCCCGAAGCCGCCCCTTTTGTTGTCGCTCGTAGCGAAAAAGCTGCGGAACGGAAAACCAGCGGATGGGTTTCCGCATCGCGTTGGCCTTGGCTGCCACCATGCGCGCCAGCGTCGGCGTCATCTCCGGACGCAGCGCGACATCTCGCCCGCCTTTGTCCGTAAAGGCATAGAGCTGGCCGACTATCTCGTCCCCACTTTTCCTGGTGTACAGCTCCAGGGGCTCGAGCGGCGGTCCATCGTACTCGACGAATCCGTATTTCCGCGCGACTTCACGCCACACCGACATCAGATAGTTGCGGTTGGCCAGCTGCTCGGGGTAAAAATCTCGAAATCCCGGTAACGCTCCCTGTGACATGGAGGAAAGCTACGCGGCGAATGGAGACACCTGCAAGCGCGACATGGCGTCGCCCACGGTGTGAAACGACCCCGTGACGACGACCGTTCCACTGCGGCTCTCCGCGCGCTTGAGCGCGGCGTCGATGTCCGGCTCCAGCTCCGCCTGAAGCGCCTCGGATTTCGCAAAGGCCACTGCCGCGCTCGGATCCCATCTTCTGTCCGCGGGCGCAGACGGCGCGTTCGTCATGATGAAGCGATCGACCGAGGGTGCGAGAGCCCGGACAATGCCCCGCCAGTCCTTGTCGGCGAGAACCGCAACTATCGCTGTTCGAGGACCGGCCGGGTTCAAAGCGCCAAGCGATTGCGCCACCGTTCGCGCCCCGTCCGGGTTGTGCCCAACGTCGAAGATGAATTTTCCCCAGCGCTGAAAGCGTCCGGGGAGAAACACTCTCGACAATGCGCCGTTTACCTTCCTGGGCGCAGGAAGGTACTTCTCGCCGAGTGCCCGGACGGTCACTATGGCGGTGGCTGTGTTTCTCGCCTGGTATGCTCCAATCAGCGGTGTCGTGAGCCGCTCGCGATCCGCTCCGTGCACGAGCGAGAATGACGTTCCGCTCGCCGAGACTTCCACGCCGCTCAGTCGGTAGCTGTCGTCGACCACCGTCAGTGGCTCGGCGCCCGCCTCCTTTGCGCACCGCTCCAATAGCTCGGCGATCGACGGGTCTGCCTCGCCAATCACCGCCGGCACGCCGCGCTTGAATATTCCCGCCTTCTCGCGCGCAATGGCCTCGAGCGTATTTCCGAGAAGATCGACGTGGTCCAGACCTATCGAGGTGACCGTGGCCACCCGAGGAATCAGCACGTTCGTCGAATCGAGACGCCCACCGAGGCCTGTTTCTATCACTGCGACGTCGACCTTATTCGTCGCGAACCAGTCGAAGGCGAGCGCCGTAGTCAGCTCGAAGAAGGTCGCGCCCATCTCTTCCGCGGCGGGGATCCACCTCTCCAGAAACCGGAGCACATCTTCTTCGGCTATCGGCACCCCGTCGACCGTGATGCGCTCTCGAAAATCGATCAGGTGGGGAGACGTGTATCTGCCCACGCGGTGTCCGGTCGCCCGGAGCAGCGCCTCGGCCGTCGCGACGACACTTCCCTTGCCGTTCGTCCCCGCGACGTGGATAGCGGTGAGTCTCTCGTGGGGCGACCCCATCTTCGCGAGAATCGCGTAGGTGCGCTCGAGTCCGAATTTTGTGCCGCTCGTGGTGCGGGCGAAAAGCGCGTCGATAGCCGCGCTGTACGACGTCAGGAGGTCGTCCACCCTGCCGACGCCGGCTTCCCGCTCATGTGGCGGAGCAGCTGGCCAACGGTTCGCTTCAGTTCACTGCGAGGAACTACTGAGTCAACGATCCCGTGCTCGAGGAGAAACTCTGCCGTCTGAAACCCCTCCGGCAGCTCCTGCCCGATGGTCTGCTTGATCACGCGCGGGCCCGCGAACCCGATTACCGCTCCCGGCTCGGCGAGAATCGAATCGCCGAGCATCGAGAAGCTGGCGCTGACGCCGCCGGTGGTGGGATTGGTGAGTATGGAGACGTAGGGAATTCTGCGCTCTGAGAGCTGCGACAGAATCGCGGCGGCCTTGGCCATTTGCATGAGCGAGAGCACCCCCTCCTGCATGCGCGCGCCTCCGGAAGCGGAGATGATGATCAGCGGATATTTCCGCTCGATGGCGCGCTGACCCAGACGGGCGAGCTTCTCACCGACGACGGAGCCCATTGATCCACCCATGAAAGCGAAGTCCATCACCGCGAGACAGACTGGCATCCCGCCGAGTTGTCCGGTGAAGGTCAGCACGGCGTCACCGTCGCCCGCGTTTGTGGTAGCCTTCTTGAGACGCGCCGGATAATCGGGGAAGCCGAGGGGATCTGTAGAGCGAATCTCCAGCTCGGTCTCTTCCGCGGTCCCTTCGTCGAGGAGAATCGCCGCGTACTCGCTGGCGCGGATTCGGCGGTGAAAGCCGCAGCTGGGGCATACATTCAGGTTGCGGACGAACTTCTCGCGGAGATCGGTGTGACCGCAATTGTCACATTTCTCCCACGCGTCGGGCGGTATCTCGTGCTTCTCGTGACGCGGAAGCCGGGGCTTCTTCTCCTTCCGAAACCATGCCATGCGCGGAATTTACGCGGAACCGGCTAAATTCGCACCGGGTAAGCGGATACGGCATTCGGCGCGTTGCCTCGCGACGGCGGGAGGAGCGACCGCGGGTCGTAATATGTCGCGTATGTCTGGATTCTTTGCCGGTCAGTCGGGCGAGGGTATCCGACTCCGGGCGGCTAGCTCGCTTACACGCATCGAGCCCGTCAGCCCACTCGCGGCTTGCGCTCGCGAGCGGGCACCCAGCCGGTCTCTTGCTACGCGAGCACGCCGCCCTGCGCGGACACCCTCGCCCTCCTTCCCACTAGTCTCAACTGCGCGTGCACGGTACGCCGCGTCATCGCGCTCACGCTGACCCCATGCGCGGCAGCGCGCCGAGCGCAGCTCGGCATCCCCGCGCAAACTTGCCGCTTCGCGGATCACGCGCACGCGCCAACGACTGCGCGCTACGACCAATGTCTGTGCGCTTCGGCCACGACCGCGCGCACCTTTAGAGATCTCGAGCGAGGGAGGTGAGGGGTGTCGTCGCAGGCGACTTAAGCGACCGACCAAGGAGACCCGCGACTGAGCAGAGCGAAGGAGCGCAGTTAGGGGCTCCGAGCGAGGGCGCGTTGTCGCCGTAGACGACACCCCTCAGCGACCACGCGCGATGCACTATCCGAAGAGCGCACCACGGTGCAAAAGCGCTTAATAGCCTCGGAGAGACATGGCACTCCCGCGACCTTCCCCCGAGATCCGCATGAGAATCCCGACGGCAAGCCAGCTCGCGAGCATGAAGGAGCCGCCATAGCTGAAGAACGGAAGAGGAATGCCCGTGATCGGCATCAGGTTCAGCGTCATGCCGACGTTCACAAGCACGTGGACGAACCAGCCGGACATCAACCCGTACGCCACCAGGCTGCTGTACGAATCGTTCGCGCGCTCGGCCACCTGCGTGATGCGCAGGAAGAGCCAGAGGAAAAGTGAGAGCGCGATTGCGACGCCAATGAAGCCCAGCTCCTCACCGACCACTGAGAAAATGAAATCGGTGTGCTGCTCCGGAAGAAACGCGAGTCGCTTTTGGGTGCCTAGCGTATACCCCTGTCCGAAAAAGCCGCCCGATCCGATGGCCACCTTCGACTGGATGACGTGGTACCCCGATCCGCGCACGTCAGCGGTTGGATCTATGAACGTCTTCAATCGATTCTGCTGGTAGGGTGCCAGCTTCTCCCACATCAGCGGCGCAACCACACCCGTCGCGACGTTGAGCACCATCAGGACGATTCCTTCGATCAGGAACGGTTTGTACCAGAGAACGAGCGCGAGCAAAATGAAAAACCACGCTCCCCACAAGCCGACGCTGAATGAGAGAATCAGGCTGATCGCAGGGCTCGCGATGAGAAGGAGGAGCGGCCACGCGACGCCCGACCAGTACAGCATCGCAAAGAATATCCCGATGAAGACAATGCCCGTGCCGAGATCGGGCTGGAGCATGATGATCGCCCACGGGATGCCGACCACGATAGCGGGCTTCCAGAGATCGAGAAGCGAGCGCGGCGTCTCTCTACGCGCCGACAAAATCTTCGCCAGCATCAGCACCACTGTTACCTTCGCTATCTCGGAAGGCTGGCCGAGGCGATGGCTGCCAATGGCCAGCCAGCTCTTCGAGCTGGCGGCCGTGCCCGCGCCCTTTCCGATCACCAGCGTCAGCATCAGCAGGAAAACGGAGAAGGCATAGATCGGCGTGGTCATCCACTCGATGAAGCGAACGGACGAATGCGTGACAGCATACGCGAAACCCATCCCGATCAGCAGCCACAGCATCTGCGACTTGTACGCGTGGGCGACAGCGGTCGGCGTATCGGTCTGGCCCGCCGAGTAAACCATCGCCACGCCGAACACGGAAAGAATGGTGGCCGCGCCAAGCAGCTTGTAATCCGAAACGATAGGCCTGCTCATCAGCCTTCGTCCATGGTGGCGGCGATTGGGCCGAGCTTCAGGTAGTGACCGATGATCGCGGATGCGATGTGGGCCGCGCGCGATCCGTGAAGGCCAAACTCGAGCAGGACTGCGACGACGATCTGCGGATGATCCGCCGGGGCGAAGCCGACGAACCAGCCGTGATCGTTGCCGCCCGGATTCTGCGCCGTCCCCGTCTTGCCTGCGAGCACTGCGCCCTGGATCGCTGACGCCGCAGCTGTTCCACCGCCCTCGAGCACTGCCTTGAGGCCGTTGAGGACCGCAGTCTGTTGGTCGGCGCTGAGACGGAAAATCTGCTTACGCTGAGGCACGAGGTGCGCAATCTCCGGCCGAGCCGCTCGACCGTCGGTTGCGATAGCGGTGTAGAACTTCGCCATGTTCACGACCGTCTGCGAATTCGCCCCCTGCCCGATCGCGAGGTTCAGCGTTTCGGCATTGCTCCAGTTGCGCGGCCCAAACTTCTTGTTGTAGTAGTCGATTGCGTACGGCCAGTATGGCTGATTCTCTTCGGGCAGATCTATACCGGACTTGTCGCGCATCGTGAGCGAAATGCCACCCGCGAGCAGCCTCGCGAGCCCGATCTTCAGGCCCAGCTGATAGAAATAGACATCGCACGAATGCTTGATCGCACCTTCGAGGTCCAGCGACCCGTGACCCCTCTTGTCCCAGCAACGGAAGTAGCGATTGCCGAACTGATAACCTCCCGTGCACGGGACGGGCATATGCTCCTTCAGTCCGACGAGGCCGTCCTGCAGCGCGATGACGGAGGTCGCCAGCTTGAATGTCGAACCAGGTGGATATCGACCTTGAATTGCCTTGTTGACGAGAGGGCGCCGCTTGTCCTCGAGCAGTTGCTTGTAGTAGTCGGCTGGAATTCCCCCAGTGAACTTGTTGGGGTCCCAGCTCGGCGCGCTGTAGATCGCGAGGACTGCACCCGTGTTCGGATCGATCGCAACGGCCCCGCCCTGTAGCGAGTCGGCGAAGACCCCGGCAGTGAACTTCTGCAGATCCAAATCGATGTTGGTGTAGAGCGGCGGCGCGCCTTGCGCATCGAGGTCGGGCCTGGGGCCCTGCCCACGGACGGGACGTCCGCGCGCATCGACCTCATCGAAGCGGACGCCTTCCTTCCCGTGAAGAATCGACTCGTACTGCTTCTCGAGTCCGGCTTTGCCGACATCCTGTCCGGGCTTGTACGAGGCGTACTTGGGATCGTTCAGATCTGATTCGGTGATCTCGCCCGTGTACCCGACAAAAGTTGCGACGTTGGCGCCGTCCGGATAGTACCGCTTGGGAACGGACTGGATGATGAGGCGCGGGAAATCGAGACGGTGCTCTTCGAGCACCGAGACTATATCGATGGACGCGTCGGGGAGAACCACCGTTGGCCTCGTCGGCGCGCGGCGGTAGCGGCGAATCGCGTTGTTGATCTGGGCCTGATCGAGCTGCAGCGTGCTGGCGAGCTGCGCGAGCGCGCCGCGTAGACTGTCGACACTCGGCGCGGTGATCGAGACTGAATACGCCGGAAGATTCTCGGCGATCACTTCGCCGTGCCGGTCGTAGATGATTCCGCGCGGCGCAGGCAAAGGAATCGGACGCAACCGGTTTTCCTCCGACTGCATCACATACTGCTTGTTCTGAATGACCTGCGTCTTGAAGAACGCGCCAACCAGAAGCAGAAATCCGACAACGAGTGCCAGCGAGCTCATGCGGGCTCGGCGGGCGACATCATTCGGATGAAAGCTCATGCGGTACTCGGCTCCAAAAGGGGACGCATGATGAACAATAACAGGACGCCCACCGCTGCGGTCACCGCTGCCGAGAGCGGAGACCAGAGGAGCAGCTGTTGCACCAGCTCCACCCCATGCACTCGCTGCTCGCCGATGAAGTAGAGGATGTCGAACACCCACTTGCCGAGGAAAAAGAAGAAGGCGTTGAGAACCAGGTTGTCCGCGAAGAAAACGGCCTTGAGGTACGACGCGCCGAATCCGACGATCGTCATCGCGATCGCCCCCGCGCCGAGGGCGTCGGGAGCCAGGGAATCCGAGATCATTCCCAGAATGAACCCGATCACCGCCGCCGTGGCGGGCCTCACCCTCACTGAAGCGAGAAGCAGCGCCAGCACCAGGAAGTCCATCGGCGCGCGCCATCCCAGAAGCGGGCGGAGCGTGTAGTGAAGGACGACGAAGATGAGGAAGCTGATTGTCGCGCGAATCGCTCCGCCCATATTCATCGAGCTGCTCCTGGGGCCGGCACAGCTCTGGGTGGAGGAACAGAATCGCGCCGGGTCGTATCGCGGGGCACAGTGTCGCGGCGAATTGTGGTGTCGACCCGTGTGGGCCGACGTACTGGTACGGGTTGCGGCGTCACGGCGCGCGCGCTGTCGGTTGCGCCAACAGGAGCGATCCCATTAGCGCGGGCCATGCTGTCGAGAACAGCCCTGCGGGCGGCGGCCTCCGCGAGCGCGGCGCTCTTCGCGGCGGAGTCACCTGATATGAGGATCCTCTGAGCGGCCGCATCTACCTGTGCGGCGTTCTCCCACACGCCGTCGACTCCCTTCGCCACGCGGTCGCGGCGAAGAATCATGATGGAATAGACATCGGAAGGGTTGACGGCGGGCCGCAGCAGATACGTTCGCGCCCAGGCTTCCGTAGTCTTGATCTCCTGGAGCACGGTTCCGACGGGAATTCCACGCGGCCATACTCCGCCCCACCCAGAGCTTACGATGACTGAGCCGGGCTTGAGGGTGGCCCTGAACGGGACGCCGCGAAGCTCGATGAGGTAGTCGCCGCTTGCCCCGCCGCTGAGGTGCGCCTGCGCGATTCCGAATGCGCTGCCGTCGGGCGACATCGCGCTCACTCGAAAATCGGGGTGCGTCCAGAGCATCGCGTGGCTCATCGTGGGATCGACCTGATCGACAACGCCCACCATGCCTTCCGGGCCGATCACCGGACTCAGGCGGCTCACTCCAGCGCGCGAGCCCGCGCTCAAAATCACCGTTGTCTCGTCCCGAACTCCGCGTCCGTGCAGGGCCTCGGCCGGGATGAATCCCCAACGGAGCCTCGACCCGAGCCCGATGATCTTTCTAAGCCGGTCGTTTTCGCCTTCCAGCGAGCCGGCTTTTATAGAGGCAAGCGAAAGGCTGTCCAGGTGCTGCTGCTTGGCATCGGCCGAGAGCAGCGACTGACGCCCCTTCTCGGACCGCTCCTGGAGGAGGACGAGTGGGGCGAGGAACGAGCGCCGCATCCCCGTTGCCACCGGGTCGCGCATCGTATTCGGGAGTGCGCGGGCGGCGAGAGCTAGAACCACGCACGTTGTAAGGACAATCAGGTCGATCCGGGTGTTGCTTCGTACGGCGCGGGCCACGAGTTACCTCAAGTCAAGTCGCTAGTACAGACCAATATTTAGCCTCATCGTCAAGAATGCGGCCACAGCCGCGTACGACGCAGGTGAGAGGATCTTCGTCGACGTGAATCGGAAGTCCGGTTTCCTGCGAAAGAAGAACGTCGAGGCCACGAATGAGAGCGCCTCCACCCGTCATCACTATCCCGCGATCGACGATGTCGGCAGCGAGCTCAGGGGGAGTGATCTCCAGCGCGCGGCGAACCGCGTCAACGATCTGCTGAATCGGCTCCTGCACCGCATCGCGGATCTCCGACGAGTGCACGCGCACCGTCTTGGGGATGCCTGATACAAGATCCCTGCCCTTGACGTCCATTTCCCTCTCGTCGCCGACAGGAGCAGCCGATCCGATCTGGATCTTCACCTGCTCGGCGGTCGATTCTCCAACGAGGAGATTGTAGTTCTTGCGCATGAACTGCACGATCGCCATGTCGAGCTCGTCGCCGCCGGTGCGGATCGACGTATCGCTGACGATACCTGAAAGCGCGATGACGGCGATCTCCGTTGTGCCACCGCCGATGTCGATGACCATGTTGCCGGTAGGCGTCTCGACGGGAAGTCCCACTCCGATCGCGGCCGCCATGGGCTCGGCTACCATGAAGACTTCCTTGGCGCCGGCGCCGAGCGCGCTGTCGCGCACCGCGCGCTTCTCCACTTCAGTGATGCCGGATGGAACGCAGACGATCACGCGCGGCTTCACCTTGAAGACGTGGTTTTCGATAATGAGCGCGAGGAAATACCGGAGCATCTTCTCGGTGACGTCGAAGTCGGCGATGACGCCGTCCTTCATCGGTCTGACCGCGATGACCCCTTCAGGCGTGCGCCCGAGCATGCGCTTGGCCTCGAGGCCCACGCCCTTGATCTTCTTCGTCTCGCGATCGAGTGCCACGACTGAAGGCTCGTTGAGCACGATGCCTTCTCCCTTCACGTAAATCAGCGTGTTGGCGGTGCCGAGGTCGACGGCGATCGCATTCGCGGGGAAAAGTGCCCCCGGCTTCCAGAATGGAAATCGCATTAGTTCAAATATGAATCGGGTGGGGTAAACGGCAAGCCGAACGCTTCAGCGACAGCGGGATATGTCACCTTTCCGTCTACGATATTGAGTCCCTTTTTCAGAGCGGGATTTTCCTTCAATGCCTGCTTCCATCCCTTCTTCGCCAATTGCATGGCGTATGGGAAAGTCGCGTTTGTCAGCGCGAGTGTCGAAGTACGTGGTACGCCGCCAGGCATGTTTGCGACTCCGTAGTGGATGATCCCATCCACGACGTAGGTGGGGTTCTCGTGCGTGGTGGCCTTGATCGTTTCGACGCATCCACCCTGATCGATGGCCACGTCGACGATCACTGAGCCAGGCTGCATCGTCTTCAGATCTTCGCGGCGAATGAGTCTTGGCGCGACCGCCCCATGAATCAGGACGGCTCCCACGACCAGATCCGCGGTGGAGATCTGCTCCAGAATGTTATGACGATTGGAATAGATGAGTGTGACGTTGGCAGGCATCACGTCGGACAGATAGCGCAGGCGTTCCAGGCTCAGGTCGAGCACCGTTACCTTTGCCCCGAACCCGGCGGCCATCTTGGCGGCGTTGATTCCGACGATGCCGCCACCCAGAATCACGACCTTGGCGGGTGCTACACCGGGGACGCCGCCAAGCAGCACGCCCCGTCCACCATAGAGCTTTTCCAGGTACTTCGCGCCTTCCTGGACCGCCATGCGGCCCGCGACTTCCGACATCGGAGTGAGGAGAGGCAGCTCATGACTCGGCAGCTCCACGGTCTCGTACGCGATGCAGGTGGCGCCGCTATTCACGTGCGCGAGTGTCAGCTCCTTGTCGGCGGCGAA
Organism: Gemmatimonadales bacterium; assembly: GCA_038322455.1. GTDB lineage: Bacteria > Gemmatimonadota > Gemmatimonadetes > Gemmatimonadales > Gemmatimonadaceae > UBA4720. The sequence goes on along the minus strand of JBBQFZ010000026.1, from coordinate 14,870 downwards.
GTGAAAGTAGGTGAAAATCACCTGTCCTTTGCGCATCCGCGGCCATTCGACCTTGATCGGCTCCTTGACCTTCATGATCATTTCGGCCTCGCGCCACACGCTATCCGCGTCAGGGCCGATCTTCGCTCCCACCGCCGTGTAAGACCCATCGGGAAAGCCGCTTCCCTCTCCGGCCCCCTTCTCCATGATCACGCTATGTCCGCCCGCGACGAGAGCCTCCGCGCCAGCCGGCACGAGAGCCACGCGATTCTCATTCGTCTTTATTTCCTTCGGAACGCCGATCTTCATCTTGGAATGTTCAAAGAGAATGTTGAAAGCCGGGCATCACGCCGCGGCTTTGGGACCCAGGCTAACAAGTGTCTGCCGCGCCGGGCTGTAGAAAGTTCTGCAGAGATCCGCCACCGTTTCAGCGTCGATCGAATCGATCAATGCGAGCAGCTCGTCCAGCGTCCTGTAAGGCTCGTTATAGAGCTCGGTCCCCGCCGCTCGATACATCCTCGACGTGGGACTCTCCAGAGCCAACGTAATCTGTCCCTTCAGCTGGCTTTTTCCGGCGGCAATGTCGGCGTCGCTCAGCCCCTCGGCCGAGAGTTTCTCCATCTCCTCGTTGATCGCATCGACCGCTGAGCGCGCGCTTTCAGGCGTGGTGCCGACGTACACGCCGTGCATCCCTGCGTCCTCATGGAACGACTGGAATGAATAGACCGAATACGCCAAACCAAGCTCTTCGCGGATGCGCTGAAAGAGCCGTGAGCTCATTCCGCCGCCGAAGAGCATCCCGATCATGCTCATCGCATAGCGACGCGGATCGCTGTGGGGAAACGCATCGCTGCCGATGACGATGTGAGTCTGGGCCGTATCGCGCTCGAAGTGCACGGCGCTAGGTGTCTGCACGATTGGAGCCGGAGATTTCAGCGCCGGAAGGCCTCCGCGCGGGACAGCTCCCCACCCGGTCGATTCGAGTGTTTCGACGAGATCGTCGTGCTCGACGTTGCCAGCGGCGGCGAACACGATCTGCTCGGGATGATATGCACGCGAGTGAAGCGCGCGCAGGTCGGAAACTCCGAGCGCGCCGACTGTTTCACGAGTCCCGAGAATCTGGAACCCGTACGGATGAGTTCCCCACAACTGGGTGTTGTGCAGCTCGAAGACGAGATCGTCGGGCGTGTCGTCGACGGTGCTGATCTCCTCGAGCACGACCTTTTTCTCGAGAGCAAGATCGGACGCGCGCAGCACCGGGCGAAAAACGAGGTCCGCCAGGACATCGGCGGCCTGCGGCAGATGCTCGTCCAGCACCTTCGCCTGATAGGCAGTGTGCTCGCGGGCGGTGTATGCATCGAGCGAGCCTCCCAGGGTCTCCAGCGCGAGCGCGAGATCCTTTGCGCTGCGCGTAGGTGTACCCTTGAAGACCATGTGCTCGAGCATGTGCGAGACACCCATCTTTTCCGCACTCTCATGGAGAGATGCGGCCCGGATCCACGCCCCCAATGCGACCGACCGTACTCCCGGCATCGATTCCGAGAGTACGGTCAGTCCGTTCGGCAGAACGGTGCGGCGCAGAGCAGATTCCGCGCTGAGCGTCACGACGCTCACCCGCGCGAGCGGCCTCCGCCACCACGCGACGCGCCGCTGCGTGGACGACGCGGGCGGTCGCCACGATCCGATCCCTCGGACCTGCCGCCTTCAGCGCCGCCATCGGCCTGCTCGCCTTCAGCGCCCACCGCTGCAAGCGCGCTACCTTCTCTTCCCGCGCCGCCGCCTTCACCGCCCGAGGAAGATTCCCCCTCAGGCTTGGGAACGAGAGCCTTCATGGACAGTCTCAGACGTCCGCGCTCATCGCGCTCGAGAAGCTTGACCTTTACCCGGTCGCCCTTCTTCACGACATCTTCGGTCTTCTCGGTGCGGCCGTGCTTCAGCTCGGAGATGTGGACCAGCCCCTCGGTGCCGGGCATGATCTCGACGAACGCGCCGAAAGCTGTAGTGCTCTTCACGTTGCCCTCGTACGTCTCTCCGATTATCGGCTCCGCGGTGAGCGCCTGGATCATCTGACGCGCCCTTTCCATGGCTTCCCCACCGACAGCGGCGATCGTAACCAGGCCGGTGTCGTCCACCGTGATCTCCGCGCCAGTCTCTTCCTGGATGCCGCGAATGGTCTTGCCCTTCGGTCCGATCAGGTCGCCGATCTTCTCGGGGCTGATGTTCACCGTCACGATGCGCGGCGCGTACGCCGACAGGTCCGACCGCGGCTCGCCCAGCGCCTTCTTCATCTCGCCGAGGATGTGGAGACGGCCTTCTCTCGCCTGCGCGAGCGCTTCTTTCACGATCTTGAGGTCGAGACCTTCGACCTTGATGTCCATCTGGATCGAAGTGATACCGGTCTCGGTGCCGGCGACCTTGAAGTCCATGTCGCCCAGGTGATCCTCGGTGCCGAGAATGTCGGTGAGGATCGCGTACTTCTCGCCTTCCTTGATTAGTCCCATCGCGACGCCAGCAACGGCGGCCCGGAGTGGCACACCAGCGTCAAAGAGCGCGAGCGACCCGCCGCACACCGACGCCATGGATGACGAGCCGTTTGACTCCAGGATGTCGGAGACGATGCGAATGGTGTATGGGAAATCCTCGAACGCTGGCAGCACGCTCTGCAGCGCGCGCTCGGCCAGATTGCCGTGTCCGATCTCGCGACGGCTGGTGCCGCGCATCGGTCTCACTTCACCCGTGGAGAACGGCGGAAAGTTGTAATGCAGCATGAACGATTTGGTCGACTCGCCGGCTTCATCGATGCTGTCGAGGCGCTGCACATCGTTCGCAGTGCCAAGAGTGACAGCTACAAGCGCCTGGGTCTGTCCGCGGGTGAACAGCGCGGAGCCGTGAGCCCGCGGCAGTACCTGTGTGTCGATTGTTATGGCGCGCACATCCTTCGTTCCGCGGCCATCGACGCGCTTGGACGTGGTCAGAACCTGCGAGCGCAGCGCGTGGTATTCCACGTCGCCGACGAGGTTGGAGAGGTCCTTGGAGTTGTCGGGGAACTCGGTGAGGAGCTCCTTTACGGCTTCCTTCTTCACGAGCTCTACGGCTTCAATGCGCTTGTGCTTGTCGGCCTGGTTGATTGCTTCGGCGATGCGGCCCTTGGCCAGCGCGTCTACGCGTGCCTTGAGAGGTGCCGGAGTCTCCGGCTTCTTCCACACCATCTTGTCCGCGCGACCCTGCTTGAGAAGCTCTTCCTGCATTCCGATGAGCTCCTGGACGCCCCGGTGCCCGACGGTCAACGCTTCGAGAGCGTCGGCTTCGGAAACTTCGAGCGCGCCACCCTCGACCATCATGATCGAGTCCTTCGATGCGGCGAGGACGATGTCCATGTCGCTGTAAGGAAGCTGCTGAAACGTCGGGTTGAGAATCCACTTGTCCTGAACACGACCGACGCGAACGGCGGCGATCGGTCCCATGAAGGGAATCTTCGATGCGTTGAGCGCAAAGGAGGCGGCGACGAGCGCCATCACGTCGGCGTCATTCTCCTGATCGGCCGAGACGACGTAGATGAAGACCTGGACCTCGTTCTTGAAACCTTCCGGAAAAAGCGGACGAATCGATCGGTCTATGATTCGCGCCTTGAGGATTTCGGGATCAGAGGGACGGCCTTCTCTCTTGATGAAGCCGCCGGGAATCTTTCCCGCGGCGTAGGCCTTGTCCTTGTACTCCACGAGGAGCGGGAAAAACGGGAGCTGACTTTCGTTGTCGCTCACTGTTACTGCGGCGATGACCATCGTCTCGCCGAACTGGACTACCGCGGACCCTGCCGCCTGTTTCGCCATGCGGCCTGTCTCGATGACGAGGCGTCTACCGGCGAACGTTTTTTCGATGCGTTGCATATGATGTTTGGTTGCTTTTGCTTCTGAGTAGCACAAACCGCGCGGACGCCATTGTGCGCCGCGCGGTCAGATCAAAGAGCCAGCTTAGTATCGCAGTCCAAGGTCGGCGATGATCTTTCGATAACCATCGACGTCGGTGCGCCTGAGGTAATCCAGGAGGCGGCGGCGACGTCCCACCATCTTCAGAAGCCCGCGACGGCTGTGATGATCCTTCGCGTGGGTACGGAAGTGGTCGGTCAGGTAATTGATTCTTGCCGTGAGAAGGGCGACCTGAACTTCGGTCGATCCGCTGTCGTCTTTATGAGTGCGGTACTTCTCTAGAGTAGGTGTTTTCTCGAATGCCATTTGGATTTGTTCTAGCGCCGGTATTTTTCCGGAGCGCGACACTGGTTCTTAAATCTTCTTAAATCGCTATAGCCACCTAACTTAACTGAATCCCGAGAGTGGGACAAGGCTCCCTGTCGCCGCGCGGCGTGGAGCCAACGAGCCGGAGGCAGAACGACCTTCTGGGTCGCGCCTCCTTCAGTTCCGAAAAGCCCGTTCGCGCGTCTTGAGGACGACCATTCTTCCGGAGCAAGAAGTGTTTCTCAAAGGAGCAGCGCTGCTCGGCCTTTTGTTTCTACGTCCAATTCCGATTCCGGCGACAACGCTGCTCGACGGCAGCGCGCAACCTTGCGCGGATGTGAAGGAGACAACCTCCGGCGTCCCCGGCGTTCACGTCTACGCGTTCAACGCCAGGAAGGTTCCAGCGATCCGGAGGTCCCTCTTCGTGCTGGACAGCCTCGACTGGGAGAACGGTGATCCGGACAAGATGCGCAATGCTTCCCGTGAGTACGATCGACTCCTAGCGCGGGTGAGACGGGCCCGGACGATGGGATACGCCATGAGCAACGGCAACGGCGATTTTGAGATTACGGTACCGCAGACCGACTCGGTACTGGTGTTCGGCGAGGCGAAGCTGCCGGGCGAGCCCTTCTATTACTCGAGCAAAGTGGTTGGCTCGACTGGGCAGGAAGAGGTGAGAGTGATCCTTCTCATGTGCAATCAGCAGCTGCTCTAGCCGGTTGTTATGCCGCGCAACAGCTAACGGGGCTCCCAGCTTGGCGTCGAGCTAAATAACCCGTCCGCGAACCCGACCTTGTGAGCGAGGTACAGTCCAAAAACAATGCTCACCGCTCCAGAAGCCAACCGAAGCGACCGCTGCATCCCCACCATTCGCGACGCGAGAAGTAGCGACGGCGCCGCGATCGAGAGTGTGATGAGCGTCATCCCCACGACCGTGCCGAACCCGAACACCAGCAGGTAGGCGACTGCCCACTGCGGATCAGGAATCAGAGGCACAATGAGCAATACGGCAGCGGCTGAACCGGCGAGCCCGTGCACGACCCCGACGAGAAATGGCCGCGCGGTACTCAGCGATGCCGCCCGCGGACTAACCTCGAAGAGATTCAGCAGTCCGAGCACCACGAGCATTACCGCCACCGCAAACTCCATCGACAGCCCGATCCTCGGTGTGAAAGTCACCCTGAAAAGAATGATTGCGCCCCCGGCGAGCAACAGCGTCAGCGTGTGACCGAAGCCCCATAACGCGCCGAGCCACGCAGCTTTCGCAACTGAGCGCTCGCGGCTCGCTATTGCCGTAACCGCGACGACATGATCCGAATCCGTAGCGTGGCGCATGCCGAGCATGAGGCTCGTGATGAACGTGAGCAGCAGGCTCATTCGACGGATTCCGTTTTGGCGTTCACCTTGCCGTCGTGCAGCAGCAACTCGAAATCGAGGCCAGCCCTGAAGTGTTGTACTGACGTGAGAGCACCGCCGTCTGCGTCGCGCGCGACTGCGTAACCTCGGGAGAGCGTCGCAAGCGGACTGAGGGCGCTGAGCCGGGCCGCGGCCGTACTGATGTTCGATCTCTTGCGGACGACCACGCGCTCTGTCGACTGTCCAAGGCGCTTGCGGGTTCGGTCGAGATCGATCCGCGCGTCGCGGACGAGCGACATCATCGCAAAGGCCAGATCGCGTCTCACGACCCCAAACGCGTTTTCAATCTCCTCGCGCGCAACGCAGGCCGCCATGGCTGCTGCCGACGGCGTCGGTGCGCGCAGGTCGGCGACCGCGTCGCAGACGGTAATGTCTGTCTCGTGGCCGACCGCTGAAATCACCGGAACCGGACACGCGACGACGGCACGCGCCACCCGTTCGTCGTTGAAGGCCCACAGGTCTTCCTTTGCGCCGCCACCACGGCCGAGGATCACCAGATCGGCCTGGCCCCAGCGCGCGACGCGGCGCAGGGCCGCGACGATCTCGCGCGGTGCGCCGTCGCCCTGAACTTTCGCCGGGCAAATCACGAGCTGAACGCCGCTGTGTCGCTTGCGCAAAACCGCGACGATATCTCCTATCGCCGCGCCATCCGGGCTCGTGACGATGGCGACGCGCTTGGGAAAACGGGGGATGGGTCTCTTGCGCGACTCCTCGAGCAGTCCTTCGCCCCGCAACTTGGCGAGCGTCTGTTCCATCGCCTTGCGCCATAGCCCGTCACCGTCCGCCTGCATTCGCGTGACCTTGAGCTGCAGGTCGCCACGCGCCGTGTAGACAGTCATTTGCCCGTAGAGCACAACCTGCATTCCATCGTCTGGAGGAGCGGGCAGCCCCCGTTGATCCCGCGACCACACAACGCATTTTATCTGTGCGGTGGCGTCGCGAAGGCAGAAGTACCAATGGCCGTTCCGATGCTGCTTGAAGTCGGTGATCTCGCCCCGCACCCATAGCGGATGAAGGCCGGATTCGACGAGAGCGCGCGTCTCGAGCGCGACGTCCGAGACTGAAGCGGGCTTGTCGGGCGCGAATCCGATCCCGGCTCTCCCGAGCACGGTGGCGAAGACGTCATACTGTGAGGCCTTCATCCCAGCGTCATCTCCGCCGCGCGCACCGTGTTCGCCATCAACATCGCGATGGTCATGGGGCCCACACCTCCGGGCACGGGCGTGATCTTCGACGCCACTTTCCGTACGGACTCGAAATCGACGTCGCCCTTGAGCCTGGATCCGGTCTTCGAGCTTGGGTCGTCCACGCGGTTGGTGCCGACATCGATAACTACGGCGCCCGGTTTGACCATATCCGCGGTGACTATTCCCGGGCGGCCCACCGCGACGATCAGAATGTCCGCCGCCCGCGTGTGCGCGGCGAGATCCACCGTGTGACGATGACAGACCGTCACCGTGCAGTTTGCGTCCGGATTGTCCTGCATCATGAGTGCGGCCAGCGGCTTCCCCACAATGTTGCTCCGTCCAATGATCACGCAATTCTTTCCCGGCGTCTTCACGCCCGATTCCTTGAGCATCAACTGGATCCCGGCCGGAGTACAAGGAATGAATCCGTCGCGCTCGCCGACCAGCATCTTACCCACGTTTATCGGATGAAATCCGTCCACATCCTTGGCGGGCTCGATGCGTCGGATCACCGTGTCGGGATCGATCTGCTTTGGTAGGGGCATCTGCACGAGTATGCCGTGGATCTTCGGATCCGCGTTCAGCGCGTCGACGCGCGCGAGCAGCTCGGATTGCGGTGCATCGGCGGGAAGTCGAATCGTGAGGCTGTACATGCCGGCCTCTTCGGTCGCCTTGCCTTTGGCGCCGACGTAAACCGCGCTGGCCGGATCCTCGCCCACGAGCACGACTGCGAGGCCGGGCTTCACTCCCTTCACCGCCAGCTTTTTCACTCGCTCAGCAACATCCGCGCGAATCTTCTTCGCGATCGCACGACCGTCAATCAGATCAGCGGGCAAAGTCCACTGCTCGCGTCTCCCTGATGAGCACGACCTTGATCTGGCCTGGATACTGGAGCTCCGCTTCTATCCGGCGCGCAATCTCCTCTGTGAGCGTAGCCATCCGCGGATCGTCGACCTCCTCGGGCGTCACTATCACGCGCACCTCGCGGCCGGCCTGGATCGCGAAGACCTTTTCGATTCCCTTGTAGCTCGAGGCAATCTTCTCCAGACCTTCGAGGCGCTTGACGTACGTCTCGAACGCCTCGCGCCGGGCGCCGGGTCTCGCACCGGAGATCGCGTCGGCCGCCTGGACGAGCACCGAGACCTCGGTCTCGTGTGGAACGTCGTCGTGGTGCGCCGCGATACAATTCACGACCAGGGGATTCTCGCCGTATCGCGTTGCCACTTCGACGCCGAGCTGCACGTGCGTTCCTTCGTGCTCGTGCGTGAGGACCTTCCCGACGTCGTGCAGCAGCGCGCCGCGCCGGGCCATCGTCACATCAAGTCCGAGCTCGGCGGCCATGATTCCAGCGAGCCACGCGACTTCCTTCGAGTGGTTCAGAATGTTCTGACCATAGCTGGTGCGCCAGCGCATGCGCCCGATCAGTTTTACCAGCTCGGGGTGCAGTCCGTGCACGCCACTCTCGTACGCGGCCTGCTCGCCGGTCTCGATGATGGACGCGTCGACTTCCAGCCGGGACTTGTTGACCACTTCTTCGATGCGCCCCGGATGGATGCGGCCGTCGGCAACGAGCTTCTCCAGCGACAGCCGCGCAATTTCGCGCCGCACCGGGTCGAAGCACGAGACGACGACCGTGTCGGGCGTATCGTCGATGATGACATCGACGCCGGTCGCGAGCTCGAACGCCCGAATATTCCGGCCTTCGCGTCCGATGATGCGCCCCTTCATCTCGTCGTTGGGGAGCGCGACCGCGGATACTGTGGCTTCGACGCTCTGCTCCGCCGCGATCCGCTGGATTGCGAGGGCGATGATCTTCTTCGCCTCTCGCTCGGCGTTGCGCTTGGCGCTCTCTCTGATCTCGCGAATCCGATTTGCGGCGTCGGCGTGGGCCTCCTCCTCCATCCGGTGGATGAGCTCGGCCTTCGCATCGCCGGCCGATATTCCAGCGAGCTGCTCGAGGCGCCGGCGCTCTTCGCCAAGCAGCTTGTCGAGCTCCTGCTCGCGCTGACTCAGGGTTAGCTCGCGAGAACCCAGTGCGTCGGTGCGGCGCGTGGTGTCGCGCTCGCGCTGCTCGAGCATCTCGTATTTGCGATTTAGGAGCCCTTCGCGATCGGTGACTCTGCGCTCTTCCTTCTCCACCTCTTCGCGCCTGCCACGGACCTCGACTTCCCATTCCTCACGGAGTCGTATGAGCTCTTCCTTCCCGGTGATTACGGCGGACTTGCGCGTACTTTCCGCTTCGCGCTGCGCATCGCCAATGATTCGCTTCGAGGTCTCTTCGGCGGTGGCGTGGGCCTGCTCCTGCCTGCGGAGCTGGGTGCGCCCTCCGATCCTTCTGCCGATAAAGAAAAAAACCGCGCTGGCAAATACGAACAGAAGTATGCCGGCTGCGGGTAACCACGCCGTGTTCGTCATATGAGGATCTATGTTGGGCCCGCGGCAAAGCCACAGGCGGCCCCTATCGCGCCGGAAAGTCGTCGCGTAGCTGAGTTCTAAGCTAATGCTTAGGCTCACGTTGGGGCTAGGAGGAGACTCGGTGGGCTCAAGAGAGAACCGAGGGCTCTGACCAACGGCACTGATAATCGCGGACTGATTGAGGACCGAGGACCGTCCGCAATCCTCAATTAGTCCGCGTTTATCAATGCATTTAGTTAGAGCCCTCGGTCAGCTCTTATTGGTTCAGCTTGGAGGCTCAGCGCTCCTCGCCGTTTGGACCGCGTTAGTCTTTCCGCTTCGCCGGCGGAAGCCACGGCCGAATCTCAGCGCTCAGCTGCTTCATCGACCCTGCCAGCGCGTCCCCCGCCTCACGCGCGTCGAACAGCTCGTCGGTGATGCTGAGCGCGGCGAGGATCGCGGCCTTCTGCGCCTCGACAATGTTACCGGCGCGCATCGTCTGCTTGATCACGTTGTCCACGTGCTCGGCCACCGCGCGTGTGCGTTCCGGGCTGACGTCGCTTCGAATCGAGTATTCGTCGCCAAGGATCGTGACGCGGACGACAGTCTTTTTGGAAGTCACGTGGCGGCGGCCCCGTCGTGCTGCTGCCTGAGGAAGCGGACGCGCTCGATCATCTGCTGGGTGCGGGCGCGCGCCGCCTCGAGCCGAGTGTTGAGGCCGGCGTTCTCGCGCTCGAGATGCTGGACGCGTTCGGGAGAGACTACGCCCTTGCTCCCTGTTGTCTCGAGGCCTTTCAGTCGAGCCTCTGCCTGGAGGGCGCGACGACGAAAGGCGGCAAGCTCGTCACCGAGATGCTTCACCAGCTGCTCGAGCTCCGCGAATGCGCTTGTTTCAGGACGTACGCTGTCTGACACCCAGTTCTCCCTCTAAGGCTTTGACGATCTTCTCCGTTCTGCCCTGCACTTCCTTGTCCTTTAGTGTGCGCTCCGGGTCGCGGAACGTCAACGCCCACGCGAGACTTCGCGAGCCCTCGGGAATTCCCTGCCCCGTGAATTCGTCAAACAGCGTCAGCGTCTCCAACAGCTCGCCCGCTTCCCGTCTGACGACCGACTCGATCTGTGCCGCAGTCACGCTTGTCGCGGCCACCAGCGCGAGGTCGACCTGCGCTCGCGGCGTCGCGGGGATCGCACGATACCTCTTCGACTTCGCGCCGGTCTGCTCGATCGCTTCCAGGTTTATCTCGAGCCCGAACGCCGGGCGAGCCCACACCGGCGCATCGAGCTTCATGCGCCGCGCGGCCCCAACGGATTTGCCGCTGACAGTGATGTCCCACAGGATCTCACCAGATCCAGGTACGAGCTTCAGCTCGGCGCCGGGAAATGCAGCGCCGGCAACGGTCTCCGCGAGGTACTTGATGTCCCATTCGTCGTAGCTGTCGGGATTCGGCTTGCTGAAGTGCGTCGGCAACCGCTGGCCCATAACCAGTGCGGCGACGTGCATCTCCTCTCGGGGAAGCCCGGCCTTTTTCGGACCGGGCAGATTGGCCGGCGTTTCGCCGGCGAAGAACGCGGTGCCGATCTCGAACAGCCGCACGTTGCCCTGCATGCGCGCGAGGTTGTGCTCCGCGCGGCCGACGAGTGTCGTCAACAGATCTCCGCGCAGAAACGCCTCGTCCTCAGCCAGCGGATTCGTGACGCGCACGGTCGCTCCCTTGCCAGCAGCCACGAACGGCATGGGCCGCACCTCGAGCAGCCCGAGTCCAACGAGCTCGTCCGTGACGCGCTTGATGACGGCGACGAGCGGCGAATCCGGAACGGAACTCGAGCGGAAGGGCCGGAGCTCCGACGAAAACGTGTCGTAGCCTCGCAAACGCGCGATCTCTTCAGCAAGATCGACGTCGCTCTTCACGTCATGCCGCCAGCTCGGCGGCGAGACCTTGAGCACATCCTTCGCCTCCGGTGCTATCCGGAACCCGACGGACCTGAGATTTCGCTCGACTTCTGCCGCGTCGATGGGCTCACCGAGAAGCCGCGCGACGCGCGGTAGCCGGAGCGAGATTGGCAGCGGACGCTTGGGCAACGGATAGAGATCGATCGGATTCCCTCTGGGAATTCCTCCCGCCAGCGAAAGAATCAATCGCGCAGCGTAGTCCACCAGCCCAGGGATCGCATCGACGTCGACTCCCCGCTCGAAGCGATAGCTCGCGTCTGTAGATATCCCGAGGATCCGCCTGGTCGCCCTGATACGCGTGGGATTGAAGGCGGCGACCTCCAGAAAGATCTCCGTCGTCTCATCGGACACTTCGCTGCCGCTACCGCCGATGATTCCCGCGATTGCCTGTGCCCTTTCGGCGTCACCGATTACGACAGTCCCGGGAGCAAGCGTGCGATCGACGCCGTCGAGGGTCTTGATCAGCTCCTCGCCGCGCGTCTTTCGCACGACGACGGTGGCCCGCGCGATCTTCTCCAGATCGAAGGCGTGCATCGGCTGGCCGAAGCCGAGCAGCATGTAGTTCGTGACATCGACGACGTTATTGATCGGGCGGGCGCCCACGGCCTCGAGCCGGCGGATGAGCCAGTCGGGGCTCGGCCCAACCTTCAATCCGCCAATCACCGCCCCCGCGTAGCGGAGACATCCGTCGGTGTCCTCGAGCCGCACGGTGACATCGCCTACCTTGCCGGACGTCGCCTTGACGGTATGAGTGCGCACGACGAAGGGCTTGTCCTCCGCGATCTCCGGTCGATTGACTGTTCCGCCGGTCGCGGCAGCGATTTCGCGCGCGAGTCCTTCGTGGGAGAGCAGATCCGGGCGATTGGGAAGAACATCCACGACGAGCTGAGTATCGCCGATCGGCATCGCGTCGAGAAATTTCGTTCCCGGCGGCGCATCAATGGAAAGCGCCATGATCCCTTCGTGGTCCTGCCCAAGCCCGAGCTCGCGGGCGGAGCACAGCATGCCCTCCGAGGTCTCGCCGCGAATCTTCCGCTTCTCGATTTTCATCCCGCCGGGGAGAGTCGCCCCGACCGGCGCGAAGGGATACAACGTGTTGACGGTTACATTGGCTGCGCCACAAACGACGTCTACGAGCGTCCCTGTCCCGGCATCGACTTTCGTGACCCAGAGATGGTCGGAGTTGGGATGGGGTGCTGCTTCGACGACGCGCCCGATGATGATGCCGCCCAGATCGTCGCGCAGGGACACGAGGTCATCGACCGTCGCGCACCGGGACGTGAGCAGATCGCGGAGCTCGGTCGGCGTGAGACTGAATGGAACGAGCGCGCGGAGCCATGCGTACGAGGCGTTCATGCGGTGCGACCGCCTCTGAACAAAATGATCATCGCGCGATCTGGTACAGGAACCGCACGTCAGAATCGTACAGGATCCGAATGTCGGGGATGTCGTAACGCAGCATTGCTATGCGCGCCGGCCCCATTCCGAACGCCCACCCACTGTACTTGTCGGCGTCCAGACCCGCGGCGTTGATGACCGATGGGTGCACCATTCCAGAGCCCAGGATTTCCATCCAGCCCGTGCCCTTGCAGCCTGGGCAGCCGCTCCCGTGACAGAGCTGGCACTCGACGTCCATCTCGGCAGACGGCTCGGTGAATGGGAAAAAACTCGGGCGGAAGCGCGTCTTGGTGGCACCGAAAAACGCATTGGCGAATCTCACCAGCGTCGCCTTGAGATCGACGAAGCTCACGCCTTCGTCTATCGCCAATCCTTCGATCTGCGCGAACATCGGCGCGTGCGATGCATCGAAGAAATCGCGCCGGTAAGCGTTGCCGGGACTCAGAATCCTGATCGGCGGCTTGTTCTTCTGCATCGTCCGGATCTGCACCGGCGACGTGTGCGTCCTCAACATCACGTTATCGCCCAGGTACAGGGTGTCATGCATGTCGAGCGCGGGATGGTCCGGCGGGAAGTTGAGCGCGGTGAAATTGTACCATTCCGTTTCGGCCTCGGGTCCGAGCGCAATGGTGAATCCGAGCTCGCGGAAGATGTCCTCGATCTCTTCGATGACGAGGGTTACCGGATGCCTGGCGCCCCGCCACTGCCGGCGCGACGGCATCGTGAAATCGATATCGCGCTTCGAGACGCTCGAAGCCTCGAGCTGGCGGCGACGGTCTTCCAGTCCGTTCTCGAGCTTTGCCTTGACGGCGTTTATCAGTGATCCGGCTTCCCGCAGCTCTCCCGGCGCGAGCGACGGGAGCTGCTTGAACAGGTCGGGCAGTCGGCCCGATTTTCTGCCGAGGAGCGATGTGCGCGCATCCTCGAGCGACGCGGCGTTTGTCGCCGAGCCGATCAATTTTTCGCCTTCATCGGCGAGAGTGGTGACGAGCTGCTGGAATTCGGAAAGCGTCACGGCTTACGGAAGTAGTGGGGCGAACGGAAAAGGACTCCACCGCGCTGATCTTTCGTTAGCGCCGGCGGAGTCCTTTTGCTGCACCAGTGAAACGTTACGCGACGTCGAGAGCTGATTTCGCCTTCTCGGCGAGAGCGGTAAACGCTGCGGAGTCGTTGATGGCGATGTCGGAAAGGACTTTCCGATCGATCTCGATTCCGGCTTTCTTCAATCCGTGCATGAAAACCGAGTACGACATTCCGTGCAGATGGGCGCCCGCGTTGATGCGGATGATCCACAGCTTCCGGAAATCGCGCTTCTTGTTCTTGCGATCGCGGTACGCGTACTTCCATCCGCGCTCGACGTTTTCCTTTGTTGCCTTCCACAGCTTGCTCCGGGCGCCGAAGGCACCGCGGCCGGCTTTCATGATCTGCTTTTTGCGCTTCAGGCGCGCGACGTTCGATCTAACGCGTGGCATTTATCGGTTCCCCTAAGCCTGCAGGAGGCGCTTGATGTTCTTCGCCTCGCCGTTGGTTTGAATTATCGCGCTTTGGCGGAGGTGACGCTTCCGCTTGGACGATTTCTTGGTGAGGATGTGGCTCTTGAACGCGCGCATCCGTTTCACCTTTCCCGTTCCGGTGATCTTGAAGCGCTTTTTCGCGCCCTTGTGGGTTTTCATCTTCGGCATTGCTGTTCCTTTTCTATGTAAGTCTCGACGCTACTTGGGCGCGAGGATCATCGTCATGAACTTGCCTTCGAACTTCGGATCGCTTTCGATCTTCGCCACATCGGCGAGCTCCTGCGCCACCCGATTCACAACCTGACGTCCGAGCTCCGGGTGTGCGATCTGCCGGCCGCGGAACATCAACTTCACCTTCACCTTGTTCCCCTCGTTCAGGAACTCCCGCGCGTGACGGGTCTTCGTCATGAAGTCGTGCTCTTCGATCCCAGGGCGGTACTTCACTTCCTTGAGATGAATGACGTGCTGCTTTTTCTTCGCCTGGCGCGCCATCTTGGCCTGCTCGAACTTGAATTTCCCGTAGTCCATGATGCGGGCGACGGGTGGCCTCGCCATTGGTGCGACTTCAACCAGATCCAACCCCTGCTCAATCGCTGCCGCGAGCGCGGTCTCGACGTCCATGATGCCGAGCTGAGCTCCATCGGCTGCGATGACTCTGATCGGACTGATGCGGATCTGTTTGTTGACGCGTACGCGCTTGGTGGTGTCCTGGATACGAGCCCCTTTACTCTGAGAAAACAAAAACGCGGACCCGTTTTTCGGAGTCCGCGCGACTATAAACTCTCGGAGAGAGTCTAGT
>JBBQFZ010000025.1:0-28174 GCA_038322455.1 Gemmatimonadales bacterium | reverse complement strand
CACACGATCACGAGGCCGCCTACGTGCAGGCCTTCGTCGACCTTCTTCCGACTCCGTGGCGCGGATTCATGATGGCGGGCTTCGCGGCGGCGTACATGTCCACCGTCGGTACTCAGCTCAATTGGGGCGCTTCCTATCTGGTGAATGATTTCTACAAGCGGTTCCTCAACCGGACCGCCACTGAGAAGCACTACGTCGCGATCTCGCGCTGGGCGACGATCTTCCTGTTCCTCGCCTCCGCGGTGGTTACGCACTACCTCGGAACGATCGAAAGCGCCTGGAAATTCCTGCTCGCGCTGGGCTCGGGCACAGGACTGGTCCTGATCCTCCGATGGTACTGGTGGCGTATCAACGCCTGGAGCGAGATCAGCGCGATGATCTCCTCATTCGTCGTCTCCATACTGGCCATCAACATCATCAAGCGACCAGGCTTCTTCCCCGCCGGCGATCTCCGAGCCGACGCCTGGGTGATGCTTGTTACCGTAGCGGTAAGTACAATCGTCTGGATAGTGGTGACGTATGCCACCAAACCCGAGCCGGACCGCGTCCTGGAAGCCTTCTACAGGCGTGTCAGGCCGGGAGGGCCCGGCTGGGCAACCATCTCGACCAGGATTGGGTTCGGGCGGGAGCAGATTCCCGGCGGAGCCCTTGCGTGGACGAACTGGATCGCCGGCATCGTGGCGGTGTATTCATCCCTGTTCGGAATCGGGAAGCTGGTGCTGGGAAACGTGGTTCCGGGGCTGGTGATGCTGGCCATCGCAGTGGTCGCATTCAGCTGGATTGCCCGGTCGTTTCGGGAGGAGCCGGCGACACTCCCGGGCACGGGTGTTCCTCTCTAACGGCAAGACTACCCCGAACGGAACAACTCGCATAAATTTCATGCAGTACCGGAGGATATATGTCAATTTCGTCACAGCCTGAAGTCGATCTCGCCGTCACGTCCAACGCCGGCGTTGAGGTCAAGAAGTTCATGGACGCCGAGGGCGTTACAGCCGAGCAGGGCGGATTGCGCGTGAGCGTCCAGCCGGGCGGCTGCAGCGGCTTCAAGTACAGCCTCGTCATCGAAGACCGCGCCGCGGAAGACGATCTCGTCATCCCGCGCGAGGGCTTTAACGTATTCGTGGATCCGTTCTCGGCCCAGTATCTGAACGGTGTCATCATCGATTACGTGACCTCGATGCAGGGCTCCGGCTTCACCTTCAAGAATCCGAATTCGACCGGCGGGTGTGGCTGCGGAAGCTCGTTCTCTGCGTAGCACCGAAGTTGTTCGGCAGAAAAAATCGAGGGCGGTGAAATGAAATCCAATTTCACCGCCCTCGATTTTATTGTCCTGGTTGTGTACCTCATTGGCACGACGTTGTTGGGAGTCTGGCTCGGCCGCGATCAGAAAGATGCAAAAGACTATTTTGTCGCCGGGCACACGATCCCGTGGTGGGCTGTCCTCTTCTCTGTCGTCGCGACGGAGACCAGCGCCCTCACTTTCATAAGCATCCCCGGACTCGCGTACATGACCGATCTGGGGTTCCTCCAGATCGCCGCCGGTTATGTGGTGGGCCGCACCGTCGTCGCTTTCACGCTTCTTCCGCGCTATTACCAGGGGGGCTTGGTCACCGCCTACACACTCTTCGAGAAGCGCTTCGGCATCGGCACGCGTCGCTTCGCCTCGATCGTGTTCATGGTGACGCGCGCCCTCGCAGATTCGGTACGCGTGTTCGCGACGGCGATTCCTATCGCGCTTATCATTGGACCCGCGCTTCCCCGGCAGTACGTGATGCCCGCCGCTATTCTGGTGCTGGGCGCCCTGACGCTGATCTATACGTACTACGGCGGCATGCGCGCAGTAGTCTGGACCGATGTGCTTCAGACGAGCGTGTATCTCCTCGGCGGACTGACGGCCGTGTACCTGATTGGCAAGGGTGTAACCGGCGGATGGGGCGCCATCCTGAACACCGCGAGTGCGGCTGGCAAGCTTCGCGTGATCGACTTATACACCGGGTTTGACAGGCCGCAGACGTTGCTTGCCGGAGTAATCGGCGGCGCGTTCCTTTCGATGGCGTCGCACGGAGCTGACCAGCTCATCGTGCAGCGCCTCCTAACCGCGTCCAGTCTCAAGGAAGCCAGAAAAGCACTCATCGGAAGTGGCATCGCCGTCTTCCTGCAATTCACCCTCTTTCTGATGATTGGAATCGGATTGTTCGCGTATTACGGGGGCCGCCACTTCGCCGTACCAGATTCGATCTTCCCAACTTTCGTAGTCGACGCAATGCCGGCTGGACTGCGAGGCCTGATAGTCGCGGCCGTGCTCGCGGCGACCATGAGCGCACACTCAGGCGCGCTCAATGCGCTGGCGGCATCGACGACCCTCGACATTTATCTTCCGCTCACCGGGCGAAGCGCCGACGATCCGCGCACGCTCAAAATGGGCAAGTTGTTCACGATGGCCTGGGGAGTGATCCTCCTGGGGATGGCGTTGCTCTATCCAGCGCAGAACACACCCGTCGTCGTCGTGGCACTCTCAATCGCATCATTTACTTACGGCGCCCTCCTCGGCGGCTTCTTCCTCGGCATGCTCTGGCGGCGCGCGAATCAGCGAGATGCCATAACCGGAATGGCGGTCGGGATTGTCGCGATGAGCTTCGTCGTGTTCGCGAAGCAGATGATGCCGATTTTTCCCTCGATCAGGGGGACGCTCACGACTCTCTCGCATATCGCGTGGCCCTGGTACGTACTCATCGGCACATCCTTTACGATGGGAGTAGCCATACTCTCCTCCTACACGCACCCCGCGCCGACTGACGGAGATCGCTGGAATTGAGTGAAATCGTAATTGGAGTTGACGGAGGCGGATCGAAGACCCGCGTGCTCGTCGGCACGGCAGAAGGCGAAATCCTCGCGACCGTCGAGGGAGGCAAATCCGCCGTGAAGTCCGGCGAGGCCCAGCGTTCTGCCGACGTAATTGGAGAGCTGGTGACGCGCGCGCTCGCGGAAATCGCGCAGCCCGGCGCCGTGTTTCCCCGCGTACTCTACTGCGGCGTCGCCGGAACGGGCCGCGAGGATGAGCGCAGAGCGCTGCACGCGGCGCTCGACGAAAAGGAGCTTGCCGAAGAAGTCATCATCGACTCCGACGGCCTGATCGCCATGTACGACGCTCTGGACGAGCGCGCCGGAATTCTCCTAGTGGTGGGCACGGGCTCGATCGCATATGGACGCAGTCCGGCGGGCGAGGTTGTCCGCTGCGGAGGATGGGGGCCGGTTTTTGGCGACGAAGGGAGTGGCGGCTGGATTGGACGACGGGCTCTCGGCATCGTCGCCGCTTCGAGTGATGGTCGCGAGCCTCCCACTGCCCTTCTCTTTCCGATTCTCGCGGCCACCCAGTGCGAGGACATTCAGGATTTGATTCCGTGGGCGGCGGCGGCCGATGCGCGCGCGTTCGCGTCACTGGTGCCAGTCGTATTCAGCGCGGCTGCCGCCGGAGATCCACGCGCCAGCGCGCTGCTCACTCTGGCCGCCGAGGAGCTGGTGCTCCACATACGCGCTCTCTCGCGTCAGCTGTTCACCGACGAGCGCGCCGCTGTCACCGTGGCGTTCAGTGGGGGACTGATGGACCGTGGATCGCCGCTCAGGAAGCGGCTGGAGCAGCGCCTGAAGTCCGCGGTCCCGGGGGCACAGATTCGATCGGAAGAAGTCCTTCCTGCGCGAGGAGCACTTCGGGCTGCGGCTCGGAGAATTCACCTTCCCACCTAGCCATAACGACTGTCGCGAGACAGTTGCCGATCAGATTCGTGCTGGTGCGAGCCATGTCCATCAGCGCATCGACGCCGAGAATGATCGCGACGCCCTCGAGGGGCAGACCGAACGTCGCCAGCGTTCCCGATAGAATTACAAGCGATGCGCGCGGTACCGCTGCGACGCCTTTGCTCGTGATCATGAGCGTCAGCATCATGTAGAGCTGGGTCGTGACCGTCATTGGAACGCCAGCCGCCTGCGCCACGAATACTGACGCCACCGCGAGATACAGCGTAGATCCGTCGAGATTGAACGAGTAGCCGGTTGGCATCACGAACGCGACGATGCGCCGCGGGACCCCGATCGCTTCCATCGACTGCATCGCGAGCGGAAGCGCCGCCTCGGACGATGTCGTCGAAAACGCTATCAAGGCAGGCGACCGGACCGCGCGAACGAACCGGCTGAGCGGCACCCGAAAGATGATAGCTACCGGCAGCAGCACCGCGCCGAAGAACACCACCAGCGCCCCGTACAGCGTGAGTATCAGCTTGCCCAGGTTGAGCAGCACGCCGAGCCCGCTGTGTCCGACCGTCACCGCGATGGCGGCGCCAATACCGAATGGCGCGAACCGCATCACGATCATCGTGAACTTGAACATGACGTCCGCAATCCCCTCGCACCCCGCCAGCACGATCTCCTTCGACCGCCCCTGAACCTTGGAGAGAGCCACCGCGAAAATCACGGCAAAGAAGACGACCTGCAACACCTCATTCTTCGCCGCGGCGTCGAAGAAGCTCGTGGGGACGAGATGTTCGAGAAATCCCGCGCCCGTCTGGGTGTTGTGAGCGAGCTCCTTCCCCGCTTCGGCCGAGGCCGTGAGCGTGACACCCTCACCCGGACGCACCAGATTCACCGCGACCAGTCCGATGATGAGCGCCAGCGTCGTCACGATCTCGAAGTAGATGATCGATTTGAGCGCCAGGCGGCCGACGCGCTTCATGTCGTCGCCATGACCCGCGATTCCAACGACCAGCGTGCCGAAGATGAGCGGCACGATGATCGACTTGATCATGCGGAGGAATACCGTCGACACCGGGCTCAGCTTGACCGCAAACTCCGGCGCGAAGGTGCCAATGAGCACCCCAACGATCATCGAGATCAGGATCCACGTTGTGAGCGGAATGCGCCTTACTCTGCTAAAAATCATCTTGGATGCAATTGTTCCGAAGTGAGGTCAGCCGGCGGGGCTGGCGGGAGGATCGGAATCGACGTTTACAGGCCCAATGCCGCGGCGCAGTGTCGAATTTCTGTAGCCGTAGGCGATGTAGGACGCGAGGCCGATCAGGAGCCAGATGCCAAAACGTTCCCACGCTCGCGTGGGCAACCCGAACATCGTGTAGATACAAGCAGCCGCACCGAGGATCGTCACCGGCCAGACGAAGGGAACGCGAAATGGCCTCGGCCGTTCTGGCTCTGTATGGCGCAGGACCAGGACGCCGATGCAAACGATTGCGAACGCCGACAGCGTTCCGATGTTGGTGAGGTCATAGATCTCATTTTCGTCGGCGAGGAGCGACCCGACGGCAACCGCGATACCAGTTACCAGTGTAGTAATGTGTGGAACGCGCGTCCTGGGATGAACCTTTGCCGCCCATCGCGGCAGAAGCCCGTCACGGCCCATGGCAAAAAAGATTCTGGGCTGGCCGTACTGGAACACCAGCAGCACGGCTGTGAGCGAGACCACCGCGCCCAGCGAAACGATCCAGCTGGCGGTCGAGAGTCCTGCCATCGTCAGTGCCTTGGCGAGCGGGTCGGCCGCCTTGAGCTCCTGGTACGGTACCATTCCGGTCGCCACGGCTCCGACGATGACGTAGATGACCGTGCAGATGGCGAGACCGCCCAGAATGCCGATAGGAAGATTGCGCTGCGGATTCTTGGTTTCTTCCGCGGCAGTCGAGATCGCATCGAAGCCGATGTAGGCGAAGAACACGATCGCGGCGCCCTGGTGAATCCCGCGCCAGCCATTCGGCGCGAACGGAACGTAGTTCTTCGTGTCGATGTGCATCGCTCCGACGACCACGAACAGCGTGAGCACGAGCAGCTTGATCACGACCATGATGTTGTTCGCGCGCGCGCTCTCCTTGACTCCCCGCATCAGCAGCCACGTTACGGCCATCACGATGAGGAAAGCCGGGACATTCACCAGGAGCGGAACCCCCAGGATGCGCGGCGCCGTTTCGAGAAGCGAATGCACTGCGGGATCGGAGCTCAATAACGCTGCTCGATAACCGTGCGTACTCCACGCGGGGAGCGTGAGGTTGAAGGCACTGAGCAGGGACACGAAATAGCCGCCCCACGCGACTGCTACCGCCACGTTGCCCACCGCGTACTCGAGGATCAGGTCCCAGCCGATGATCCAGGCCACGAGCTCACCAAGTGTGGCGTAGGAGTACGCGTAAGCGCTCCCGGCCTGGGGTATCATCGACGCCAGCTCCGCGTAGCAGAGCGCGGCGAGCCCGCACACCAGTCCGAGCAGAAGAAACGAAATGACCAGCGCCGGCCCGGCACCGTAGCGTACTACCACCCCGCTAGGGAGAATCTCGCCGGCCGCTGCCGTCCCGATCGACGAGAAGATGCCCGCCCCAATCACGGCGCCGATGGCGAGCATGATCAGGTCACCAGCACCGAGAGCTCGCTTGAGCGAGTTCGGGTGGCCTTCCTCCGCCAGCAGCTCGCTGATCGGCTTCCGCGCTAACAGTGACCGGATCATCTCAGGTGGGAAAAGAGTTATCCTGGCGGGCCGACGGGCCCGCCAGGATATGGTTGTGACTAGGCAACTCTAGACATCGACGGTCGGCACGCGCATGGCGTAGAAGGACCGCCAGACAAACGTCACGGAGATGAGGAAGAACACCGCCGCCAGGCTGCGCGTCAGTGTCGCGCCCTTGTCCGCGGTCAGCGACACCGCCAGCTCCACCGCGAGCAGCCCGAACAGCGTTGTGAACTTGATGATCGGATTGAGCGCCACCGACGACGTGTCCTTGAACGGATCGCCAACGGTGTCGCCAACCACCGTCGCCCCGTGAAGCGGGGTGCCTTTCTCCTTCAGCACCACTTCCACGATTTTCTTGGCGTTATCCCAGGCGCCACCGGCGTTGGCCATGAAGATCGCCTGGAACAATCCGAACAGCGCGATCGAGATCAGATAGCCGATGAAGAAGAACGGCTCGATGAACGCGAAGGCGAGCGTGGCGAAGAACACCGTAAGGAAGATGTTCAACATCCCTTCCTGCGCGTACTTGGTGCAAATGTCGACGACCTTTTTGCTGTCGGCGACCGACGCCTTCGCCGTACTCTCGAGGTGGATATTGGCCTTGATGAATTCCACCGCCCGGTAGGCACCCGTGGTAACAGCCTGTATCGATGCGCCGGTGAACCAGTAGATCATCGCTCCGCCGGCGATGAAACCCAGCAGGAACGGCGGATGCAGAATCGAAAGGTTTGCGATGAACTCCGGCTGCAATCCGTGCGTCAGCCCCAGGATGATCGAGAAGATCATCGTCGTCGCGCCCACGACCGCGGTGCCAATGAGCACCGGCTTGGCGGTCGCTTTGAACGTATTGCCAGCGCCGTCGTTCTCCTCGAGCAGGTGCTTCGCCCGCTCGAATTGCGGATCGAAGCCGTGCTCGGTTTTCAGCTTCTGGTGAATTCCCGGTATGATCTCGATCTGCGACAGCTCGAACACCGACTGCGCGTTGTCCGTCACCGGGCCATAAGAATCGACTGCGATGGTTACCGGCCCCATTCCCAGAAATCCGAACGCAACCAGGCCGAACGCGAACACCGCCGGCGCGATCATGAGCGTCGCGAATCCGGTCGTGCTCACCAGGAATCCGATCGACATCAACGCCATGATCGCCATTCCTATCCAGTACGCACTGAAGTTTCCCGCCACGAGCCCGGACAGAATGTTGAGCGACGCACCGCCCTCTCGCGACGACGTCACGATTTCCTTGACGTGGCGCGAGTCGACGGACGTGAAGACCTTTACCAGCTCCGGGATGATCGCACCGGCGAGCGTGCCGCACGTGATGACTGTCGACAGCTTCCACCAGAGCGATCCATCGCCGAGCGAGGGCAACAGCAGGTAGGATACGACGTAGGTGAGCGCGACCGAGACAAGCGACGTCAGCCAGACCAGCGATGTCAGCGGAGTCTCGTAGTTCATGTCGTCGGCGTCGGCGTATCTGGCCTTGGCCACCGCTTCGTTGACCAGATACGAAACTCCGCTGGCCACCACCATCATGATGCGCATCACGAAAATCCACACCAGCAGCTGCACCTGCACCGCGGGGTCGCGCACCGCCAGAACGATGAACGAGATCAGCGCGACGCCCGTCACTCCGTAGGTCTCGAAGCCATCCGCGCTCGGACCGACCGAGTCTCCGGCGTTGTCGCCCGTGCAATCCGCGATCACGCCCGGGTTCCTGGCGTCGTCTTCCTTCACGTTGAAGACGATCTTCATCAGGTCGGCGCCGATGTCGGCGATCTTTGTAAAAATTCCGCCCGCGATACGAAGCGCCGAGGCGCCGAGAGACTCACCGATCGCGAAGCCGATGAAGCAAGGCCCGGCGTAGTCGCCGGGAATGAAGAGAAGGATGAACAGCATGATCACGAGCTCGACGCTGATGAGGAGCATGCCGATGCTCATTCCCGCCTTGAGAGGAATCGAGTAGCACGGATACGGCTTCCCGCGAAGGCTGGCGAAGGCGGTCCGGGAATTCGCGAACATGTTGATCCTGATGCCGAACCAGGCCACGCCATAACTACCCGCGATGCCGACGAGGCTGAAGAGCAGGATGATGGCGACCTTCATCGGCGCGAGATGCACCAGGAACGCGAAATACAGCAGGATCACGAACCCGATGAAGAGCTCGAGAATCAGAATGAACCATCCCTGTCTGATCAGATAGGTCTTGCAGGTCTCGTAGATCAGCTCGGAAACTTCAAGCATCGACTCGTGAACGGCCATGCGCTTGAGCTGGCCGTAGAACACGAGTCCGAACAGAAGTCCGAGCGCGCAAATGACCAAGCCGCCCATGAGCAGCGACCGCCCGTGAATGCCTCCCAGAAAACTGACCTGCGAGAGATCCGGAATTATGAGATTCGCTTCTCCGCCGGCTTTGTGCTCCACCGGGATGGCTTGCGCCGTTCCGGTCGCCGCGGCGGCGATCGCGCTATCCGTGCGATTGTCCGCTACACCCTGAGCGGACGCGCTCGTCACGGAAACCGCCAGCAGCGACAAGGCAAAGACAAGCGTACCAACAACTCCTGCAAACTTCCGATTCATTCTGAATTCTCCAAGGGTGAAATACAGCAGGCCGGATGGGCCGTTCGTCGTACTCAGCGAGCTGGTGCGGATTCCACTTTGCGCCAGATGAAAAACACTGGGACGCCCAGCAGTACGATCACGAGGCCCCACAGAGACTGGGCTCGCGTCTGATCGGCGATCAGCAGAATGACCGCGATCGCGGATGCGAGAATGATGTATAGGGCGGGCAGAACTGGGTAGCCGACCACTCTGTACGGACGCTCTGCATCGGGCCGGAGCTTGCGCAGCCGGAACAGCCCGACAGTCGTGAGTGCATAGAATATCAGCGCGGCGAAAATCACGTAATTGAGCAGCTGCCCGTAAGTCCCCGTCAGGCAGAGAAAGCTGGTCCAGATCGACTGCGCGATCAGCGCCGCCGACGGAACGCTATTGCGGTTGAGAGTACCGGCCTTGCGGAAAAACAATTTGTCGCGCGCCATCGCGTAATAGACGCGGGCGCCGGACAGGATGAGACCATTGTTGCAGCCGAACGTCGAGATCAGAATCGCCGCTGCCATGATGGACGCGCCGACGGCGCCGAATATCGTCTCAGCCAACGCACTGGCGACGCGATCCTGGGTGGCGTACTGGATTCCCCTCTGCATGACCGTCGCCCCATCTTTCACGCCGTGAAGCGGGAGCGCGCTCAGATAGGCGACGTTGGCCAGGAGGTAGAGAACGCAGACCAACCCGGTGCCGTAGATCAGCGCGCGGGGAAGATTTCTCTGGGGAGAATGAACTTCCGCGGCTGCGAACGTGACGTTGTTCCACGCGTCGCTCGAAAAGAGCGAGCCCACCAGCGCCGATCCAAAAGCGACGACAAACGCGGGCGTGAACGCAACCGGATTGAAGTTGCCGTTCGAGAAATTCGCTGTGATTGCCTCGGCGTGCCGTCCGATGGTTATCCCGAGCAGAATCAACGCCGCAAGCGCTCCGGTTTTCACAACCGTGAGCGTCGTCTGCACGATCTTCCCTTCCTTGACCCCACGCAGGTTGATCCAGGTCAGCACCCAGATGGAGATGAGGGCAATCAGACGCTGGGGCGACAGGCCCAGCTGAACCGGATCGCCGGCTGTGGCGAAATCCATCTGCGGGAACCAGCTGTACCTGTCCGGGCTGATGGCCGGCCACAGCACGCCGAGATACTTTCCGAATGCGACGGCTACGGCGGCGATCGTCCCCGTTTGAATCACCACGAACAGCGTCCAGCCATAGAGGAATCCCATGAGCGAGCCCATGGACTCCCGGAGAAATACGTATTGTCCGCCGGCGCGCGGATACATCGCCGCGAGCTCCCCGTATGTCAGCGCCCCGAAAACGGTCACGACCCCGGAGACCACCCACGCCATCAGGAGCCAGAAGGGCGACTGCACGGTCCGGGCGATATCCGCGGAAACGATGAAAATGCCCGAGCCTATCATCGAGCCGGCGACGAGCATCGTCGCGTCCGTAAGCGTCAGTGCCTTGACGAATTCGCGCGACGACGCGGGCGCGGCGGCCGTGGATGTCGTGGTTGTCAACGCTCTCCTCAAAATGCTCGGTTTCGGCCGGGGCGATCGCCTCCTGTGCAGCGCGCAGAAGTTACCCGCGCCAGGAGTTTATTGCTAGGGAACTGAATTAGAAGGTATTGTCCCGGACACTGCCGAATTAGAAAATGATCTCTATTTCCGCCGTGTCCGGCTTCGGAGTTCCATCCGCGTGGACGCCCGGCCTGAAGCGCATCGACTTGAGTACTTCCGTGACGCGCTTGTTGTAGCCCCCATCGCGCGTTGGATTGAAGCCGAGCAGCCTTGCATTTCCCTTGGCGTCCACCTCGAAGAATGCCTTCATATGAAAGCCCTTCACCGCGTTTGGCGCGGGCATCGGGGGAATGAAAAGATCGCGCACCGTGGGCGGATAGTCCTTGCCTGGTCCACCTCCGGTTCCGGGTCCAAGCCCACTGCCGCGCCCCGTGCCCTCACCCGAGCCGATCCCTCCGCCGCTTCCCGGCCCGGCGCCAGCGGTGCCTGCATTCCCGCTGCCTTCGCCAACCGCCGGTGTCGTCACCGGCGCGGGACTCACTTGCTGCGCCGGCGTCACCGGCGATTCAACCGGAGGTTTTCGTTCGGGTGGCTTCACCGCGGGAACCGTTTCGCGCGTCACCTTCGGCATGACCGTCGGATCGGATCTCACGCGCACGTATTGCAGGTGCTCGGAGCGCGAGCCCGCCCCATTCGTTCCTCCGCCCCCACCACCGGCGGGTCCGGGGCCCCCGCCTCCCAACACATCTGGCCGCGTGAAGTCGGAAGACCCGACGATCGGGGCCACGATGAGAAAAAGGATCAGTGCGTGCACGAGCAGCGACGCAATGATCCCTTTCCAATCCTTTTCCTTCTTGAGCCGCTGCTCGAAAGGCTGATAGCGCGTGACTATTTCACATCCTTCGGCGTCATGGCAATCACCTTTACCCCTGACCCACGCGCCACGTCCATTGCACTGATCACATCGGAATACTTCACCGCCGGGTCGCCTTTGATGAAGATGATCTTGTCCGGTCTCGGATCGTAGATGTCCTTCAGCTTCTTCGATAGCTCCGCCTTCGTCACCGGCTGGGTGTTTACCTTAAATGCGCCTCCCGGCAAAACCTCCAGCACGATCTGCGACGGTGGGGGGCCGCTGTTCGTGTCGTCCGGCGTCGGATCAGGCAGCTGCAGATCGATCGCCTTCCGAGACATCGGAATCACCATCATGAAGATGATCAGCAACACCAGCAGCACGTCGATCATTGGCGTGACGTTGATGTCGTTCGTCAGAGCGCTGTTGCTCCCTCCAGACATGGCCATTACTTCTTACCTCCGGCTGGCTGGAGGAACAGATTGTCCGCCTGAATCCCGGAAACCGTACCGGGGCGCTGGTCGGTGATCATGCCAGTAGTAGTCACGCTGTTGTGTGCCGCTATATCGAGAGCGTCGAGAACCTTTCCGTACTCCAGATCCTTGTGCGCCTTGACATAGAGCAGCCTGCCCTCCGTACGGTTCTCGAAGATCTGCTTGAGCCGGGGCCCCAGCTCCCCGTTCGGAATCGGCTTTTTGTTCAGATAGTACTGCCCGGTGGCGTCTATTCCCAGAACCTGGTCCTGATCTTCTTCAGGATGCGGCTTGAGGTTGACGCCCGTAGGGGGAATCGCCTGGAATCCCGCCGTAATCGCCGGAATCACGAGCATGAAGATGATCAGCAGCACGAGCATGACGTCGATCATCGGCGTCACGTTCGGTGACGCCTTTACGCCCCCTGAGGAGCCAGCGTTCATCGCCATTGTTCAACCCTCCCGGGTTACTGCGAGATCGGGTTGGAGCCGGCGGTCGCCGTGGTGTTGAACTCGCGCGTGAAGCGCGAGCGGCCGAACTCGCCGGTGCCCGAGATGTTCTTGATCATGTAGTCGATCATTTCCTTCGATGTGTACGTCATCTCGGCGGTGAGATTGTCGATCTTGATCTGGAAATAGTTGAAGAGCCACACGGCCGGGATCGCGACGATAAGACCGAAGGCGGTCGTGATGAGCGCCTCGGATACGCCGGACGAGATCGACGCCAGACCACCGGAGCCGGACGCTGCCATGGCGGCAAAGGAGTTCACGATTCCCATGGTGGTGCCGAGCAGTCCGACGAACGGCGCGGTCGCACCGACAGTCGCCAGAATTCCAAGTCCGCGCTTCAGGTCCGTGATCGTCATCAGCATCTCACGCTCGACAGCGCGCTCAGCCGAATTGATGTCGGCAACCGTGACGGATCCATCCTGGATCAGCGGGCGAATCTCGGTCAGCGCGCCGCCAAGTACACGCGCGACGTGCGACTTCTTGTACTTGTCGGCGAGCGTGACGGCTTCGGCGAGATTGTCTTCCTCGAGGAACTGCGAGAACTCGGGGGCGAACTTGCGTGTCTCTTTCTGCGCGGCGCGGAGATCCCACCACTTCTTGATGGCGACCGATAGCGACCAGATGGACATGATGGCGAGGACAAATACGATGCCCTTCGCGAAGTTGCCCATCTGGTTGTAAATGTCGAGTAGGGACAGTTGCATTGTTTACTCCGGGGAGGTAGTTGTTAGCGCGGAACGGCGAACTGGAATGACTGCTGGACCAGCTGATTGACCGGCTTCCCGCCGATCTGGGCAGGGCTGAATCTCATCCTCGGCAGGACGCTCTTGACGGCCTGTGTGAAAAGCTCGTTGGTCGACTTCAGCGTCTTGAACGAATCCATGTCGGCTTTGCCGGAGCTGCTCACCACGAATTGAGCCTGAACTTCACCCGCGATACCGGAGCTCTCGAGCACCGACGGATACTTCGGCTTCGGGCTGTCCTGCAGCATCTCGGCCGGCTTCTCGACCTGAAACTCGAAGTACGTCTGATTGGTGGTCACTGGGCCGGTGCCACCAACAACGCCATTGCCCGTTCCACCCTTCACACCCTTTCCACTGAAATCGCTTTCATTGGTGATGGACTTCGACAGATCGATTTCGGGGATCTTGATGTCGATCTTCACCGGAGCTCGCAGCACCTGGAAACCCTTCGGCGGTGGCGGCTTCACGATAACTTCCTTCGGGGGAGGAGCTTCCTTCGGCGGCTCCTTCGGCGGCTCCTTCTTCATCTCGACAAACTGAATCTTTTCCGACTTCGACTTCTCATCCTTGACACCGGCGCGGGCCGTCGCGTAGACAGCTCCCGCGATGAGGACCGTGTGCAACACGACGCTGAACACGGTACCTCCAGCCATCTTCTCTTTCTTCGGCTTCGACTCGATTAATTGATTGAACATTCCCTCACCCAGTTGGAGGTCCGTGACGAAAACTGGTCCAAAGGCTGACATGGCGGAATAGCTGCCAGATTAAGAATCAATGAAATAGTACTAAAGGATGCCTAACTAACGCGACAGCTTGAACACGAACGGCATTTCAACAAGTTGTCTCACTTTCCTCCCGCCGGCTTCCGCGGGAACGAATCGCATGCTTCGCAGCGCTTCCGTTACGGAGCCCTCGAACAGCGCGTTGTCAGAGCGAAGAAATCGAATACTTCCCGCTTCCGCGCGACCTTGCTCGTCGACTATGAACGTCGCGACAACCTGGCCTTCCACACCCGCCAGCCTCAGGGTCTCCGGATAGCGCGGCGTGCTGCCCGACAAGACCCCGACCTGTCGCTCGACCTGGTCGGCGCGGAAGATCCCATCGGGTGCCTCGGCGACTTCGGTGCCGCCACCGGATCCGCCCGAAGAGAGCGCGCCGGGCACAAAATCACCGGACGACGCTACTATAGGAGTGGACTCGATCAAAGACGGCGGGATGGCGACCACCTTTAGGTCGACGAAAATCGGCCGCCACGTGCGGACAGGATTAGCGGGCATCGCGTTCGATTGCTTTGGGGTCGATTGCTTGATCGGAGCCGTCATGTAATGCACTCGCACGACCTCGCCCACCTTGAGTGGCTCGACGTGAGCCTGCGCGGTCGCGTACAGCGCAGCGGCTATCAGTGCGCTGTGACCAGTAACGCTCGCGATCGTTCCGCCGACCGATCGCTCCCTTGTCGCCCCCGATTCCAGCAGTCGTTCGAGCATTTTCATCTCCGAGTGAATGCCGCTCTTAAGCTCTCGGAGTCGTACACGCAATGAAATAGCGCGCGCGTTATTACTGGATGAGCGAGACGTGACGCCCGGATTAACGGAGCGTTAACGCCATCATGACTTCTGGTCGGCGCTTGCGATGGGCAGCGTGACGGTGAAGAGACTGCCGCGACCGAGCCGCGATGACGCAGTGAGTGTCCCACCATGCGCCTGCGCTATCCACTGACTGATCGCCAGACCAAGCCCGAATCCGCCGCGCTCGGACATCCTCGATCTAACACGGTCCGCGCGCCAGAAGCGCTCGAAGACGTGAGGGAAGTCCGCCGCGGATATTCCGATCCCGGTGTCGCGCACGGCGAACGTCACGTTGTCCGGGTGGCGACCAACCCCCAGCTCGACCTTGCCTCCCGGCGGCGTGTACTTGATCGCGTTCGTCACGAGGTTCAGAAAGAGCTGACGAAGGCGCGTGCGATCCGCCATCACTATGACGTCGGCCGTGAAGGGGAGGTTCACGGTCACATTCTGCGCTTCGCCGAGGATCAACGCGGTCTCGTAAACCTCTTGCACAAGTGGCTGCAGCTCCACGGGCTCGCGATGTATGTCGAACCGTCCTTCATCAGCACGCGCCAAAGTGAGGAGGCTTTCGACGAGATCCGTCATGCGTCTCACCTCCTGGAGCGCTTCCTCGAGCGCAATCATGCGCTCATTCTGGCTGGAGCTCTCCATCATCGCCCTTTCGACGTCGGCGCGCAAAACGGCCAGCGGCGTCTTGAGCTCGTGGCTCGCGTCTGCAGTAAACCGGCGCAAGGCGCCGAACGACGTTTCCAGGCGGCCGATCATCGCGTTCAGTGTCGTCACGAGATCCCCGAAATCGCTGGTCTCCTCACTCAGCGCGAGTCGCCGATGCAGGCTCCGCCCGTCGGTGATCGCGGCCACCTCATTCGTGATCTCTGCCAGCTGACGCTGGGTTCGGCCGAGAGACATGAAGGCGCCGACGCCGGCGGCCACGATGATTATCGGTACGATCAGCGCAGTGTCGATGAGGTATTCCCGTGGCACTGTGCTCGCACGCGTCGCGATCGCACCTGAAGCGATCCGCCTCAGTCCATCAGGAGTGCCCGGCAGGGTATGCGAGACGAATAGCAGCTTCTCCTGCAGCGAGTCGAGCGAAAAAATCAGAGCCTCGCCGGACTTGGGCAGATCCGCGAGCTGCGTTTGAAGGGTCGCCATGTCCTGGCTCTTCAGTCTCATGACATCGCCCGATCGGTACACGGCGCGCCCGAGCGTATCCACCACCACTATGTATCCGGGCACGGCCTGCAGACGATCGGCCACCTTGTAGGTGAGCCCCTGGATGAGAGCGGTGTCGGATGTCGCGACGACGCTGTCGCCCGCCCTCGATGCGTCCGTTATTACGCGAGCGGCGAGATCACCCTGCGCCGCCGCGTACTGAGCGAGGGCGTGATAAACGGCGTTGTTCCTCGCCGTGAGAACGGCGAGGAACAACGTGATGGCCACCGTGATCGTGCCGGCTACGAACGCGGCAGTCAGCTTGACGCGTGTCGATACCACCGCGTGTCAGCTCCCCTTGCCTGATCCGCTCTCGTCGCGAATCACGTACCCTACGCCACGGATGGTGTGTATCAGCTTCAGCACGCTATTCGCGTCGATTTTCTTTCGCAGATGGTTGATCACCACATCCACGATGTTGGTGCCCGGGTCAAAATGGTATCCCCAGGCGTATTCGGTGATCAGCGTTCTGCTCATCACTCTCCCCGCGTGGCGCATGAGATACTCGAGCACCGTGTATTCCTTGGGAGTCAGCTCGATCGCATGACCGGCCCGGCCGACTACGCGCGTATCGAGGTTGAGCGTCAGGTCCAGCACTTTGAGCGCGGGCGAAAGTCGCGCCCTCGGCCGCCGCGACAGCGCTTCGACGCGCGCCAGCAGCTCCTCGAATGCAAAGGGCTTGGTAACGTAGTCGTCCGCGCCGGCGCGAAGCGTCTCGACCTTTGAATCGATGGCGTCCTGCGCGGTAAGGATCAGTACGGGCCTGTCGAATCCGCGCGCCCGGAGATCATGCAGCACCTGCGCGCCGGATTTTCCCGGCAGCCGCATGTCGAGCACGATGACGTCGTACTCCTCCGCTATCGCGCGGGCTTCACCCTCATCGCCGTTCGCTACGAGATCGACGCCCCAGCGCTGCTCTTCAAAGCCCCGCTTGACGAACTGTCCGACGGTAGGATCGTCTTCGATTACGAGGATTTTCATTGAGCGGGATGGCAGCTCGAGCGAACGGAATGCGCTCCGTCTGCCTAACCTATATCGCGACTACCGCCGAATGCTAGTTACCGGGTAGCTCCGTCCAGCTGGCTCTGGACACGACGAGCTTTGTAGACGCCGCGCGAGCAAGCGCTGCATCGTAGTGCACCTTCGCTCCGCCGGACGCGTAGAACTGCGACGAGACTATCGCGCCGTAAAAATCTCCCTGCCCCACGCCGTAGACGACGTGGTTAGGCGCGTACACGGAAAAGTATGCCTGCACTCCGCCCGCGATTGACCAGTAGTTGCCCTTGCCCGTATTGCTTGGGGTTCCGCACGCCGTCAGCGACAAGTCGGTGGGCTTCATTCCGGAATTCGCGATGAAGCCACCCGCCGCCTGAATGGAGTCCTGGATAAAAACGTTGACGTGCGGATTGCCCGGAACGGTGAGCGTTGCATTTCCCGTGAGTACTACCGATCTGAAGAAATACGTGCTTTGGGTGAGCGCCAGAACGGCGTTGTTCCCGCTGACTGAAAGGACGCCGCTGAGGGGATTGTAGCTTACGCCGGGAGTTTGAAGCTCGGGAGTCAGCGGCGAGAACGAGGGTGGGCAAGGTACGATGTCATAAGGGGGAACCGCCGCCGCGCCGCTCGAGGCCGCGCCCGTGATGACGCCCTGGTTGCCGTATGTGATGGCACCGCCGGCCCCCGCGTTCCCTTTTACCGTCGTCTTGGAGACGTACAGATCTCCATTGGTGGCGATATCGGCGGTGCTGTCGGCGGTCGCGGCGTTATAGGACGCGATGCCGGAATCAAACCCGTCTATTACTCCGCCGCCGGCGAGATATATCAATGTGTCGCCGTAGACAGCCCTCGTGAAAAGCGGAACTCCCCCGACCACGCCCATGATCGTGCTGACTCCGCCATTCACCCCAGTCCGACGTCCTTGCACGACCACGTTGTAAACCTGGAGGCCGCCATTGTCCACGCGATGAATCACGGGTCTGTACGCGGTCTTGTTCGGCAGCGATTGCCAGCCGAGGTCCAGGCTGTCGCCGGGGTTCATCGCGTTGACGCCTGACGTCGGCCACGCACCATAAGTCTGCCGTAGCCCGGCCTCGGCCGCGTAGCTTGCGAGCGTCGACTCGCGGACGGCTCGCGATGCGAGCCTCTCGTCGGTGGACGTGCTCAGCGAAGCCACTACGATGACGCTCATGATTGCCACCGCGCTGATCACGGACGGGAGGACAAACCCTTCCCGGGCTCCCGCGCTCGTGCGACCGAGATGACTTTCTTCCATGAGCAGGTCCTCGTGACGATGCTTCCGGCTGGGAAGGAGGTGACAACGCTCAGGGCTGACGTCCGTTGCGACGGTTCAAGCTCTGCAACAAGATAGACCTCCGGCATACGCGGAAAGGTCACTCAATTTGGAAGATTTGTGGCTTCGGCTAATTTCCGCCCAGCTGCGCCCAGGTGGTGCGCTGCACAACCAGCTTCTTCGAGGCTTGGCGCGCGAGGGCGGCGTCGTAGTGAAGCTTCGAGCCACCAGAAATCGTAAAGGTTGACGAGACAACGGCTCCATATACTTCGCCACCGCCGCTCAAAGTAACCGGGTGATTTGGCGCGTATACGGAAAACGCGGATGCCGCGCCACCGCTCAACGCCCAGGTGGAAGGGACGGCCGGGGAGCCGCAAGAAGAGAATCCAAGGGCCGTCGGTGTGGACGCGAGATTGGTTACAGTACCACCGCTGATATTCAACAGGTCGCTGATGACTACGTCGACGTGTCCACCTGCTGGCGGATTGACTATGAGCGTCGAATTACCTGACAAAACAACTCGACTGAAATAGTAATTAGCGCCGGTAAGAGTGATCGTGCCGCCGCCGGCCACAGTGAGCACGCCCGTGCCCGCATTGTAGGCGATGCCCGCGCCGTTCGGAACGCTGGCCGCGGCCGTGAAACCGCCCCCCGGGCAAGTATTGATGTCCATAGGGGGGACTGCGGGGGCTAAGGCGGTGCTGCCTCCTGACACGACATTGCCACCACCCGCTATTGCTCCCGCGGATGTCACAGTACCCAATACTGTCGTATTGGTAAGGCTTATCGCGCCATTTGACCAGAGTGTAGCCGTGCTGTCAGGAGTGGCCGCATTGTACGGCGCTTCCTCTGAGTCGTACCCGTCGAAGAACGCGTTTCCGCTCGTGGTGATCTGGGTTTGGGCGAAAACTCCGTAGGTAAGGAGGGGAACACCGCCAACGACGCCGACGATTGTGCCGATCCCTCCATTCAGTCCCGTGCGTCGCCCCTGCACCACCACGTTATACTCCTGCAGCCCACCCTTGTCCAAACGGTGGATAACCGCCCGGTATTGCGACGTGTTGTTCAGATTCTGCCATCCCAGATTCAGGCTGTCGCCCGGGTTCAGCGCCTTCACCGGGACACTGGGCCACGCTCCGAAGGTCTGACGAAGGCCCGCTTCCGCCGCGTACCCCGCCAGCGTCGACTCGCGGACCGCCCTGGACGCCCGCCTTTCGTCGGACGACGCGCTCAGCGCAGCCACCACGATGATGCTCATGATGGCCACGGCAAATACGACCGACGGCAGGGCAAATCCTCTGCGGCTCATCGGCGCACCGCAACCTGCGTCGTCAGCGAATCGCGCTGATAGACGAACGTCGAGCCGATTGTGGCGTTCTTGTAGCTTTCGGTGCGCAACGTGAACGCAACGCTGCCGACGGCAGCGGTGTTCGCGGTTACCGCCCCCAATGTGTCGTAGTATGTGAACGCCAATCCGTTGGAGGCCGGCGCGAGAATAGGACCGGTTAGCAGCTCATACGAACCGGCCGCTCCAACCTTCCGTCCAAGCCACCAGCGGCCATTTTGCTGGTATTCGGCGTACTCTACCCGACGGAAGCTGCGAAATGCAGCGCCGACCTTGATGTACGAAGTATCTGTCTTGGTGTTGACGACGAACTCGACCACTACGTCCGGAGCGCGCGCGCCGGGCCACGCACACGCGGTCACTCCCATCGCCGCTGGAGTCCCGACCGCGCTGATCTTGAGTTTCGACCATTTGTCGCGACCCACCTGATAGACGAGCGCCGTATCATCGGTGGTTGCGAGAATGGTCCCCGCGCTTTTCCAAAGTCCGTAACGTGGCAGCGTTGCGTGCTTGCCGCAGATGGTTCCCACACCGCGTGACGAGCGAAGGGTGACAGCATTGGCACCCATGACCGCAAAAGCGCTGGCGCCGACCGCGGCCTGTCTCAGATCCCACGACAACAAGGCCGCTGCTTCGCGCGCCGTCTCGCGGACATCGACCTGCTCACGCTGCTTCCTGTAACCGCGGCCCTGGACGATCAACATCTGGACGACACTTCCCAGGACGACCATGCCGACGACCAGCGCCACGATGACTTCGATCATCGTGAACCCTTGTCGTGCATAACGCGCGTCCATCCGGGATGACACGCTCATTGAACCTGTGGATTGGCCAGATAGACCGTGACAGTGTCCGAGTACACGGTGCTCGTGTTCGCAAGCCCGCGCCGCTGGGCTACGATCGCGACCTTTTGCGAGTTGGGGCTGATCGTGGTCACTGTCCATGACATCGCGCGACCGCGGATGGTCGCCGAGCCCGTCGTCACGTGCGTCCATCCCTTGGCGACGAGACTGTCGGTGACCTGTTGCACGTCGGCTGAGTACTGAAGATCCTGCCTGGCCTTACCCATTTGGGACAGTCCCAACGCCGCCGCGCCCGAGAGTCCCATGAGCACGAGCGAAAGCAGCGACACCGATACGAGGACTTCGATGAGCGAAAAGCCTTCGCGTTTTTTTGATCGAGCGGTCGCGGTCATCGGAGAATCATCCCGAGCGAGGCCGTTGTCAGTGTATCAGCCTAGACGAGCGCGGTGAAGATGATCTGCGCGTCGGCGGCCTCGCATGGCGCAACGGTGCGCGGAAGTCCCCGCGAGTCGAAGCAAAGGAGGCTGCGGTTGCTGGCCATGACCAGCCCTGGTTGAGTCAGGTCCCGTGCATTCCATACTGTGGCGCGTTGACCGATTCCATTGGCACTCGTATCGACATCGACCCAGAAGCGTCTCGTCGACGCGTCGATGTGAAGTTGCGCGACCCGCCCGTACCGCACCGCCGTGCTCCGTGCGAGGGAATGCGCAGTGGCAAACTGATCTACGGCCGTCTGCGTCGTACGCCGGCGAAGCGCGCCCGACAGGCGCGGCGTTCCCATCGCTGCTATTACCGCGAGCAGCGACATGGTGATGATTATCTCGAGCAGCGTAAAGCCGCTTCGATGATCGTGTTTCAACATTTGAGCAGGTCCTCTTAGATGCCCCTCCGGTCGCCTGACGGCACGCGTCGGGCTCGGTATCTCCGAAGGAGGAGGTAACAACGCTCACAGAACTGATCCGGCATTCGACGGCGTTAGCTCTGCTATAAGTAATGACTGTCTTCCCTACCCTGAAAGTCACTGAAAATATGGGGGAAAAATCACAATGACCTTCCAGATGTTTTGGACGGCCGGAATGACTCTTAACTCTTTACGGGGTAACCTGTTATCGAGCGAACAAGCGTCGCATCGGCAGAAGCGCTAGGCGTCAATCCTCAGCGAATGAATCCCCGATCGGGTCTAGTGGTGCGATCGGCTGGCTTTTGCCTCTTGGCCACAAGTGCAATCGACGCCGAGTCCGTTCGCGTTTTCAGGATCGTCGCTTCCGAGTTTCCGACGGCATCGTTGCATCCGCGCGCGGGCGTTCCGTCTTCGGTAACGCACGGTGACCGCAGCAGTTTCGCACCGCCTCCGCTTGTCGCTCGCGGCGCACAGTTGCCGGCGGCGGTAACACCTTTCCCAACGCAGGCGGTCGTCGACTGACGACCCTCTTGCCGCGCCTCGGTGCGATGCGAAACGGAATACATCAGCGCCGCAAGAGAAGACACTGCCACCGCCAGGAGTAGCACGGCGAGCAAGAGCTCACCGACTATAAGCCCGCGGTAGCTCTTTTGACTGGAGTGAGCGTCGGCAGCCACTACTAGTATTCCACCCAGTTATCTACCCACGTATTACGGAGAGTTACGAGAGCCCCGGCGGTCGTCGTCGATTTCGCGACTTCGCACGAGTTGTACTGGTAGTTCTTGGTTCCGTTGGCAGTGGAGGTAGGGACATACGTTCCCAGCTTGACGTTCAGGCCACTCACCGTGGCACCCTGAATACCGTTGTTACCGTTTGATGTGATGTCCCCACCAACCAGGAGTACTCCCTTCCAGGAAGAGCTACCGCTGATCGTGATATTACCCGTCGCGATTATCATCCCGCGGCCAACATTGCTGTTTGGAAGGGTATAATCGGCGAGATTGATGCGGATAATCGGATAGTACGTGGTGTCGGCGAATGCCGCGTCGGGCGGAAACGAACCTCCCGGAATCGTGATCGTCGGCGTGATCAGGTTGCCGTTCACAATGCCATTCCAGTCGATGTGGACCGAGTCGGGTGTTACTGTATCGATCGCGGGCGACCCCGTGGCTGCGCTTGTATTTCCCGAATAACCCGGATTGAGTGGGACAACGACGCCGGCGACGGCCGCTGAATCCCCGCACGCGTCTATACCGCCCAGCGTACCGGCCGCGCCATTCTTCTGCAGACCCGATAGCGCAAGCCAGCCCGCTAGAACCTGCATCGGGGCGGGCTCCCACAGCACATATTGAGCAACCGTACGAACACCTTGCGGTGTACCGGCGTACGCGCCGACTGTTTCAGTTCCCTTCGAGCGAACGACATACAGGCCCGACTGTGAGCCTGTTGGCAGGCGCAACGGAGTGAGCGAGACGTCGGCGTAACCACCTGTCATAGTGACCCGCACGCTGTCCTTAACCTTAGGAACCTTGGCATAGCCAGGAAAGCCCGTCAGGAGCGAATCCCGACGCACCAGATACAGCTCGAGCCCCTGCTCGGCAATCCTGAAGGCTGAAATCTGGGACTTCTGGTCCGCGACGGATCTGCGCTCGGCACTCACCAGAGAAAAACCTCCAGCGACCATGATCGTAAGAACCGCGATGACGAGAACCGCCATCGGAATCGCAAAACCACGACGTTCGGATTTGTTTATCATATGACTAAGCGTCTCGGCTAGTTGATGCGGTTCTTGAAGAAGACCGCGGTTGTGAACGGTGCGCTTTCAGCTGCCAGCTTGGTAGCTGCAATGCTTTCGCTTATTCCGTCGAGATGGAGCTCCAGCCCCACAATTGTCGACAGAAGGGCCGGTGGAGCTGCCTGGGCAACGGAGCCGCCGTTGGCAACGAAGAATTTCCAGCTGGCAGTGTTGGCGAAGGGCGCGACCAGCTCCTCGCTGGAAAGCGCGCCGTTGGGTGCAATGTTCGTCCGGTATAACCCGAGCTTTCCGGGAATGGCCGTCGAAGCCTTGAATTCGTATCGGATCATCGAGTAAAGAAAGACCGGGGTTCCCAAGCCAGCTTGTCCAACGCCGGTCGGAAGAACCGGAGTAACTACCACCGTTCTGCCCCCGAGTATCGTCGTTACGCCATTGGTCGCGCACGTGGTCAAAATGCTGTTGGCTTCCGTCGCTGGGTTCTGCACGTATTGGTACGCGCCCGTCTGGAAATTTCTCCACGCGTAGCCATAGAAGCCGGCGTTGGCGTAAGTCGTGGAATCCACAGGTAACAGGCTCAGCTGTGTGCCTACGCCGGCGTTCGCGCACATGACGCCAATTGCAAAGGGAATTCTGAGCGTGAGCGATGTCGAGGTCGCCGCAACGACGCCCCCCGTGGTCTCGATCATTCGAAAATCTGAGATGACACGGTTGAGCGACGCGCGCGAAACGTTGCGGGCGGCGTTTCCCATGCCCTGCTTGTCGAAAAATCGGCCTTGGGTCGTAAGCAGGTTCGTAAACAGAGCGCCGACGATGCCGAACAGGACGATACCGACGAGGATCTCTATGAGTGTAAAGCCGCGGCGGACGCGGCGCTGATCTGCGTGTTTCATGACGGGCAGGTTGTGCAAAGGACGTGAGTGGTGCGCGCCTTGGTGCGCGTGAAGCTCACCGTATCAGGCCTGTACTTCTTGTTCGTCGGAGTGATGATGACCTTGATGGACTTCACTACCCCTACGACTGGTTCGGTGACGGTAACCGCGCGGGCGTGTGGATAGGTACCGGTCGACACTGAGGCACTCGTGACGCCTGTCGGAATCGAGTCGTAGGGCGTACCCTCGAGGCGATTCACTTCCTGCATCAGGATGCCATTTCGATAGGCGTTCCCTGTCGCGACCATCCCCTGTTGAGATACGGAGTACATCAGAGCGGCAAGCGAAGAGACTGCGATGGCAAGGAGAACCATCGCCACGATGACCTCGACCAGGGCAATACCCTTTCGTTGTCTCGTGGCCGGCTCTAACGCGTGGGCAGGGGAAACGAGTTTGCGAGTTGAGATTTGCATTATCGGGATATCCTCACGAAGCCAGCGGAGCTCACCGTGATCTGCTTGGAGTAGTCGCCATTGGCGAGATCGACTGTGAGCGGCGCGGATGACACACCATTCGGAAAAACGTCGAGCGTGGCTGGACTGAAATTGAGAGTGCTGAGACGGTACTCTGACGTGTCGCCGTAGAACGTGCGTATGCGCAGAACCGTGCCCGTCTTTCGGTCGACGAATTGGTAGCTGCGTGATGCGGCGTCGCCCTGAATGCGAACTGGTTCGCGTTGACGCGCGGCGACGGCGAAGGCGTTTTGCAGGTCGGATGTGATGATTGTAGTAGCGCGGTTCACACGGTTATGTCGCACGACGCGTGACATGGCAGGCCCCGCTATCATCGCCATGACGCCAATGATCGACACCACCGCGATCAACTCGACCATGGAGAATCCACGGCGTGCAGATTTGTGATTGTTGAGGCCCGTTTTCATGCGAATATCCTTCTTTGGGGAGTCTTCTGGATGTAGCCCAGACACATCCCAGGTAGAATGCGTTTCCATGTACAAGAAGGACGAACGGGAGGGGTGCTGGTCACCTCGGCAAACGTTTGAGGTCGAGTTCTCTCGCTCCAGGAGGGCTTAACATCCGAGACTAGCTCAGCAGTGCGATTTCGGCGAGGATCCCTGACTTCTCCCGCCGCTCCCGTTGGTCGCTTCGACGTGGGACCACCGCTCGGCCGTTACCGATCGATCAGGAAGTAGGCCCCGTTGAGTAAAATCGATCCTGGTTAAGGACGCTATGAACCGGGGAAATGTCTCGTTTGAAGTCGCTGAGGAGCTCAGTCTCGTCCGCAGCTTGTTCTTTAAATTCCCGTAACGCCGTGGAATCCAGAGAGATTGGGAAGGATCTCCACTCATTTGCCGACCGACTGGTCGAAGTCTTAGGAGAGCGAGCCGCTCCTTGGAACAGGTACCGGGGAACGCCAGCGGGAAGAACGCCGGCAGGTGCGGCAAATTCAGGTGCGGCATCACGAACCTGCGGCGAATTTTGCAGGTCATTACTGGTATCGCGGAAACCTGACAACTACTGGGGCACTCATGGAAACCGAAGCCACGGCAGCGAGCAAGAAGATCACCGTCCGCTGCCAGTTCTGCGATACCTGGAACCGGATCGAAGCCGCCAAGGTGGCCGACGGTCCGAAGTGCGGAAAATGCGCGAAGCCTATCCTTCTCGAGCGGCCGATCCTGCTCAACGACGACACCTTCTCGCGCACAATCAATGAATGCGACGTTCCGGTTGCGGTCGACTTCTATGCGGATTGGTGCGGACCGTGCCGCCAGATGGCACCAGCTGTGGACGCGCTCGCCTCACACGTGCAGGGAAAGGCGGTGATAGGTAAGCTCAACACCGATCATTCGGCCCGGACTGCGGGAGGCTTTGGCATCCGGGGAATTCCAACTACCATTGTTTTCGATCGCGGGAAGGAAGTAGCGCGCCAATCCGGAGCGCTACCTCTCGAAGGGCTGAAACAGCTTCTGGCAAAGGCGGGCGTCGCAGTTTAGCGCGGACGGCCGAATTCAGGAAACGGTCGGCCCCTTTAGCACCGCTTCAACCGCCGCGGTCAGCTCCTGACCTGAAAATGGCTTGCTCAGGAAGTTTGCGCCCGGCGGGACGGCGCTTCTCGAATCCTGGTCCGCGTAGCCGGACATGAACAACGCGCGGAGTCCGGCGCAGATGGGCACTAGCGCCTTTACCACTTCAGGACCGCGCATTCCTGGCATGTACATATCAGTGAGCACCATGTCGATCCTTCCGACGTGCTCCTTGGCAACTCGCAGAGCCGCATCCCCATTCTCGGCCTCGAGCACGTTGTACTTCGCGCGCCGAAGGATCTTGACCACAATAGATCTCACCGATTGTTCGTCGTCGATTAGAAGTATGGTTGCCGGCTCGGTCATATTGCTCGGGTGTTATGGCATCTGAAAACGAGTTCAATCTAGACATATACCCGCGCAGGCGCTGATATATGTCCTCTACCGCCGCAAGTGGCAGTGTCGCCGCTTCTCGCTGTCAGCTCGATAGTACAGCCCCAGTCGGGACGATCATCCGTGAGAGTTTGACAATCGGAGGCTGGGGGGCATTCTGGGGGCCATTAGAGGTCTTCCTCTATTACTGGGTGGCCAATTCGCGCTGAAGCACGATTGTTCGAGCGGCTCTCAGCGATGCCGGTACAAATTAAGTATCACGGCCGGCGGCAAGCCTCTTCGGCGAGCCGCCTGTTTGGTTGAAGGGCACCCCTATTGTCTCTTTTGTGGTCACCTGCCGAGCACCGCCTTCGCCGTAGCGACGACATGCTCGACCGTGAATCCATAGTGCTCCATCACCACCGGGCCAGGCGCCGAAGCGCCGAATCGGTCGACGCCGATGATGGCGCCTTTGGGCCCGACATAGCGCTCCCAGCCGAAGGGAGAAGCCGCCTCGATGCTCACCCTCGCCTCAACCTCGGGCGGAAGCACGGTGCGACGATACTCGAGCGGCTCCGCATCGAACAACTCCCACGATGGCATCGACACGACGCGGCTCCGAATGCCTTCGCCAGCCAGCTG
The DNA here is from genome assembly GCA_038322455.1 of Gemmatimonadales bacterium. Lineage (GTDB taxonomy): Bacteria > Gemmatimonadota > Gemmatimonadetes > Gemmatimonadales > Gemmatimonadaceae > UBA4720. The sequence continues at coordinate 1,177 of JBBQFZ010000025.1, read as the reverse complement.
CTTGTGGGCGGCGAGCGCCAGCGAGACTTCCGACCCGGTGGCGATCAGAATCAGTTCCGGCAGCGCGTGATTATCCGCGTCGATCAGAACATACGCCCCACGGGCGGTGCCCGACGCGGGAGCGAGCGCCGCACGGTCCAGTACCGGAAGCTTCTGTCGCGTGAGTACCAGCCCGACGGGTCCCGACCTGTGTTGCATCGCGATCCGCCACGCTTCGACAGTTTCGTTGGCGTCCGCGGGCCGCAGTAGCAGCATGTTCGGCATCGCGCGGAGGCTGGCAATCTGTTCCACTGGCTGATGAGTGGGGCCGTCCTCACCAATGGCGATACTGTCGTGCGTCCAGACATATATCACATGTGCCGCGCTCAACGCTGCCAGCCGAATGCTCGGGCGCATGTAGTCGGAGAACGTGAGGAAAGTGGCACCAAACGGAATCACTCCGCCATGATGTGCCATCCCGGTGAGGATCGCAGTCATCGCATGCTCGCGAATTCCGAAGTGAATGTTTCGTCCCGCGTATCCCCAGACGCCACCGGCCATTCCCTGCGTTGGCGGCGTCTGTCCTTCCTCCGGCACGTCTGGACTTTGAAAATCCCCTTTCTCTTTCATCGCTGTGCGGGTGGACGGATCGAGATCCGCCGATCCACCAATCAGGTTCGGCACCGATGCGGCGAGTGCCGCGATCACCTTCCCGCCTGCGTCTCGCGTGGCCATGTCGCCATCGCGAGGGGTGAACACAGGAATTCCAGCATCCCAATTCGGAGCGAGCTCGCCCTTTATCGCACGGTCGAACGCACTGGCGAGATCGGGTTCCTCTGAACGATATGCATCTATCGACTGCTGCCATTCGCTTTGCAGTGACGCACCACGCTCTCCGACCTTATCGAATTCCCGTTGCGCATCCTCGGGCACGAGAAACTTTTCATCTTCCGGCCAGCCATACGCTCGCTTCGTCAACTTGACTTCATTTTCGCCGAGCGGTTCGCCGTGCGACTCGAAGGTGTCGTGCTTGTTTGGGCTTCCGAATCCAATGTGCGTGCGCGCCATGATGAGTGACGGTCGTTCCTCGTCGGCGCGGGCCGCTGTAAGCGCCGCGTCAACCGCGGCCACGTCCATGCCGTCTATGTCTTGAACATGCCAACCGAATGCAGCGAAGCGCGCGCTGACATCCTCATTG
>JBBQFZ010000024.1:0-31158 GCA_038322455.1 Gemmatimonadales bacterium | reverse complement strand
AACGCCGAGACCATTGTCGCGCACGACGACGATCGTCTCGGCCCTCCCCTCGGCTGGAGCACTCACACGTGCTCCAATCTCCACCCAGCGCTTGGGCTTACCCGGGTCTGAGTACTTGATTGCGTTGGCGACGAGATTCGAGAGGCACAGCTCAAACGCGGCGGCGTTCACCTCTACCGTCGGAAGATCGGGCGCGAGCTTGAGCTCTACCGACTGACCGCGGGCGGCTTCCCGAAGCTGGCGGACGACTTCCGCTGCCGCCTTGGGCAGCGAGACGTGCCGCGTCCGACGGGCATCCTCGTCGAGCCTCGACAGCTCGACCAGGTTTTCCAGCGACACCTTCATGCTCGCGGTGTTACGGACGATGATTGATACCATCGTGCGCTGCTGCTCCTCGGAATTCGAGCCGAGCTCCAGAATGTCGGCGGCGCCGCCGATGGTGCCCATGAGATTTCTGAGCTCGTGACTCAGCGTTCGGTTGAAAGCGCGTAGTCGCTGCTCCCGCTCGCTCAGGCGTTCCTTGACCAGGCTGAGGTAGTGAGTGAGGGTCGCCTGCTGAATTAGCGCCACAGCGAGAAACAACCGGTGGGCGCACGCGAGCAGCTCGCCACGACTGCACGGCTCGTCGATGCTGTCCGCCGTCCGCGAGAGAAACGAGAACAGAATTCCGCCAAAGATCTCGTATTCCTTGAGGAGCTCGTACTCGTCGAAGCCCTGCGAGAAGCGGAGCTCGCCGAGCTCCATGGCCTTGGCAACGACCGGGACATCGGAGAGAATCACCTTCTGGGGGTTCTCTATGTAGTCGGCGATGCCCAGGATGAGCAGCGGAACGTGATCCAGGAGAGCATCGGTCGGGAAGATGCGATTCGCATCGACGCTCACCCGGGCGCTGATCCTGTCCAGCCAGCGGCGGGTAAGGTCATCGCGACTGTCTCGCATCCTGCTCGCCAGCACCTTCGCCAGCGTACAGTTCTCGAATTGAAGCTCCTGGCCCTGTGCTTCTGCCTGGATTGTCCCGCCCATTATGCCGTCCCGAGATAAAAGGCCCTGCGTGCGCACCAGCTTCGAAAATGCAAGATGGGTGCTTATGGTGGTGCTCCAGCAGACCTAAACCAAACGTCGTCGGCCATCGCTAGCATCCCCAATCTGGAGTCCGCGCCCGGCGAGGTGACCGTCGCCCGCGGCTCAGATCTCGTCCGCGCTGCTTGCTCTCGAATAGGGGAGGGGGGTATATTGCATTCAACGGGAGCGAGCATGGGAGCAACGAACGTGGTTCTGACGGACGAAGAAAAGTCGATGACCTTCCCAGTGACGGGAATGACATGCGCGGCATGCCAGTCACGGGTACAACGCGCGCTCAATGCAGAGCCGGGCGTGATCGATGCCTCGGTCAACCTCGTCACCAAGAGCGCTGCGGTTCGCTACGACGCCGGCGCGGTTACTCCAGCACGCATCGTTGAAGCGGTGCGCGCCACCGGATACGATGCCGAGCTGCCATCCGCTAAAGAGAGCCATGCGAATGCGACTGCCCGACATGAGCACGCCGGAGCCACTGAAGGGCGCGACCTGGCCATAAAGGCTACGGTGAGCGTGCTCGCCGGCATCGCCGCGATGGGCATCTCCATGTTCTCCATGGGAAGTCAGTCCGCGAACTACGCGCTTCTCGCACTCACGGCTGGAATACTGGTGTGGGCTGGGCGGGACATCTACCGGCGGGCGTGGATGGCGACCCGCCACCGCTCCGCCGACATGAACACGCTGGTGGCTCTGGGGACTGGATCCGCCTTCGTCTATTCGCTGATAGCGACGATCGCGCCGAGTCTCTTCGCGCGGAATGGAATCGCTCCCAACGTCTACTACGAGGCCGTAATTTTCATCATTGGACTCGTGCTGGCCGGTCGCGCGATCGAGGCGCGCGCCACGCGAAAGACTTCGGATGCGCTCCGACGGCTCGTCACTCTGCTGCCGCCGGTCGCGCGTGTCGAAGAGAACGGTGTCTGGGTGGAGAAGCCCCTCGACGCGGTGAGATCGGGCGAGACGGTTGTGATTCGCCCGGGTGAGCGCATCCCCGTCGACGGCGTGCTCGCGGAAGGCGCCAGCGACGTGGACGAATCGATGCTGACCGGCGAGCCCCTTCCGGTGGCGAAGGCAATCGGGGACACGGTCGTCGGGGGAACGGTCAATACCACGGGATCTTTCCGCTATCGCGCAACGAGTGTGGGTGCCGATAGCGTGCTGGCGCGGATAGTAGGGCTCATGCGCGACGCGCAAAGCTCGCGCGCGCCGATTCAGCGTCTCGCGGATAGGGTCAGCGCCGTGTTCGTCCCCTCGGTGGTGGTCGTTGCCATCGTGACATTCATCATCTGGTATTTTGCAGCCGGCTCGGCCGGGCTCCCCCGCGCTATCGCCGCCGCCGTTTCGGTTCTGATCATCGCCTGCCCGTGCGCGATGGGTCTCGCCGTGCCGACCGCAGTAATGGTTGCGACGGGACGGGGCGCGGAGCTGGGCCTTCTGATAAAGGGGGGCGAAGCGCTTCAGCGGGCGGGCGACGTGAACACGGTCGTGCTCGACAAGACTGGAACAGTGACCGAAGGCACTCCAGCGGTAGCGAGCGTAGCCTCGCTCGGCCCGCTGGATCAGGAAGAGATTCTTGGCTACGCGTCCGCACTGGAGCGGCACTCGGAGCACCCGGTTGCGGCCGCGGTCGTGCGCGCGGCGCAAGGAACCGACCTGTCCCTCACCGTGCGGGACTTCAAGTCCCACACGGGTGGCGGCGTGACGGGAAGGGTGAATCATCGTGACGTTGCAGTAGGAAACGTACGGCTGATGCGGGAGATCGGCGTCGCCGGCGAGGTAGGCCGCCGTACGCCCGTATCGGTGAGGCAAGGCGCGGCGAGCGAGCTATATGTGGCGATCGACCGCAGGATAGCCGGTGTAATCACGGTGGCCGATTCGCTGAGGCCGACTTCGCGCGACGCGGTGCGGGAGCTCGAGGCAATGGGGATCGATGTAATGCTGCTCACCGGCGACCGGCGGTCAACCGCGGAGTCCGTTGGCAAAGCGATTGGCGTAACCAGCGTGATCGCGGAGGTCCTTCCCGAGGACAAGGTTGCAGAGATCCGAAGACTCCAGAAGAGTGGCCGGGTCGTCGCAATGGTGGGCGACGGCATCAACGACGCTCCCGCTCTGGCGCAATCCGATGTTGGGATCTCGATGCCCAGGGGAACCGACATCGCGATCGAGGCGAGCGACATCGCGCTGATGCGGAGTGATCTGCGCGGCGTGCCCGCTGCGATCTCGCTCTCGCGCCAGACGATGGCTGTCATTAAACAGAATCTGTTCTGGGCGTTCGTGTACAACGTGATCGGAATACCGATCGCGGCGGGCGCGCTGTATCCGGTGACCGGCCTCATGCTGAGTCCCGTGATTGCCAGCGCGGCTATGGCACTCAGCTCGATCAGTGTGGTGGGCAACAGCCTCAGATTGCGGCACGCGCGGGTGGCCCGCGCATCGGGGGAAAAGGCATGAATACGAGCATAAAGCGACAGGCTAAAACACCGACGAGCCACCGCGCCGAGTGCGGGTGCGCGGCCCCGGATTCGGCAAGCTCGCGAAAGGCGGTGGGAGTTGACGCCGACGTCAAGTCGCGCAACGTCAAGCGCCTGCGGCGCATCGAGGGTCAGGTGCGCGGAATCCAGCGGATGATCGGTGATGAGCGGTACTGCGCCGAGATACTGACTCAGATCTCCTCTGTCCACGAGGCGCTGCGGGGAGTTAGTCGAGAGCTGATGCGAAACCATCTCAAGCACTGCGCAACTGGCGCCATTCGGTCCGGGGGGAAGGAGGCAGACGGGATGTACGACGAGATTGTCGACCTCATGTACACCCACAGCCGCTGACGGCGGCTGGGGACTTAGTTGGCTCGCCGCGGCTTTCACCGGCAGCAAGGCTCGGCAGGGCGTCTAACACGCGGTTGAAACCAAGCTCTCTTGCGCCCGTATTGTACTAATGTGATAGTACAAGCAGACAATGGCGACTTTCAGTGTTGATTCCCGGAGTCCTACTCCGATCTACGCCCAGCTGGACCGCTCGATCAGGGCTGCGATTGCGACGGGGACGCTCGCGCCCGGCTCACAGCTGCCGACGGTGAGGCAGCTCGCGGTCGATCTCGCTGTGAACGCGAATACGGTGGCGCGGGTTTACGCCCAGCTCGAAAGGGACGGAATTCTGGAGACTCAGCGCGGGGTCGGCACTTTCGTTCGAGCGTCTCCGTCGCCACAGGCGAGGCGGGCGCACCGAGAACGCGAGCTGCGAGCACTGATCCAGCGCTTTGTTGGCGACGCGGCGCTGCTGGGATTCACTTTACCCGAGCTAATAAGCCAGCTCAGAGACGAGGAGAAAAAATAAATGCCAGGCATGGACGAAGTTCTCTCGGCACGACGCGCGGCGCGGGCTGCGCGCGGGCAGGCGCGCACCAACGTCGTAGCAGTCTTCATTCTGATTGTTTCACTGTTGGCCGGCGTCATGCTGACCGCGGCCACACAGAATCCGGTGTGGCTGATCATTGGGGTTCTCGCTGCAATCTTCCTGTCACAGTCCCCGAAGATCGCCAAACAATGGGAGCGGGCAGTCGTACTACGCCTCGGCAAGTACACTGGGCTTCGCGGACCGGGTCTCTTCTGGATCACACCCTTCATCGAAACCATCACCATCTACGTCGATCAGCGCGTCGTGACGACTAGCTTCGCCGCGGAGGAGACGCTGACTTCCGATACGGTGCCCGTGAACGTCGACGCCGTGCTCTTCTGGATGGTTCACGACTCCGAAAAGGCGGCGCTGGAAGTCCAGGACTACACACAGGCAGTCAGCTGGGCGGCGCAGACCGGACTTCGCGACATCATCGGGCGTACTTCGTTGAGCGAGCTGCTGCGGGGACGCGAGCGGATTGAGGCGGAGCTCCAGGCACTGATAGACCAGCGCTCGAATCCATGGGGTGTCACGGTTCAATCCGTCGAGATGCGCGACATTGTCATACCGGCGTCGCTTCAGGACGCCATGTCGCGCGAAGCGCAGGCATCGCGTGAGAAATCGGCGCGCATCATCCTCGGTCAGGCGGAGGTCGAGATCGCTCACCTCTTCTTCGAGGCCGCCAAATCGTACGAGAACAATCCAACGGCGCTCCACCTGCGCGCGATGAACATCCTCTACGAGGGCCTCAAGGAGAAGGGCGCGCTCATGGTCGTACCGAGCAACGTCGTCGAATCGATGGGGTTGGGCGGAATGATGGGAGCAGCGGCACTGCGGCAACAGGGCATGGGTCAGGTCGCACCACCGCCAGCTCCGCCTCAGGTCTGAACGGGTAGTGCGCGAAAATAAGAAGCGCATCCGGGAACGGATGCGCTTTTTATTTGACGTACAGCGCCACGCTATTTCCCGGCGCGCAGCGCCTCGGGGGAGCGCTGACCCGCCACCAATGCCGAAGCGGGGGCCGCCTCTGACAGGAGCCTGGTGACAAAACGCTGGCCTTCGGAGATTCGCTCAATCTCCACCGCGATCGTGTCGACAGCGCTCTCGAGTCTTTCAAGTCGTTGGGCGGTCTCGGTGAATGCGGTGGGAGGAAGTCCAGGCTTGTTCGCCCTTTTCCAGATGGTGCGCGCGAAACCCATCGTGAGCGGAGCGAGCACGAAGATGATCCCGACAATCGAGATTGCCACCACCTGACCAGACCCGAGACCGGCTAAGATTGGAGTGCCCGTGCTTGCGGCCAATCCGGCGGGCGCGCTCGTGAGCTGCTGCCCCGTGGTGGCGATGTCCGACTCGAGCTGGAGCTGCCGCTTGTCGAGAAGGGCGAGACGGTCTTCCAGACCTTTGACCGCGGTCGGATCGCCGGTTTGTCTCAGCTGGCTGAGCAGCTTCGATCTACGCCCGTCCACCGACTCGAGCTGATTCGACAACTCGTTTCGCTGCGCCTTGATGGTCGCCACTTCTCGCGCAGACATCGGAGTCGTGATCGCAAAGGTTCCGGCGCCGGGTGCGTCGTGAACGATGACGGTCGGTCGTGGCGCCGGAGTCGGAGTCTGTGGGGCTGGTGTCTGCATTGTCATATCTACGAATCGTTCAGTTCAGAGGTTACAACGCGAAAGCGCGCTGGTCAAAACGTCAGTCGAATTCAAACGGGCTATTTGGCTGATCGGGACCGACGCGACCCGGCGCAATGTCTGCCTTGGCGTATACCTCGGATCGAACCGGTGAATCGTTCTGCCGTCGCAACACGGCAATCTGACCTATGTGAGTCAGCGCGTCGGAGATCGGACCCTGAAACAGCTCCTCGGCGGTCGCTCCCATCGGAGCATCGGAGGCGAGATGTCGGTCGAGCTCCAGGAGCGAAGCGTGAAAGCGGGCGACTTCATTCCTCCAACGTTGCGGCTTGGATTGGACCCACTCCGAAGTCCCCTGTGCCATCCGAAGCCCCCAGTCGAGGAGATCGGCCAGGTGCGACATGATCTGAACCGGCGTGCGCGCACCCTTGCCCAGCTGAAACTCTCCGAAGCTGGGTGGCGCGTCGCGCTCTACCTTCGCGGCGCGATAGGCAATGGTGGCCAATGCGTGCCGGAGGAAGGCGCGCTTGGGGTCGGTCAATGCCAATCTGGCTCCACGGTGAGAGTGTCAACGTGAATGCGCCGGGCGGCAGCGCTGCCGGCAAGCCGCTGCCAACCAGCTTTGGAATTGGTGTGCGCGACCGCAATCTCGAAGCTGTCGGGAGGGAACCAGCGGGCGTGGTTGAAATCTTCGTCGCAATCGCAGCCTCCCCCGCCTGGGCCCTTGGCCACGGCCTCTCCCGTCAGGAGATTGCGAACCACGCCGTAGGTTCCCGGGTTCTCGGGCGTTGTGTCCTCGCCGACGTACGCTATGTACCGACCGTCTGGCGAGACCAGAACGTCCTGATACGACGACCACACATCAGCCGGCAGCGGTGTCGTCTCGATCCGATGCTGACCCAGGCGCAGCCGGAAAAACTGCCGCTTCGGAGTGGATGAATCTTCCGACGCCTGCACCAGTCCGATGACCAGCGTATCCCCGACGACGACCGGCGCGGGCGGAATGACATCCCGAATCGTGTCCGCTCCCGCGGGCGAGATCACCTCGATGCGATACACGAGTCCGGTGTCCTGCATCATCTGCCACGACTCGGTGAACGTTGAATCGAGAACGTTGATCCGCGCGCGGCTGTCATCGTCGCCGGTCCTGTCGCACGCACCCGCCGCGATGGCGGCCGCGCCGACGAGAACCACGATGATGCGCGCGCGCGTCGAATTATTTGGCATCTTCCTCCGTGCTGCCCGGGACCGCGCCGGGCGCCGGAACAGTCTTGACCTCTTCCGTGCTCGGCACGATTGGTGGCAGTCCAGCCTGCTTCAGCGTTGCATTGATCGAAGGAAGAATAATGAGCTGTCCTCGCATCGCTGAGAGCTGGTGGTCAAGCTGCGCCGAGAGGTCATTGTAGACCATATACGACTGACTCGTCGGCTTCGCATCCGTTCCGCCGACCACGCCGGCAAGTGCCGCAATCTTGTTGTTCAGTCGGATCGGATAGTTGAGTGGGTCCTGACCAGACTGGTTCCTCACCTGATATATCTCGCTCTCGATCGCCGAGAGTCTGTCAGTCAGCGATGTCGCGACCCTCGAGAACGCCTCACTATTGGGCGCCGGCATTCGCTTCGCCCGATCAGCGAGCTGCATCTTCACGCTGCGAATTGTCTTGACGGCATCGTTGGCCTGGCTGGTCTTGTCGCGGATCCGCATCAGAAACTCGAACTGCTCACGTAGCTCGGCATCGCTGGCGGTGGTACGCGGATCCCTCACTATCGTGAGCGGCTGACGGTAGCTCTGACCGTTGACGTTCAGTTGCACCGTGTACGTTCCCGGAAGAATTTCCGGACCCGACGTGCCTCCCGCCCACATTATCAGGTTCTGGAAGACGGAAGCATCCGGGTAGCGGAGATTCCACGCAAACATGTTGAGGCCCGCCTTGTCGGATACGCGAGGTGGTGGGGGACGACGGGGCGGGCCGTCGTCACCCGCGAGTGATTCCTCGCCGCGCGCCTCGGAGCGGGTGGCCGTATCGGGCGCCTGTCCGGCGCGACGCAGACTATCGTTGCGAGCGGTGCGCACGCTATCGGCGCGGGCCGAATCGGTGGCGGCGGAAGGATCCTGCTTGCTGGTAAAGCTGCGGACCAGCTTTCCCTGCGCGTCGAGAAAATCCATCGTGACGACCTGTCTGGGTTGAGCGAGCCAGTAGTACACGACCGCGCCCGCCGGTGGGTTTGCACCGGTCGGATGCCCACCCGCGGCGCCGGTTCCTCCGCCCCCGCCAAACGCGGCACGATAAGCTCTCCGCGGCTTGAAGAGGTGCGCGGCCGTCCGCACGATATCGGGCTGGAGCTGTCTGAGCGCCGAAAGATCGTCGAGAATCCAGAAAGAGCGCCCGTGTGTGGCCGCGATGAGATCGCCTTCCTTGATGGCCAGATCGTGAACGGGCACGATTGGGAGATTGCGTCGGAGCGTCTGCCAGTTCGCCCCGTCATCGAATGATACCCAAACTCCGCGCTCGGTCCCGGCGTAGAGCAGGCCCGCGCGTTCCGGATCCTCCCGTAGGACGCGCGTAAACTCCGTTGCGGGTATTCCATTTGTGATGGCGGTCCAGCTCGCTCCGTAGTCGGTTGTCTTGTACAGGTACGGTCTAAGGTCGTCTACCTGATACCGGTTCGCCGCGAGGTACGCCGTTCCGGGTGCGAAGTTCGACGCATCGATCATCGAGATGCGCGCCCATTCGGGGAGTCCTGCCGGCGTGACGTTCTTCCACGTCCGCGCGCTATCGCGAGTGATGCTGACGACTCCGTCGTCCGACCCGGCCCAGATTACACCGCCCTGGCGCGGCGACTCCGCGATGGTGAAGACGGTCGCGTAGTACTCGACCGACGTCTGATCCTTGGTGATAGGACCGCCCGAGGCGCCAAGGGTGCGCGGATCGTGCCGCGTGAGGTCAGGGCTGATCGGTTTGAACGTCTGACCTTCGTCGTCGGACTGGAAGATCACGTTGCTGCCGACGTACATCCTTCCCGGATTGTGGGGCGACAGCACGATGGGATATGTCCACTGAAAGCGATACCTGGCGTCCGCGGCGTCGTGACCCATCGGGTTGTTCGGCCACGGATTGACATCACGCTCGAATCCCGTGGTGATGTCCTTGTGTGTCAGCAGCCCGCCGTACGACCCGGCGAATACCACGTCAGGCGAATCCGACCGTACCGCGATGTAACCGCTCTCGCCACCGCCTACATCGTACCAGTCGCGGATGTCTATGCCACCGCTCTTTCTGCTCGGCCCGCACAGCGTGGAGTTGTCCTGCTGCGCGCCGCAAACCCGATACGGAAAATGATTGGTCGTGGCGACGTGGTAGAACTGCGCGGTTGCCTGGTCCTGCTCCGACCATGATTTACCGCCGTTGAACGAGACGTTGGCACCGCCGTCGTTCGCTTCGATCATTCGTTGCGGATCGTTCGGAGCGATCCACAGATCATGGTTGTCGCCATGCGGAACCTGAATGGCGCGAAAGGTCGTGCCGTTGTCCGTGGATCTGTACATCCCGGTGTTCAGCACATAGACGGAATTCTCGTCTTTGGTATCGGCGAATATCCGCGTGTAGTACCACGCGCGCTGGCGCAGCCTGCGATCGCCGTTGGTGCGGGTCCACGTCGCCCCACCATCGACAGATCTGAAGACGCCGCCCGAATCTGCTTCCACGAGTGCCCACACGTGACTCGGATTGACTGGCGAAACCGCGAGTCCGATGTTGCCGATCACGCCCTGTGGCAGGCCCGGATTGCGTGTGATCTCCGACCAGTGCTCGCCGCCGTCCGTCGTCTTGAAGATTCCGCTGCCAGCACCGCCGGAAACGAGCTGCCATGGAGTGCGCCATGACTGCCAGAACGCGGCGTAGAGAGTCTCAGGATTTTTTGGATCCATGACGAGGTCGGTTATCCCGGTGGAATCATTCCGGTAGAGAATTTTTCTCCAGCTTTTGCCCCCGTCGGTGGTTTTGTAGACGCCACGCTCCGGGTTGGGCCCGAAGACGTGTCCCTGGGCTCCTACGTACGCGATGTCCGCATTGGTGGGATGCACGCGCACGCGGGAGATCTGGCGGGTGTCGCTGAGGCCGAGCGATATCCACGTCTTCCCGGCGTCGGAGGTGCGCCAGACGCCGTCGCCGTGGGAGACGTTTCCCCGGATCGGATATTCGCCGGCCCCTACATATACGATGTCGGGATTCGATTCACTGATGCCGATAGCGCCGATCGTTCCGCCGAAATACTTGTCGGTGACGGGAGCCCACGTGATCCCTCCGTCGGTAGTCTTGAACACGCCACCGCCGGTCGTTCCAAAGTAGTACTCAAAGGGACGTGCGCTCGAGCCGGTCGCGGCGACCGATCTGCCGCCGCGGAAGGGACCGATCTCGCGCCAGCGAAGCGCGGCAAACACCGCGGTGTCGTAGGGTGTCGAGACAGGGCCGGCGCGGCGGGGGAGCGGCATGCGCGGCTGCTGTGAAATTGCCGGGGAGGGGAGGCACGATATCGCGGTAAGTCCTGCGCTGACGAGGAAGCGAAGGGCGGGAACTCTCACGAATGGTCTCTCCGGCGGCGGTATGGTCGGCGCTAGTATGTAGCAGACCCGTGAACCAAACGGCAAGTGCACATCGACATGGCGTGGGGGCGATTTTACTTTAGAAATCGTTCAGCCAGCTGCGCAAGCCGTTCGTCGCCCGCGTCCTCAGCCCGCGTGCGGATGTGTTCCACGAAGGGCCTGAGGCGCTTCTCGCCCCAGTAATATCCCGTCGCGCTTTCCGCGCTCCCCGTGTCGCCGGCGCGGGCGGCTTCAAGAAGCGCTTCAGCCGCGGCCTCATCGAAGCCGGGATCAGTCCGAGCGGGCAGGGAATAGCGTTTCCCCGGGTCGCCCCAACTGCTCGCATCCTCCTTCACAAACGCACGCGACATTGATTTGGCCTCGACTGGGCTGATGAAATGTCGCAGCTTTCACGCCGCTATCACGGGATTTGCAGTTCATGGCTGCAGGCCCAACCAAAGGTGGAGGACGGATGAGACAGGAATCCTTTGAGGAGGAGCAGGAAGCGCTCGACCCGCACAGGCGCGAGGAGCGAGACTTCGCCGCGCTCGAGATCGCTGGACGACTCCGGCAGAAGGAGGTGCTCCTCAATGGGCGCGAATCCAGCGCCCAGCTCGACGACCTGCTTACCGCCGTCGACCGGTTCGAGGCGGCAGTCATCGCAAGGGGAGGAGATCTCTTTGTGAACTCTCCGACATCTCATCCACCCGAGGATCCTGATTTCGTGGTCCCGCAACGCGTTCCTGGCGAAGACGCCGACGCGTACGCGGCGCGGATCAACGAAGCGGCGGCGCGACTGGAGCGAGCGGATTTCTAGAAGTCTCCAATTGCTGTGAAAAACTCGACGAGAAGGAGCATTCGCTGGGCTCAGGCCGGCTTGCTGACGAACGCGGTGCTAGTGGTCGTCAAGTTGGTCGCGGGCCTTGTCGGGAACGCCAACGCGCTGGTCGCCGACGCGGTAGAGTCCTCAGCCGACATTTTTTCGTCGCTCATCGTCTGGCTGGGCCTGAGTATCGCCGCGCGACCAGCGGACGAGGACCACCCGTACGGGCACGGGAAGGCGGAGTCGATCGCGGCCGCCGTAGTCTCGCTGATGCTGCTCGGGGCGGCGATTGGAATCGCGATCATTTCCATTCGCGAGATTCTTACGCCCCACCGATTGCCCGCTCCGTTCACTCTGTTTGTGGCCGCGGGAGTAATCGCTACCAAGGAAATCCTCTATCGCCGGGTGTCGCGGGTAGGGAAAGAGGTAGGAAGCCCCGTCGTCACGGCGGACGCGTGGCACCATCGCGCCGATGCAATCAGCTCGCTGGCCGCGTTCATCGGAATCAGCATTGCTCTGATTGGAGGTCCGGGCTGGGAGGCTGCCGATGACTGGGCGGCGCTCGTCGCTGCGGGTGTCGTAGCGGTAAATGGTATTCGGACACTTCGGCCCGCTATCGCCGGCTTGATGGATGAAGCCCCTGACCGGAGCGTCAAAGAACGCGCTTTCGATGCCGCGACGAACGTGGAGGGCGTCCGCAGCGTGGAGAATCTCAACGTTCGAAGCTATGGACTCGGCTTCTACGTCGACCTTCACGTCAAGGCAGATGCCGACATCTCACTCGAATCCGCGCACGAAATCGCCGCGAACGTGAAGTACGCAATTCTGGAGGCCATCCCAAGTGTGGTCAGCGTCCTGGTGCACATGGAGCCGTATCGCGAAAGTCTCGCTCTTCCCAGCGATGCCATGCTGAGTTTGCCGCCACGCTAACCGGCGCTAGTCCCTCTTCCAGTCGCCGCTTTTTCCGCCGCGCTTCTCCGTTAGATGAACGCCGCCGATCTCCATGTCGCGGTCGAGGGCTTTGGCCATGTCGTAGATGGTGAGCAGCGCGACGGAGACGGCCGTCAACGCCTCCATCTCCACGCCCGTCGGTCCCTTTGTCGACGCCCAGGCCGAAACGCGCAATCCAGGAAGTGCGCGGTCGACGTCTATCTCCACGCCGACATCGGTGAGCAACAGCGGATGGCAGAGCGGAATGAGCTCCGCGGTTTTCTTTGCAGCCATGATGCCCGCGATGCGCGCCGTTCCCAACACATCACCCTTGGACACGACGTTTCCTTCAACAGCCTCTAGCGCCTCCATGCTCATCGTGATCGACCCTTCAGCGCGCGCGATTCGCACGGTGTCGGTCTTGGAGCTCACTTCGACCATGCGAGCCACACCAGTGGGGTCAGTGTGAGTGAGTTTTTTCATCGCGGGCGTGCTCGAAGACTTCTCATCGGAGCGTTACGGAGAGGTCGCGAATCAGCTTCGCCGTGATTGCCTGTGGATTTACGTTTCCGCTCGCCTGCGTCTGCGCGAGCAGCACTGCGTCCACCGCTTTACTCGCCGCCGCGGCGGCGGAGTCATCCTTTTTGTGCAGGGCGTCGCGAACACGTTCACCGAGGAGGTCTACAAGCGCGTTCAACGTGTCGGTAAACGCACCGCGAGCTCCAGCCGAACCCTGGGCGAGCGCCGTCGAGTAGTGGGAAGCACGGCGAGTGCTAGTGGCCGCATCCATGATCCTGCGCGCGCTCAACGTGGCTTTCGCATCATCGCCGCCAGTGAGGAGGCGCCCTGGCGCTCCCGCGGCCGCGCGGACCCTTTCATTGGTGCTGGCCTTTGACTCTCTGTCCAGAGCGTTCTTTACCACGAGGTCTTCAACGAACGCCCTGACCGCTGCATCAGGGACGAGCGGAACGCGGACCGTGATCACGCGCGACCGGATAGTCGGCAGAAGGGCGCCGGGCTCGCTCGATGTAAGAATGATGGTTGTATCGGCTGGCGGTTCCTCGAGCAGCTTCAGAAATGCGTTGGCGGCCATATCAGCGCCCTCCTGCGGAACCATGCGCTCGGCATCCCCGATGATGAACACCTTCCTCCGTCCCATCGCTGGCGTTCTGGCGGCCTGCTGCACGAGCGACCGAACGGTGGCGACGTAAATGCCCTCGCTTCCCGATGGTGCGGCATAGAGGCCGCTATTTGCCGCGCGCTCCGCGATCGCTCCGGCGTAGTCGTCCCGTACCTGCTCGAGGTCCGGATCGGCGTCCTTGAGCCGCGGCCGGGGGAACACCCAATGGAGGTCCGGATGGGTCAGGCTCTGGACGTACCTGCACGCCGTGCACACCCCGCAGGAAGCGTTCGTACCAGTGCAGAAGAGACGTTCGGCGAGCCAGAGAGCGAAGCGCTGCTTGCCGACCCCGCGGGCGCCCTGAAAGAGCAGGCTCGCGGGAAGGGATTCTGCACTAACGCTTTCCGACAGCCGCTGGCGCAGCTGTTCATGTCCGTACAATTCGACAATTGGCACAACGAAATATGCTCACTCGCGGCCGGCTAAGGAGACATTGGTCCGGCGCTCCCGATGGCACATTTTCTGACTCGTGATGCGTGAGATAGAATTCGACACAACCGCAAAAGGAGATGTACATGTCCACCCAGCTAAAAGGGCGCAAAGTCGCCTTCCTGGCCACCGATGGTGTGGAGCAGGCGGAGCTAACCGCGCCGTGGAATGCGCTCCGGCAGGCCGGCGC
Source organism: Gemmatimonadales bacterium (assembly GCA_038322455.1). Lineage (GTDB taxonomy): Bacteria > Gemmatimonadota > Gemmatimonadetes > Gemmatimonadales > Gemmatimonadaceae > UBA4720. Next base: position 16,926 of record JBBQFZ010000024.1, on the reverse strand, counting down.
GGACGTCACCCTGCTCTCCGACAAGTTGGGAGAGATTCAGGCGATGAACCACGACGAGAAGGGCGAGAAGTTCCGCGTGAACGGCAATGTGTCTCAAGCCAGTGCCAGGGACTTTGACGCGCTCGTCCTACCGGGTGGCGTCGCCAATCCCGACAAGCTGCGGACCAACGCGGACGCGGTGAAATTCGTGCGCGATTTCATGGAGTCGGACAAGCCGGTGGCGGCGATCTGCCACGGTCCCTGGCTGCTGGTGGAAGCCGACGCTCTTCGCGGAAGAACCATCACTTCCTGGCCGAGTCTGCGGACCGACGTGAAGAACGCGGGAGGCGCCTGGGTGGACAAGGCGGTACAGCTCGATCAGAAACTCCTGACCAGTCGGAAGCCCGACGACCTCCCCGGCTTTTGTGCGAACCTCGTGGAGATGCTTGGGTCGGCGATCGACGAACGCCGGCTGGACAAGATGGTCGAGCAGAGCTTCCCCGCGAGCGACCCCCTCCCCGGACCGATCGCTCTGGGGTAGAACGAACGACTCGGCATCGGCGGCCGCAGGCTTTGCCGCGCAAAGTACTTGACAGATACCAGTCCACTACCTAATTTCGGCTCATGGCCTCGGTCACCCCACTTCATCGCGCACCCGCCCCCGAACCCCCCGCGCTCCACGCGCGGGCGATGGACAATCTCGCCTTCATTCGGGACACGATGGAGGCCGCGGGAGCTTTTACCGCGGTGTCGGGCTGGGGAATGGTGGCGGTCGGCACGATTGCCACGGTGGCGGCTGTCATCGCTTCGTCGAGACATTCGGCCGTCGAGTCCGTGTACGTCTGGCTCGCCGCCGCTGTGCTGGCGACCGTCACGATGCTGTGGGCCATCGTACACAAGGCCCGCCAGGCCCGGATGCCCCTGCTCTCGGGACCCGGCCGCAAATTCGTCCTCAGCTTTTCACCGCCTATGTTCGTCGGCGCGCTCATCACCATCGTTCTCTACCGCGCCGGCCTCCCCGCGACCATTCCGGGCATGTGGCTGCTGCTCTACGGAACCGCGGTCGTCGCGGGTGGCGCGTTCTCGGTGAAGATCGTGCCGGTGATGGGGATCTGCTTCATGCTGGCGGGCACTCTCGCTCTCTTTACACCCACATCCTGGAATGACTGGATCATGGCTGCCGCCTTTGGGGGATTGCATATCGGGTTCGGTATTCCCATTGCCCGGAGGCACGGTGGCTAAGCACGGAACGGCGCGCGACGACAGGAACGTGGGCGACTTGCGCACCGTCCGCGGCAAGTCGGAGATGCCCTCGGCGGCATCGTCGCGCGCGGACGCCCTGGATCGCCTCATTCACGAGCGCCTGCGGCTGGGAATTGTGAGCGCTCTCGCGGTAAATGACTCGCTCAGCTTCAGCGATCTCAAGAAGCTGATGAACACCACCGATGGTAACCTGAGCGTCCACGCGCGGAAGCTCGAGGAAGCCGAATACATCTCCTGTACCAAATCGTTTGAAGGGCGGATGCCCAAGACGCAATACAGACTCACACCAGCAGGCCGCCGCGCGCTCGAGCGTTATCTCGACCATATGGAGGCGCTGATTCGCGCCACTCGGGAGCGCTGAGAAGTGTCCAGCAGCCACCACACGGGCAGGCACGCGCACCCCAGGCCCAGCCCGCGCACCTCGGCGCAGTCCGGAATCCACGTTGCCATCATCATGGATGGGAATGGTCGATGGGCGAACTCGAGGGGACGCCCGCGCACGGCTGGTCACATCGCCGGAGCGCGTGTCGTGCGGAAGATCGTGGAAGCCGCGCCCGACTGCGGAATCGGAATGCTGACGCTTTACGCTTTCTCGGCCGACAACTGGACGCGTCCGTCGAGAGAGGTTGCGCTCCTGATGCGTCTCTTCAGGCGGTACCTGGTTGCGGAAACCGATCGCTGCGTTAGCAACGACGTGCGCATGCGAATCATCGGCAGACGCGATCGCATTCCGGCCGAGCTGCTCCGCTCGATTCTCGCCGCGGAAGATGCGACCAGCCACTGCACTCGACTCGACCTGCGCATCGCGGTCGACTATTCCGCCCGCGACGCAATGGTGCGCGCCGCGGAAAAACTGCGCGGCACGGAGCCGATCACACGCGAGAGTCTCTCGCGCGCGATGTGCGACGTCGATCACTGGACGGGCGACTGCCGCGACGTCGATCTCCTGATCCGCACCGGTGGCGAGCAGCGTCTCAGCGATTTCCTTCTCTGGGAATGCGCCTACGCCGAGTTCTATTTCGCCGATCGCCGGTGGCCGGACTTTTCGGCCGGCGATCTCGAGCAGGCGGTGAAGGAGTTCCATTCGAGGGAGAGAAGGTTCGGGACGGTGCCCGAGGCGGCGGCAGGCTAGCACAACTTCCAGCCACGGTTAGACCTTTAGCTGAACACGACCTGCTGGGTGCTCCGCCCAAGTCCGCCGGCCGCTGGTTTCTCCAGCCCTTAACGCCGCAAATACCCATACGTCTATCTCTACAGCCGCACGTACTCCGCGCGCGGCCGTTAACTGTTGTGGAGGTTCCCAAATGTTGAAAGTTCATACCTTGGCGCTTGGCGCCCTGATGGTCGTTGGAGTGGCGGGCGTCTCCGCAGCTCAGTCGACAGCGCTCCCACGCGCCCGCGCCGACAGCGTTTCACATCGTCGTGGCGCCCAGATGGGTCCGCGCCGCGGTCCCGGTGGTCGTGAAGGTTTCGGTCGTGATCTGAAATTGACCGAAGCGCAGAAGACGCAGATCAAGACGATCCGTCAGAAGTATCAGCCACAGGACGAGGCGCTTCGGACGCAGGCCAAGCCGTACATGGAAGCAGCGCGCACCGCGCGTCAGAAGGGTGACACGGCGGCAGCCCGCAGCAACATGGAAAAGGCGCGTCAGATCATGCAGGGCGGCCAGTCGTATCGCACTCAGGAGCAGGCGGAGATCCGCGCCATCCTCACCCCTGACCAACAGGCCAAGTTCGATGCGCACGCAAAGGCAGCAGCAGATCATCGCGCAAAGGGCGGAAAGGGCTGGGGCCGCAAGGGCGGCCGCGCCGCCAAGAAGTAAGAAACAGAACCTCGCCGTACTCAGAATGCCCTCGGTGTCCAGGACACCGGGGGCATTCTGCATTTGCCCCGCGAGACTACCCGCACCTCGGCTCAAAAACTAACTTTGCATCGAAGCACTCTTACGCCCGCTCACTCGGGCACCGCGAGGTACGTCGTAATGGGATCTGAAGTAGTACAGCTCACCAGGCGCGGCTTTGGCAAGACAATGCGCCGCGATGCGTGGTGGATCCAGCCGCTCGTGGTCTTCATCATCCTCGCAAGCTTTTTGACATACGCCACGTGGGCCGCGTTGCAGAACGAGTTCTATGCGTTCGGCAACTACCTCTCACCGTTCTATTCGCCCCTTCTGTTTTCGGACTCTCCCCACGCCTTGATACACAGTGGACGTCCTGCGTGGATACCAGCTTTTATTCCGTTCTCGCCCGCTCTCCTGATCCTCCCATTTCCGGCCGGATTCAGACTCACCTGCTATTACTATCGAGGGGCGTACTACAAGAGCTTCTGGGCTGATCCGCCGGCCTGCACTGTGGGGGAGCCGCGAAAGAGCTATCGCGGAGAGAAATCTTTCCCGCTCATCATTCAGAACAGCCACCGGTATTTCCTATACGCCGCGTTGATTTTCCTGCTGATTCTCGCGAGCGACGTCTACAAGGCGATGTGGTTTGCTGATCCGTCGACGGGACGCGAGAGCTTCGGAATCGGTGTCGGCACCCTGGTCCTCGCGGTGAACGTCGTCTTCCTCGGCGGCTACACGCTGGGGTGTCACTCCCTTCGCCATCTCGTCGGTGGCTATCTCGACCAGCTGTCGCGAGCGCGGGCGCGCAAGAAGACGTACGACTGCGTGAGCTGCCTCAATCGCGGACACATGCGGTGGGCGTGGATGAGTTTGTTCTGGGTGGCGTTCTCCGATGTGTACGTGCGGCTGTGCGCGATGGGTGTCTGGCACGACGTGAGGCTGTTCTAGGTGCCGGAATACCAGAACCACGAGCACGACGTGCTCGTGATCGGCGCCGGCGGCGCGGGCCTGCGCGCGGCAATCGAAGCGGCCCACTCCGGCGCGTCCGTGGGTCTCATCTGCAAATCGCTGCTTGGTAAGGCGCACACCGTAATGGCCGAGGGCGGTGTCGCCGCGGCGCTCGGCAACGTCGACGATCGAGACAACTGGCGAGTGCACTTTGCCGACACGATGCGCGGCGGACAATACCTGAATAACTGGCGGATGGCCGAGCTTCACGCGAAAGAAGCGCCGGATCGCGTGCGCGAGCTCGAGGCCTGGGGCGCCGTGTTTGATCGGACTCCGGATGGCCGGATTCTCCAGCGCAATTTCGGCGGACACAAATACCCGCGACTTGCGCACGTCGGGGACCGCACCGGCCTCGAAATGATCCGGACGCTGCAGGACTATGCGATCTATCAGCCTATCGACGTGCACATGGAGTGCACGATTGTTTCGCTGCTGAAGGACGGGAATCGCGTGTCGGGCGCCATAGGCTACGATCGTGAGCGCGGGCGCTTCAAGGCCTTCGCGGCGAAAGCCGTCGTTCTCGCAACCGGCGGAATTGGCAGAGCTTATAGCATCACGAGCAACAGCTGGGAATACACCGGCGATGGCCACGCTCTCGCCTACAATGCGGGCGCCGCGCTACAGGACATGGAGTTCGTGCAGTTTCATCCCACGGGAATGGTGTGGCCGCCCAGCGTGCGAGGGATTCTCGTCACGGAAGGAGTGCGCGGCGAAGGAGGAGTCCTCGTGAACCGCGAAGGTCGTCGCTTCATGTTCGATGACATCCCCGAGAACTACCGCAATCAGACGGCGGACAACGAGGAAGAAGGGTGGCGTTACACGCAGGGCGACAAGAACGCGCGCCGTCCGCCCGAGCTGCTGACGCGCGATCACGTCGCGCGCGCGATCATGAAAGAGGTGCGCGAGGGACGTGGCAGCCCGCACGGCGGCGTTTTCCTCGATATCTCGTGGATCAGGGCCAAGATCCCGAACCCCGAAGCGCACATCAAGAAAAAGCTTCCAAGCATGTATCACCAGTTCAAGCAGCTCGCCGACATCGACATCACGAAAGAGCCGATGGAGGTTGGTCCGACCACGCACTACGTGATGGGTGGCGTGCGCGTGGACGGCGACACGCAGATGTCGTCGGTGCCCGGCCTCTTCGCGGCCGGCGAGGTGGGTGCCGGACTTCACGGCGCCAATCGTCTCGGCGGCAATTCACTGTCGGACCTGCTTGTCTTCGGAAAGCGCGCGGGCCAATACGCGGCCGAATTTGCGGGGAGACAGTCGTCGCCGCGGGTGGATCAGCAGCAGGCGGATGCCGTCACGCGAGCGGCGCTCGAGCCGTTCGAGAGAGGAGCCGCCGGAGAAAACCCTTACCAGGTCGAGCACAACCTGCAGACGATGATGCAGGACCTGGTCGGCATAGTGCGACGCGAGGGAGAGATGCGGCGCGCCATCGACGCGCTCAAGGTGCTCAAGGAACGGGCACGGAAGGTATCGGTTACCGGGAACCGCGAGTACAATCCGGGTTGGCACACCGCGCTCGATCTTCAGAATCTGCTCACGGTCTCGGAAATCGTTGCGCGAGCGGCACTCGAGCGGAAGGAGAGCCGGGGCGGACACTTCCGCGACGACTTCCCGGAGAAGGATCCGAGCTACGGCAAATTCAACATCGTCATTCGCAAAGGGCAGAGTGGCGAGATGCAGGTGAGCCGCGAGCCCATTCCGGAGATGCGCCCGGATCTCCAGCAGATAGTGGAGGAGAACAAGTAATGTCCTCTCAAGGATTTGCCTCCGATATCGTCGCGAGTGGCCAGCGCGCCGCGGCGCGGAGCGACACGAGCGCGGGCGACGCCACGCGAACGGCCAGCTTCAGCGTTTGGCGCGGCGCGGGGTCCACCGGGCGGCTGCAAACCTACACGACCAACGTCTCGGAGGGCATGGTCGTGCTCGACGCGATCCACCAGATCCAGGCGGAGAGCGCGTCGGATCTTGCGGCGCGCTGGAATTGCAAGGCGGGGAAGTGCGGCTCGTGCTCAGCCGAGATCAACGGAAATCCGCGCCTGATGTGCATGACGCGTTTGAGCGAGCTCGATCTCTCAAAGCCGGTGACCGTCGAGCCAATGCGCGCGTTTCCGCTCGTGCGCGATCTCGTCACCGATGTCTCGTCCAACTTCCGCGCAAAGAAGCGAATCCGGAAGTTCACGCCGCGGCCGCCGGACGCTCCCGACGGGACGTGGCGAATGCAGCAGGCCGACGCGGACCGGGTTCAGGAATTCCGGAAGTGCATCGAGTGCTTTCTGTGTCAGGACGTCTGTCACGTCCTCCGCGATCATCAGCTGCACGAGCAGTTCGTGGGACCGCGCCTCCTGGTTCACGCCGCTCAGCTCGAGATGCACCCTCTGGACGCGCTCGACCGCACCACGGATCTCAAGGAAAATCACGGAATCGGATATTGCAACATCACCAAGTGCTGCACAAAGGTCTGTCCGGAGAGCATCACGATCACCGACAACGCGATCATTCCCCTCAAGGAGCGCGTGGCGGACCAGCACTATGACCCCCTCCGGAAACTGGTTCGCCTCATCCGGGGTAAGAAGTCCGATAGGCATCATAGTCAGGGCCCGCCCACAGGGAGCGCCAGATGAAAGAAGGGTTCACGCTCAAGCCGATTTCGCGGGAAGCCATCCCGCGGGCGATCGAGAAGGCGGAGAGGTATCGTCTCATAAACCAGAGCTGGGCCGCGGAAAGCATCTGCCGTGACATCCTCGAGATAGATCCGGCAAACCAGCAGGTCCTGGTCATGTTCGTCCTTGCGCTAACCGATCAACTCGCGGAAGGTCACGGGCACGCGATGAAAACGGTTCGCGAAGCTCTGCCCCGGATCACGGATGCTTACCGCCGGGCATACTATACTGGTATTGCTTCGGAGCGCAGCGGACAGGCGATCCTTCACCGAGGCGGGATGGGTAGCGGATCAATGGCGTATGAGGCGTTTCGTGATGCGATGCGCTGGTACGAGAACGCCGAGGCGATTCGCCCGCCTGGCAACGACGACGCAATCCTGCGGTGGAACACGTGCGCACGCCTGCTATCGGGCAACAGCCATCTGTCCCCGCAAACTGAAAACGCCTACGAACCAGCACTGGAAGATTGATGCAACTGGCAACGCACGCTCGATTCATTCTGACAACGGCACTCATCGGCTTCGCCGGAGCGCTGGGCGCTCAGCAGAAGACGCCCGCGACCCCTGCTCCGACGGTCGGGAGCTCCGGCAAGGCCCAGATCTCCGGACGTGTCATTGACAGCCTCAACGGGGGGTATCTCTCGGGCGCTGACGTCATCATCGAAGGCGCAAAGGCGACGCTCATCACTGATTCGCTCGGCAAATTCAGGATCGACAGCCTGCCGCCCGGCACCTACCAGGTGGGCGTGTTCCATCCGCTGCTCGATACGCTGGGCATCTCGCTCGCGACGAGGACATTCCACGTCGGGCCCGACAGCGCGACGTATATCGTGCTCGCCGTTCCATCAGCCGGCTCGATCATTCGTGGCGCATGCCCCGTTCGTCCGCGCGCGAAAGGGACGTCCGCGGTGATTGGCCACGTCACCGATCCCGAGACTCTTCAACCGGTTCCGGGCGCGGAAGTGTCAATCGCATGGTCGGAGCTCGAAGCATCAAAGGAGAATGGCGTGCGCATGTCGCCCCGGCTGATTCGGGACAGCACCGACAAGAGGGGCGCGTTTCACATCTGCGGCTTGCCGAATTCGATGAAGGCGACACTGCAGGCCAGGCGCGGGAGCTCCGTAACGGCCGAAGTTCCGATCGCCCTCGGCGATGAGGAATCGGAGCTGTTCGTGCGGACGATGCTTCTTTCATCGATCGACTCGACCGCCAAGGTTGGCAACGCGGCGGTCTCAGGTCGCGTCGTGCTCGAAGGGGCGGCCAGCAACGCGGGCAGCAGGGTCGAGGTCGTTGGTACCAACCAGGTCGTACTCACGAATGAGAATGGCGAGTTCAGCATGAGCAAGCTTCCATCGGGTAGCCATGTTCTTCTCGTGCGGCACCTGGGTTTCGGGGCGGAAACAGTGCCGGTGGATCTGAGCTCGCGGCAACCGCAGCGCGTGTCTGTCAAGCTGCCGAAGTTCGTGGCGACGCTGGATCCGGTCGTCGTCAAGGCGCGCAGTCAGGGCGGTCTCGAAAAGGTGGGATTTGCCCAGCGCCAGAAGTCGGGGACGGGATTCTATCTGGGACCGGACCAGCTAAGGAACATGAATCCGCAGTATCTCACCGACATCATGCGACGAGTACCGAGCCTTCGCGTGCAGAGCTCTCCGACCGGCGATGTCGTGACGAGCTCCCGAGGAACGGGGTCCGGCTGCGTTCAATACTACGTCGACGACATGCCCTGGATGTCGGCGGAGCCGGGCGACAACAACAACTTCGTGAACGCAAATGAAATCGTTGCCGTCGAGGTATACCAGGATTCGAACACGCCGGGCCAGTACATTCGTGCCGGCGGCGGCTGCACGACCATCGTCCTGTGGACGCGCTTCAAGATTCGCAGCTGACGCCGCCGACCAAACCACCCACACGGGAGCCGAAGATGAGAATGCCAAACAGATTTCCCAAGTTGATACTCGCCTCGGTGATTGCCGTGTGCGGCGCATGCTCGGCTGCTCAACGGATGGCTAATGCAGTCGCATCAGCGACTGCAGTCGTTTACGATCTGAACGGCGCGGCCATCGGCACGGCGCAACTGACGCAGAATGTGAACGGAATGGTGACCGTCGAAATTGCGAGCCTCGCGCTGCCGGCCGGCGCGCACGGGATTCATTTTCACCAGGTCGGCAAATGCGACGGTGGCACGACGGCGTTTTCGACTGCGGGCGGACACTTTAATCCGCTAGGCAAGGAACACGGACTTCAGAACCCGCGAGGTCCCCACGCGGGCGATGCGCCGAGCATTGAGATACCGGCGAGCGGAACCGGTAGCGTTTCCTTCACCACCGACCGGGTGTCGTTGACTGCGGGGCCGACGTCGCTCTTCGACGCCGATGGAAGCTCGATCGTGGTGCACGCCGGAGCTGATGATCAGATGTCCCAGCCGGCCGGCAACAGCGGGGGACGTATCGCGTGCGGGGTAATCAGAGCGCTCTAACAGCCCGAAAACTCTTGACACCCGCAGTGGCCGGTCGCACGTTCACTGCATGACTGGTCGCTTTGATGCAGGTGGGAATGGAGCGAAGCGCAAAGCCGAGCGGGACGCCCGGAATGCGCAGCGCGAGGCGCATATAAATCTCGCGAAAGCGCTTGCCTCTGTTTTTTCCGCCGGGGTCTACACCAAGGAAGATCTGCAGTCGGCCGTCTGCGCGTACGTCACCGAGATGAGAGCTAGTGGCGAGACCGGTGAAGGGGTAGTGCGCTGTGCGCAGGGGCTCGTGCATGAGGTCGGCGCGCGGTTTTCGTCTTCCGAGCGGACCGAGATGCTTCTGGGCGACATGGTCACCTGGTGTCTCGCGGAGTACTACCGAGAGAGCAAGAGCGAAAGCGCGTAGCGGCCTCTCATCCCTGGCCGGATGTTACCTGGAAAAATGCGGGGGCGCGCCCGCGTCCGCGCTTCTGCTCGTAGAGCGCGGTGTCGGCCTGGGCAAGCAGATCGGCCAGCATCATTCCTTCCGCCTTCGAACGCGTAGCGCCAACGCTGAGCGAGAGCGCGTGTTCCCGGGGTGTCTCCACATTGTGGGCCTGCACGCGCGCCTTGATTCGCTCGCAGACCAGCTCCGCTGTCTGATCCGAATCCACTGCCATCAAGGCGACGAACTCGTCGCCCCCGAGTCGGGCGATTATGTCGGCCTCGCGCACGCTGTCCCGCAATACGCGCGCGGTGTCGATCAGCGCCCGATCGCCGGCGAGATGTCCCCAGCTGTCGTTGATCTGCTTGAGATGATCGACGTCTATGAAGATCATCAGCACGTCACGCTCCATCCGTACCGCCTGTTTGAGCGCCTGCTCTGAGAGCGTGATGAACCCCCGACGATTCCAGAGACCGGTGAGCTCGTCGACCAGGAGCAACGCCTGGAGGTCTTCCTCGGCTTTTTTTCTGGCCGTGATGTCGTGGTACATCGCATAGACGCGAGCCGGCTCGTCTCCGGCGTGGAATGGAGTGGCGGCGATCGCAACCCAGAACGGATGCCCGTCCTTGTGACGGCGTAGTGACTCCGTCCTGATGCTTTCCCCGGCCGCTACCTTTGCGGCAAAGGTCTCGCCTTCCTCGACCAGCTCCGGTGGAACGATGAGGTCGTTGATGCTCGCGCCGATGGCTTCCGCATCGGTGTATCCGAACAGCGCGGTGAACTCGCTGTTGATGCGCGTGATTTGATCGCCTTCGTCGAGGATCGCTATCGCTTGCGGCGCGCTTTCGAAGAGGGAAGCGAAATACACGTTCTGCTTTCGCACGGCGTCGTACAAGGTCTTGCGATCCGTAATGTCTATCGCGATGCCGACGGTGCCAGTGATGTGCCCGTCGGCGCTTCTCAAAGGCTCCACCCGCGTCTCGAACGACCTGCCCCGCCAGTCGACCTCGTACCGCACCAGCTCGCCCTGCAACGCCTTCAAGTGTGCGGCCAGCGGCGTAAATCCCGGGTCTCGGGTCTTCAGCACCTCATAGAGCGTCATACCTACCTGCTCGTTTCCGCCGGTGCCGATCAGGTGCAAACCCGCGCCCTGGGAAAAGGTGATGTTGAGCCGGGCATCGGTGGACCACAGGTTGACGGGTACTGACTCGAGCATGAAGCTGAGTCGCCGCTCGCTCTCCGAATCTCCCTGAGATTCCCCTTCAGGCACGGAGGCGGTGGTGGCACTTTCGGGCGGGCTGGACCTGAACCCTCGCAACGCGCGCTGCAGAAGGTCGCCGAGTGGCCTGAGTGGGCGAGTCACTACGAAAGAAGGGGTCAACTTGCTCCACATTTTCTCACCATTCTGCTCTGCACGCAATGATTTTCGTGCTCGACAACGTCTTGACGGATCGGACGGTCGCTGCCGGTTTCCGGTCGGCAGGACTATGCAAACAACAAAGCGCGGGCGACGACATCGTCACCCGCGCTTCGTTCAGGGGATTGCTCTACTGCAAAGCAGCACTACTCGTCAATTGGTGCCGCACGCAGATCTGACGCGCGCAGCGTCGCCCGGCATGTAGACGGCTAGTGCGCTCTGCTTCTGCGTCGCAGAGCTCGTGCCGATTGCTTCGCCGAGGACCTTGACCGTGGACTTGGACTGCGTGACCGGATTTACGATTACTGCGTTGGCGCCGACTTTGGCGGCACCGTTCCGAATCTGGGTCTGCAGCTGATTGTCCGTCGTCCACACGGAATTCCCTTCCGCCTGTATCCAGGCGAGCTCGTAATAGTCGTACGGCACATCAGCGCGGCTGTTGTAAACCGCGATCGCGGCAGCGCAAGTGGATGCGCGGTTGATCCTCGGGTTGAGATCGGTCGTCGTCTTTCTGACGCCGGCGCACGCCGATGCTACGGCGAGGGCGGACGCGAGCGCGATGCCCTTGAATGTGGTGTTTGCTTTCATGGTGACTCCTACGATTGCTCAGGTGGGTTACCCCTTCGTCGTCAAGCGGGGCCGTAAGCCTCCTCGTTGCAAGTGAAGGGCCGAAATCCGGTCACAAAAGTGACAGGCAGGTGGAGCAGTCTGAGCGCCCGACGTTCGCCAGTTCTACACTAGAGCTTGGTGACCCGCTCCGTGAATTTCCGGGTGTCCCGTGCAACGCGGTCCCAGTTGTAATAGGTCTCGACCAGCGAGCGCGCGCTCGCTCCCATTTGTCGGCGCTTGTCAGCATTGCGGAGCAGATCTCGAATTGCGTTGGCGACGCTCCGAACGTCGGTGGGCGGAACTATGATTCCGCTGATGCCATCGCGCACCGCCGATCTCACCCCACCGGAGTCACCCGCGATGCTTGGGACTCCCGAGGCGGCCGCTTCCAGAAACGAGATGCCAAAGCCTTCGGCGAAAATCACCGACTCGACGCGTGAGAGTCCGACATAAACCGTAGACGTAGCGTACGCTTCGGCGATCTCGTCGTCAGTAACCGCGCCGGTGAAGATCGTTCTGTCGGAGACTTTGAGCTCCGCCGCCAGCGCCCGAAGTCGGGTATCATCGGGTCCCATGCCGACGATGGCGTAGCGAAGCGCTGGAAATTCTTCCGTCAGAAGCGCCATCGCTCGCAGCGTGACATCCTGTCCCTTGTGCGGCACCAGCCTCGCGACCGTCACCAGCAGCGGATCCTTTCCAATGTCCCATCTCGCGCGCAGCACTCCCGTGTCACGATCCGGACGAAAGAAGTGCGGGTCCGTACCAAGGTCGAACGCGCCGATGGGCGGCGCTTTGCGGATTTCGAGATCGCGAATGAGCTTCTCCGCGAGTCTGCCGACCCATGCGGAAGTGGCGACGATTCCGCTCGCCGCGCCGAAGATCAGTCTCGCGCCGAAGCGCTTCCGGACCGATGCAAGCGATCTCTGCTCACGGAGCAGATCGGAGCCGTTCACGTACAGCAGATAGGGGGTGCGTCGGCGGAGATGGGCGAGGGCCACAGCGTAGCCAACGGGTCTCACGTTGCCGCAATGAATAACCCGAACGTCCCTCTGCTCGCTCGACAGCAGCCATTTGGCCCAGCGCAGCTGATTGGTGAACAGCTTTGCCTGCGCAAAGTGGAACGGTTGGCGGTAGATCGCGTACGGCTCGCCGGCGTCGAACTCTTCCGCACCGTCCACCTGCACCGTCGACACGTCCATGGTTACGGATTCATCGCCGAAGCGGCGGCAGAGCTCGACGTGCCTGCGCGCCATTCCGCCCAGGTCGGGCGGATAGTCCTGCGACACGAATAGATGTCTCACCCGACGTTCAACGATGCGGCGAGCCCGGCTTGTGGCTGACCGTGATGATGCTGCGCGAAGTGAGCATTTGGGGCGACCACATCCCGCTCAGAATGGATGCATTCTCCGCTGCAACGTCGGGCTTCCGCGAATTCAGCCGCCGGCGAAGAAGCTGGTTGCCTATCCAGATAACCGGCGCACAAAGCACGACCAGAAATCTCGCGGACGTCTTGAAGCGGTCGTAGGTGACCGACGTTGCAGCGAAGCCAGCGCGGGTCAGCTGGTAGGCGAGATAGTAGTAAGAGACGGGATTAATGTGTCCCGATGTGTGGACCGGATCCGCGCTCGAAAGCAGCAAGGGATCAAAAAGAACTGCGAACCCGGAATGGAGATTCCGCCACCGCGAGTTGATGTTGAGAATGTTCGGAGTGCTCAAAATGGCGATGCCGCCAGGGCGAAGAACGCGAAAGAGCTCGCGCGCAAACGCGAACTGATCCTCGACGTGCTCGACGACTTCCAGGCTGCACGCGACGTCTATCGATGCATCGTCGTAGGGAAGGCGTCCGTCGGGAGCGATCCTGCCGCACTCGATCGCCCGGTAGCGAAAGTATTCCGGGAAGATGTCGCAGGCTGAGAGGATTGCCGATGGCTGGAGACCGAGCTCGGACTCTACATACGTCCCGACGAGCTGGGAAAAGAATCCCTCTCCCGCGCCAATGTCCGCGATTCTTGCGCCCCGCTTAAGCAGCGGCCGGACAAGCTCCAGCACCTTGTCATTGGTGCTGCGATGCGATATCGGGCGTATGTCGGGCTCGGTCGCCGTTGCGGTCATTTGAATGGGTGCCTATTGGATGCGCGATGAATGCCCTGCCACGAGCTGCCAGCGCCCGGCGCGCCACACGAATACATCGGTGAACCGATTCTGTCGTGTCCCTCGGTGTCCCTCGCGATCGACGAATGTCGTGATGGCGCGAGCGTTGAACACCGCCCAGTTCCGGTGCGGCTGAAGAGGAACTCGGCGGCCTCAATACGGTCGAAATAGCCGTAGTCGCATTCGCGATTTGCTCTCGCGATTTCCTGCTCGATCGCCAGAAGCTGGCGTCGCACCACGGTTGAATCGCGGGCCTGTCCGCGTGAAGGTGAGCTGGACACCGCAATTGCAACCGCAACGAATCCGATTACACCCACTACTGTCATGCTTGCTCCTTGGGAAGGACGAGGGCGCCCCGTCGCGATCCGATACGATTCCTACCAGTCGGTTGGGTGGTAGTCCTTCAGGAACTTGCCCCAGACGTGGACGCCGGTGTTGAATCCGGAAATGATCGGATCCACAATTCTGGCGGCGCCGTCCACGATGTCGAGCGGCGGATGAAAACTGTGCTCCGCCGTCTTCCGCGCGGCGATCTCCTCCGGATCCTCGTCAGTGATCCACCCCGTATCAACGCTGTTCATGTGAATGCCGGCGGCCACGTAATCGGCTGCCGATGTACGCGTCATCATGTTGAGCGCCGCCTTCGCCATGTTCGTGTGTGGATGCCGGATGGTCTTGTGCGGACGATAGAACTGTCCCTCGACCGCGGAAACGTTGACGACGTGCTTGTCGCGCTCCGGCGTGCGCATCATCAGTGGCTTGAGCCGCGCGTTGATGATGAATGGAGCGATCGCGTTCACCAGATGAACCTCCAGCAGCTCGACCGATGGAACTTCAGCCAACAAGAGTCGCCACGAGTTTCTGCCGCGCAAATCTACCTGCTGAAGATCCTGATCGAGCAGACCCTTCGGGAAAATGCTGTTGTCCTCATCGGTCTCGCTCGCCAGAAGAGAGTCGGGCAGTTGCGCGAGGGCGGTCATGCCCTGCCCAGGCGCCAGGGGAGTCTCCAATGTTCGAGGACTCGTCCGCGTGGCGTGAGGGATCTCGTACGTGCCGACGAGGCGTCGCACGTGCTCCGGCATCGAGGCCAGCGCCGCCGTCTCGGTAGCTCTCATGTGCTCATAGAAGCCTGCCGGACGACGGACCGTCTGACAGGCGTTGTTGATGATGAAGTCGAGCCGGTCCCGGCTCGCCAGTATCTCGGTGCAGAATGATTCCACGCTCGGCGTGTGCCGGAGGTCGAGCCCGAAGACCTCGAGTCGGTCGCCCCACTCGGCGAAATCGGGCTCGCGGGCGTAGCGCAGTGCCGAATCGCGAGGGAAACGCGTGGTGACGATGAGACGCGCACCTGCGCGGAGGAGCTTGATGCCGGCTTGGTAGCCTATCTTCACGCGGCCGCCGGTGAGTATCGCGACGCGGCCGCTCAGGTCGGCGAGCTCGGTGCGCTTCGCGAAGTTTTCTTCCGCGCACGTCGCGCAGAGACGGTCGTAGAAATGGTGGACCGTCGTGAATTCATCCTTGCAGACGTAACAGTTGCGCGGCTCTTCGGTATCGGCGCGCTTTTCCGCGACGTCGCCCGTTAGTTTCGCCTTGGGCGGAAAAATGTTCGGCGACGTGACCATCACGCGTTCCCGTCGCAGCTTGCGGATCCCGGTGTCGGCCAGAAGACTCTCCCGGCGCTCCACACGCTCCTGTCTCCTCTTTCGTTTTACGACCTTCAGGAGCTGGCGGCGATCGATTGCGTCGGGACGGGACACCCGTCCGGCCGCGTTGAGAAAACGGTTGCGGTCGGCCTCCGGGATGTCCGCGAGAATCGTCCGGTCGGCAACGATTTCCTCGAGCATATCCGCGGCCAGCCGGAACCGTTCGAGAAGGGAATCGGTCACGGTTGTAGTCGGTGTGGAGCGATTTGGCACGGCGTTGTTGGACATGCCCTGAATTTACTGGGTCTTTCCCCGGACGCGATTCCGAGGCGCGTGTTACGCCAGATTCATCTGACGGAGCAGGGCGCGAAACCGTGGATGCGCGTGTAGCGGCGCGAACAGAAATGAGCCTTTGATCCCGTACGCCGGCCCTGTGCGCTCCGCGACTGAGCGCTCCAACCAGTCCATGGCCGTCTCCGTGTCGCCGAGCCCCGTGTGGACGTAGGCGAAATGGTAGGGCGAGACGTACGAATGTCGCGAACGATCCTCGAGCTCGCGCAGTACTTCCAGCGCCTTTCCGGAATTGCCGCACATGGCGTACGCCTCACCAAGCTGGCCGAGCCACAGCGTGTTTGCGCGAGAGAAGGAAACTGCTTTCTCCAGATGGCCTAAACCCTCCTCCTTCCTTCCGATGAGAAAGTACGCCCAGCCGAGCGTCGCACGCGCCCGATCATAGCCCGGGTCGAGGTCAACCATATCCTCGGCCAGGGCGACGGCCTCGTCGTACCGTCCGGCCCGCATGAACGTGGTGGCGAGATCCATCCGGTGGGCGAGCGGATCCAGCTCCTTGGCGCGCTGCTGCAGCGCGATTGCCTCATCGTAGCGGCCCAGCGCCGAGCACAGGCGACCGTATAAATCGTAGGTATCGTCGCTGCTTGGGCTCAGCTCCAATGCTCGCTTGAACTCCTCCTCGGCGCCGGACCAGTCGAACTCGCGAACACCCTTGAGATATCCCAACGTGCAATGAGCCGCGCCGAGGTCGGGATCGAGTCTCAGGGCATTGGCTGCGGCTTCCGCCGCGTGCCGATACGCAACGTCGGGTGCCATGGTGCCGCTCTCGGCCAACTCCGTGTACGCCATGGCCAGATTGGAGTAGGCAAGCGCGAACGTCGGATCGCGCGCGATCGCGCGATCGAAGTGCGCGATTGCTTGAGCGTACCCTTCCGGCGTGTACTTGATGAACGACTGCCGACCTTGCTGATAGAGCTGATATGCCTGGATATCTTTCGTCGGCTCCTTCCGAACGCGCGCGCGCTCGTCGCGGGATAGCTCCGCTTTGAGCGCTTCTGCAATGTGAAGCGCCACATCGGTCTGGATGGCGAAGATGTCGGTCAGCTGTCTGTCGTACGTCTCGACCCACAGGTGCTGATTGGTCTCGATATCGATGAGTTTCGCC
>JBBQFZ010000023.1:0-31480 GCA_038322455.1 Gemmatimonadales bacterium | reverse complement strand
GACTATTCGACGGAGCCCACGACCCTGGTCGAGTTTCGACTCGACGAAGCGGAGGGCGGGACGCTCCTCACGATCGTCGAATCCGGATTCGATCGCATTCCGCTCGCGCGCCGGGCCGAGGCATTCCGCTCGAACGAGGGGGGCTGGACGGGGCAGATCAAGAGCATCGCGCGTTATGTCTCGAGCGAATAGCGCTGCTCCGAAAGGCATCGACGCGGCACCCGTGTTCGCGGCGCTTGGGGACGCGACTCGACTCCGTCTCGTCTCCCGGCTCTGCGTGGACGGCCCGCTCTCGATCACGCGCCTGAGTGAAGGGTCCACGGTGACGCGCCAGGCGATCACCAAGCATCTCAACGCCCTCGCGGCCGCGGGTTTGGCGCGCGGAACGCGTCACGGAAGGGAGCGAATCTGGGAGCTCGAGCCGAGGCGTCTGAGAAAGGCGCAGGATTACCTCGACCAGATTTCGGATCAGTGGGACGCGGCTATCGGCCGGTTGAAGGCATTTGTAGAAGAGGGTCAATAACGGGTACCCGCCGTTAAGGCCCGCTGTACACCCGCACGTAGTCCACAACCATCTGCTGCGGGAAGGTGGATGACGCATCGGGATCTCCGGGCCATCCTCCTCCGACCGCGAGGTTGAGCAACAGAAAGAACGGGTGGTCAAAGACCCACCTTGTACCGCTCGGGATGTCGGCCGGCGTCATGCGATGGTATTGGCGCCCGTCCATGTACCAGCGAATCTCGTTCGGCTGCCATTCGACGGCGTAGATGTGAAAGTCATCCGCATATGCGCCGCTGGCGAGCGTATCGGCGCGTCCAATTCCGTTTCCCCCGGAGTATCCCGGCCCGTGCAGCGTCCCATGCACGACAGCCGGCTCGCGCCCGATGTTCTCCATGATGTCGATCTCGCCGCTCGTCGGCCATCCGACTGTCCCAATGTCGTCGCCCAGCATCCAGAAGGCGGGCCAGATGCCCTGACCGCGCGGAATGCGGATCCGCGCCTCGAAGCGACCGTAGGTGCGCGTGAAGAGTCCAACCGTCTTGAGGCGCGCCGACGTATAGAGACACTTCCCATACCAGCACTGGTCCGTGCTCGAGGCCGGCTCGGCGCGCGCGGTGATCACCAGGTGTCCGTCGCCATCGAGCGCAACGTTTTCGGGGCGCGTCGTGTAGAATTCGCGCTCCTGGTTGCCGAACCCGTCGCCCCCGGCGTCGGGAGCCCACTTCGTCCGGTCGAACGTCGTCCCCGCTGGTCCGTCGAATTCGTCCTGCCATACAGGGCCGGTCTTTGGCGCGATGCTCGCGCTAGCGCATCCGACGAGGCCGAATAGCGCTACGCAGGCTGCTGTTCGAAGAGATCTCATCAAATCGGGATTGGATTCTTGCACGCGCCGTTCCGTCATGATTGCCACCCGATATATGTCGTTGAGCTGCGTGCTGCTCGCGATTGCCGGCTGTGGAGAAAAACAATCTCGGGTCGAGCAGGCTGGTCGAACCGCAAGGAGTGTGAGCATGCCGCAGCCTGCCGTCAAGGACACGGTCGCTCGAGACAACGCGATCACTCCCGCGCAGGTCGTCCGCCGGTACTACGATGCCGTTCAGCGCCGAAACTTCGATTCCGCCTATTCGCTCTGGGGACAGAAGGGCCAGGCAAGCGGAAAGACCCGTACGGCGTTCGCGACGGGTTTTGCGCAGACCGCACAAGTTCGCGCTTCAGTTGCAGACACTGTTCAGATGGAAGGCGCCGCGGGGTCGCAATACGCAACCGTGCCCGTGGTGGTTGACGCCGTGCTGCATAGCGGAGCGTGCCAGCATTTCGAAGGTACTTACACGCTCCGGCGGACGATGGTAGATGGCGCCACACCCGAACAGCGCCGCTGGCAGATCTACTCCGCCGATCTGCGGCAGCGCTGATGAGCGGCGGCCTCATTCATTGCCAGACGGCGCAGGTCAACCGGATCGTGGATTCCGGCCCGATTCCGCCGACGAGCCCGACAGTTGTCATTTTACCATCACAACGAGCGGATCACCCGACACGGATGTCCAACCGCCAGTGAGTCCGACGGGATGTCCGCTGTCACGATGCTGCCCGCACCGATCGTGACGTTGTCGCCGATGGTGACGCCCGGCAGCACCAGCGTTCCGCCGCCGATCCAGACGTTATCGCCGATGCGTATCGGCGACGCATTGGTGTGGTAGGGCGACTGGTCGGCCGTTCGTTTGCCGGCGGGTACGACGCGATCCGCCGAGCGGAGCGGGTGGGACGGAGTGAGCAGCTGCACGCCGGGCCCGATCAGAGCGTCGACCCCCACCCGGATCTCGGCCGAATCCAGAAAGACGCAGTTGACGTTGATGAACGAATCCGCGCCAATGTAAATGTTCTCGCCGTAATCGCAGAAAAAAGGGGGCTCGATCCAAACGCCGCTGCCAATTCCGCCTAAAAGCTCGCCAAGAATGCGCTTACGCTCGCCGGCGTCGGTGGATGGAGTGGCCGAGAAGGCAGCGAGGAGCGATCGCGCCCGGTGTGCGGTGGCGAGCAAGGCGGGATCGCGCGAGTTGTAAAACTCGCCGCGAAGCATCCGCTCGCGCTCGCGCGTCACGCCGGGTTATCCGCGGTCACCGAATCGTAGATGCGCACAGTGGTCCAGAACGGACTGCACTTGGCGCGAAACTCGTCGTGCACGGGGTCCACCTGATAGGCATCGTGTTCGCTCTGTCCCGCGAACACCAGCACCAGGGACCATGAGTAGCCCCGCTCGATCACCGGCCGGTCGGTGGGCGCCGGCACCCCTATGTATCCCTGCTTTACACCTTTGATCCCGCGCAGCGAGCGGAGCCCCGCCACGAAACGCTCGCGCTCGGCGGAGGTCAGCCCCTCGCGAAGCCAGAAATAGACTGCGTGGACGAACATGGCTCAGTGCACTCCCTGGGTTGACTGCGGGCGCATCGTGTTCTCGAAAAACAGAACGGGATCTTTTGCGGTTGCCAACGCGGGCGCGCTGTATTGCCGCTGAAGTGTTGCGATGCTCCCGAGGTTCATGGCGCCGACGATCACGTCCGGCCACCCGTCCCCGTTCAGGTCACCGGTTGCCATCACGTTCCATTGATTGCCGGATGCCGCGGTGAAGGCGTACGGTCGAAAGTTGTATTGACCGGTGTTCTCGAAGTACATGATTCCGCGCTCAGGGTGTTTCTCGACATCCGCGAAATTGCTCGTAGTCATAATGTCGAGGTCGCCATCCTTGTCGAAATCAGCAACCACTGCCTGAGCCGCGCCATAAATGGAAAAAAAATAGCGTTGCCTGAAGTTGTTGTGCCCGTCGTTCTCCAGAATCCTGATTCCATGATAAGGCTTGAGGACGCGCGAGTAGTCAAAGTTGTCGCCGTTCACATATAGAATATCCAAACGGCCGTCTCCGTTGAAATCGTGCATGGAGAAATACATCGAGCCGTACACGGGGGGAAAGCGCGCCAGTATGCGCCGCGCTCCGGAAAAAGTTCCCTTGCCATCGTTCTCGAACAGCTCTATCCGCTCGTCGGCCTGGGCGAACAGCGCCACGATGTCTGGAAATCCGTCCCCAGTCATGTCGTGGAGCTCGAAGCGGATGGCCCCCGGCGTCGGATCGAGCACCTGCCGCTGGTACTTCGCGCCGTCGTACTTGTATAGCGCCAAACGGCCTCTATTATCGCCGAATTCGCAGATGACGAATTCGTCCCGGCCGTCACCGTCGAAATCGAATTGCCTGAAAAAAACGGGCCGATACAGGGAGTCGATCACTACGATCGGATAGGTCAGCGAATTGTGTCCGGCGAAGTCATACCGTACGAGCTTGCCCCTGGGCTGGTCGTTGGGGTTCAGGATGCCCGACTCCAGCACAAGCACGGTTTCCTTGTCGACGACGAGATCCGTTGGCGGACTGCCAAGCGTAAGCGTGGAGAGCAGGCGCCGGTTCCAGTCAAAGACAGAAAGCGTGTTCGCGCCCGCGTCGCCGACGAATATCCGTTGGTGGGCCGAATCGATTTTCAAGAGTGTGGTGATCCCGCTGCTCTTCAGCCCGGGCGCGAATGGCTGCGGCCGAAAGAAGCCCCGATCGATCTGGGGCTGAGCGGGGAGGGACTGGTCCGGCAAC
The DNA here is from genome assembly GCA_038322455.1 of Gemmatimonadales bacterium. Classification (GTDB taxonomy): domain Bacteria; phylum Gemmatimonadota; class Gemmatimonadetes; order Gemmatimonadales; family Gemmatimonadaceae; genus UBA4720. The sequence goes on along the minus strand of JBBQFZ010000023.1, from coordinate 27,350 downwards.
TTGTCCGGGGCGCTTGCGAGGTAGTACTCGACGATCTTCTCCCAGTCCTTCTCCGCAATCCCGCCAGGAAGAACCGCCATCAGCGGATCGCGGGACATCGCTTGCGAGAGAGACTGTGACTGTGCGCCAACGCCCAGCCTCTGGGCCATCTGCGGCAACACGCCGGAACGCCACGTCTGCTTGTCCAGCAGCTGCGGTTCCGGGAAGGCGTGACATGCCGCGCAATAAGTTCGCGCGAGCTTCTCTCCGTCGGACGTGTGCGTGCGCTCGCAGCTCGCCAGCGGTACGCACGCGAGCGCGAGTACTCCAATCCTCAACGAGCAACAGTCCGATGCACGTTCCATCCAGTGACCACTACGTTCGGGCGTGCGCCACCAAGATCGCGCACGCGATAGGTCGCCGTCACGACGCGAGTCTCACCCGGCAGCAGCGACAGGTAGTTGTCTTCCCAGAGCACGGGAACCGCCTCCTCCCCGTCTTTGCCCGTCACCTGGAGTCGCGTGAAGAACGCGATGGACTGACTGATATTTCGCAGCGTCACCCGCGCTGTTCCTGTTCCAGACTTACTGGTGTACCGGGCGGTTGTCTTCAACTCTGCCGGCGGCATGCTCCTTAGCGCCGTGAAATCGGCGTAGGACTTCACGGGCGTCGTGTACCAGGTCGATGTATCAGCGAGTACGTCCGGCTTCGTCGACAACCAGTAGAAATTGCTGCTGATCGGCTCTCCGCTGGCGTCGGTCAGGCGCAGATCCACGAAATACGCGGCTCCGCCCGACAACCCCGTCGCTTCGGGCAGAACGAAGACGCGCAGACTGCTGTCGGCGGGTACGTCGAGCACGGTATCCTTTGCGAATTTCTCCGACGCATCGGGAGCTAGTATTCGAGTGCGGAGATGTGCACCGCGTATGGGCGCGTGGCTCGCCGCGCTGTTCACCACTGCTATCATGCGGTCGTCGTACGAGAACAGAGCGTGAACCGGTTCGTTCGCCTTCTTGGCGCCGAAGTATCCACCGCCCGGAAGCAGATACCAATCGAACAGGTGCCAGTAGATGGATGGCCACGCGTTGTTGAACATCCACTGAATCACGCCCGTGGAGACGTACTGGTTACGGCGGTACGCCTCGAACATCGCCCGCTCGCCTTCGTACGTCATGAGCTGCGATGTTGCCGCGTAATCCACCGCGGTCGTAGGCGCGCCATAGCGCGTGGAAAGCGCGGTGTTGAACTTGTCGAGCAGATGTGAGAACTGTCCGCCCGCCGCGTGGAATAGCCAAACGCTGTCGAGCGGCCACTTGATGTCCTCCGCCGGGATCATGCGACGCATGCTCTCGATTGGCGGCACCGCCGCGCCTGGGCTCGTCTCGGTGTTGTACGCCCACGCTCCACCGTGGGTGCTGTCCTGCAGCCAGTACGAAGGCGGGACCCAATCGTACGGCCCCGTCATCTTGACGCCGCTCGGGCCGGAGAGGTCGGTGGGCTTCGCGCTGGCTGATGAAATCGTTGGATTCGGCCACGCCTCTCTCTTCTCCACGGCGAGGTACATCTGCTCGACGTTCGTCGGCGGAGGATTGTCGCTCCCGTTCAGCCACACGAACACGCTCGGATGTCCGCGCAGCCGGCGGATCTGGTCGCGCAGAGACGCCTCGGCTATCGAATTCTGCTCCGGCCCCCACTTCTTCCATTCTTCCCACGCATCGCAGCACACCCATCCCGTCATCACGAGAACGCCGAGGCTGTCGGTCTGGTGGAAGAAACGGTCGTTCTCGTAGTTGCCCTCGAGGCGAATCGTGTTGAGGTGCATGTCCTGCGCGTAGCGGAGCTGTGCGTCCTGCCGCTCCGGCTGCGGGCGGAAGAAAATGTCCGGTGCCCAGCCGCCACCGCGGATCAGGATACGGCGGCCGTTGACGCGAAAGAGCAGACCCCCTTTGGGCGTCGCTTCCGATGTGATCTCGCGAATGCCGAAGGGAATGCTCTGCGAATCCGACACGCGCCCGCCGATCACGAATTCCAGCGACAGCGTGTAAAGATCCGGCTTGCCCATCTGCGCGGGCCACCAGAGCCGCGGATTGGCAAAGCGCAGCTTTGGAAAGCTGTCCGGCGTCAGGCGCACCAGGGCGCTGTCGTGGGGAGCGAGCGTGACGGGCCGGGAGAAGCCGACGTCCCCAATCCGCCCGCGCAGCGTTCCCGAGACCTCGTGCGACGTAAGATTTCTGAGATCCGTCACGACGGTGAGGTCCGCGCTCCGCAACGTCGCCGTATCCACCCGACTCACAACCCCTGGGTATTGGATCACGACGTCACCGCTCGCGCTCAGGTACGCCGGCTGCCAGAGACCCATGTTCTTGTCAGGGGGCGACGGGTTCCAATCGACCCAGGTCGTCTGGAGATCCGCTGGCGTCGGCGCAAAGATCTCAACGGCCAGCGCGTTGGTGCCGCTCGAGCTCACCGCATCGCTGACGTCGAATTCGTAACGCCGGTACGTGCCCGCTACCATGGTTGAATCCGCGAGCCGATGACCGTTCAGCCAGACGTTCGCGCGATAGTTGATGCCGTCGAAGTCGAGCGTGATGCGCTTGCCGCGCATCGCAGTGGGCACGCGGAGAGTAGCGCGGTACCACCATGGCACCGCGTAAGGACTTTGCGGGTCCATGTCTGTGTGCACGAAGTTCGCGCCGATCTTGTAAGTCACCCCGGGCAGCGAGCGGAAGTTCATCCCGAAAAACGGATCCGCGAACACGCCGTCGTCGACCAGCGTTCCTACCACAGTCGAGGGCACGGTCGCGCGATACCAGCCCGTGGGCTCGTAGCCGGAGGAGGAGATTGCCGCGCCATCAACGCCCGCTTTCGCCGACGACTGAATCATCCAGCCATCGTGGAGCATCTGCCGTTCCTGCGCGTGCGCTCCGCTCGGGGCGCAAAGGAGAAGAAAGAGAACTGCCGAATGCCGCTTCAAGATGCCGTCTCCTCGAGGCCGAGTGATGGTCAGGCAAAGAAAAGTCTAGCTCAAAAACGCCAGCCCCGGTATACGATGCTCACGTCGCCCGTCTGGCTCGGCACTATGTACTGTGGCCGCGCGGGAATAGTCAGTCCGGGAACTGGTGGAATGCCGGGCCGTCTCGCTGCCAGGTCGAAGTCAAGGTGGCTGCCCGCGGGAATCGAGAGGGCGACGATCGCTCCGGTGTCTGGAACGGCCCAATATTGCATTTGCCAATCGCGCGTGTGATGGCGGTATCGCGTGGTGTCGACGTCGCGCCCATCGATCGATGATGCGAGGACTTTGGCGCCCCGCGCGTGCATCACCAGTCCGGTGGTTCCCTCCGGCGCGCTGACGCGAAGCGTGATGCGCCTCGCTCCGTCGATCACGGTGTCGCGAGTCAGTGCGGCACTGGGGGCGCCGAGCTGTACGCGTTCAATATTTCGCCCGGCAAATCCGCTCGCACTCTCCGACAGATGCGTCGTCCATGCTGGAGTCGGCGTCGGTGTTCCGATCGCGGTCCGCGTCCACGTATCAGTCGCTCGCCCGAACGTGCCGAGCCAGGCGTCAGACGAGTCCGCGTTTTCGGCGTACACCAGGGCAGAGCGCAGAGGATGATCGGAGCTGGGATGCACCGTGATAGCAGAGATCACCAGAAAGCCGCCGCCCGCGCCGGCGAGCGATGCCGCGGCCGACCAGCGAGCGTTGCCGGCGATGATCTCGAGCTGCGGTGCTAGCAGAAGCGCGATTAGCGATGCCACCACGCACAGCGCGATCGCGCCGCCTCCTGTGAGCCCGAGCATGATTACCGAAACACCATAGATGAAGCCGGCGAGAACGAGCAGCGTCGCCACGGCGGCGGCCCACTCTCCTGCCTCGCGTCCTCGCGTGAGAAGCGCGGCGCCCGCAGCGAAGAGAAGAGGCCAGGTGAAGAGATAGCTGACGCCCGGTACGCGGACGGCGAGGAGGAGTCCAAGGACCAGCCAGACGATGAGCGCGCCGACGTGTAGCCCGCGCGGTGAGGACCATCGCCTCGCAATGCCGTGGCACGCCGCCGTCACCGACAAGGCGAGCAGGACGATTCCCGTCGCGTTCAGCCCGCTCCACACAGCGGGACCCTTAAGTATTCCTCCGACGATCGCACCGACGGCCGCCGACACCACGAGCGCGACGACCGTCGCCAGCACACCCGTGCCGACTCCCTTTCTGTCGCGGACGACCAGTACGACGACGAGCAGCAACGCCAGAATTGCGAAAGGGATCTCGAGTCCCACCGGATAGACAACGAGACCGACGAAGGGCAGGTCGAAGAACACGCCATCTCCGGTGCGTGCGCGCGGCAACGGCTGGGTTCCGAAGGTCCGCGCCAGCGCCAGCATCTGGGAGCCATGGTGCTGGAGACTGCCGGGATTCAGGTGTGCAAGATCATCGTGACCGGTGTGATAGCGCTCGACGCCGTCTGCAAACGCGAAGTTGAGCGCGGGAAGTCCCAGCACGGCGATCTCGGAGAGATCGGTGTCGTTCGGAAGCAGGCGATAGATAGTGGCGAAGACCGATCCGGCGGTTGCGTCGCGCGCGCTGCGGAGCGCCCGCGCGGCGTCGAGATTGCCCGGCCCCGTCTCGAACATGAACGAGCGCCCACTGGTGCCGCGCGCTTCGAAATTGAGAACGACTGCGACGTCCTTCGCCCACGGGTGCTCGCGCACGAATGCGGCGGCTCCGAGCAGTCCCGATTCCTCGCCGTCGGTGAACAGCACGATGACGTCGTGCGCCAGGGGCGACTTGCGTGCCCGTAGCGCGCGGAGTGTCTCGAGCACCCCTGCCGATCCCGCGCCGTCGTCGGCCGCGGCAGGTCCGGCCTCGACGCCGTCGTAGTGCGCCACGACGAGCAGTACCTTGCCGTTCGGGTTGCTGCCCGGAAGTCGGGCGAGGATGTTCTGCACGCGCCCCGCCTCCTGGTAGCGCGTGCCGATCGCTGTTGCCTTCTGGATCTGCGGCTGGAGCCCGAGCGCTGACAGCTGCCCGACTATGTAGTCGCGCACTCGATCGTGATCGGGCGTGCCCATCGGATGCGGCCGCTGCGCCATCTGCTCGACGTGCTTCATCGCGCGGTCGGCGGAGAACAGCGTATCAGCCGCGGTCGCTGGAACGGGATGGGGAGGCCGAGCGACACGGAGAATCGAGATCGCGCACAAAAGGAGCAGTCCGAGGGCCGCACCGATTCGTCTTACCAAACGCGGGTCACCTCACGACATCGCTTGCTCGAGGCCGAACGGCCAACGCCTGGTGTTCCACGACCAGAGAATGAACGCCACACAACCCAGCGCCAGTACGCCGACGCCGAATGCAATCACCCGGAGCTCGGTAGTGGCGAAAACGAAGATCCACCCCAGTACCGCCAGCAGCGCGGGAATCGGATACAGCCACATGCGATAGGGACGTGGCATGTCCGGCGCGCGCTTGCGCAGTACCATCAATCCGACGGCCTGCCCCATGAACTGAACGAGAATGCGAGTCACGATCAACGCGTCGATGACCGTTCCGAGCGAAAAGAAGCCCGCCACGATGGAAAGCACTCCCAGCACCACCAGCGAGACGTACGGGAATTCCTTCGTCCGGTGCAGCTTCGCGAAGACGCGAAAGAAGTATCCATCTTGCGCGGCCGCGAATGGAATGCGCGAGTATCCGAGCAACAAAGCGAACACCGAGCCGAACGCGGTCCACAGCACCAGCAGCGTGAAGATGGTAGCCACGTGCGAGCCGTAAATCCTTTCCATCATGATCGAGACGACAAAGTTCGACTCGGGATGCTCCGCGGCCGGAACGAACTCGCGCCAGGGTACGACGCCGATGATCGACAGATTGATCCCGAGGTAGATGACTGCAACGGCAGCAGTGCTGATCAGGATGGATTTCGGAATCACGCGCCCCGGGTCGCGCACTTCGTCGCCGATGTAGCAGACGTCGTAGTAGCCGAGGTAGTCGTAGATGCCGATGCGCGACGCGGCGCCGAGTCCGAGGAAGAATCCCATGTTGAAGTTCCACGCACCCGGCGGAAAGTCGAACGCGACGCGGGAATCGAAGTGCATCGCGCCCGTCACGATCACCGCGAGTACGGTAATCAGCGTCCCTATCCAGAGCGAGATTGTGATCAGGGCGATCGATTGGATGCGTCGGTAGAGCAGGGCGATGTTGATCAACCCGACGACCGTGACAAGCGCTATGACGCCTGGACGCGTCAGGCCCGTCCAGATATAGCTCGCGTATTGCGCGAAGCCGATGTACCCGGACGCAATCTCCAGCGGTCCGCTCAGCACGAACTGCCAGACGAACAGAAACGCCATCAGCCGGCCGAAACGCTCGCGACCAAAAGCCTCGCGCAGATAGTGAAAGGATCCGCCGGACCCGGGCATCGCCGCGCCTAGCTCGCTCCACACCATTCCGTCGCAGATCACGATCACGAGCGCGACGATCCACCCGAGCATCGCCTGTGGGCCACCGAGCGCCGTCATCAGCAGCGGAATCGTGATGAACGGGCCAACGCCGATCATGTTGGTCATGTTCAGCGCCGTCGCCGGCAACAGGCCGAACCGACGTATGAGATGCGGCTGCTCTGGCGAACCGGTTGGGGTGGTCATCTGCCGTGCGTCTTGGGATTCATTCTATCGTCCTCCGACGTAGACCCGGAGCGTCACCGGCGCGGTTTCCCGGCCGTCGGCGGTTGCGGACCACGAAATTGTCTGCCATTCAGCCTTCGTGAGGCTTGGAGCCACGAGACGTAGTCTCACCGGGACGTCATCGTGTGCGGCAACGGTGAAGGCGCTGGTTGGCCACGGATGCGAGTGCTGCTCGGAGGTGCTGTCCACGCTCCAGCCCGCTGAAAGGTTTGTTCTGAGCTGAAACGTGACGGGCTTGTTGGTGGTGTTGTGGAGCACGAGAAATACTGAGAAATGCTGTCCGCTGCCCACGCCGATCTCCGGCGCGAGGAGGCCGGGCATGGCGTCGAGATTGTGTGCCGGGTAAAAGCGACTGTAAAACGCCCACCCGCCACCGAGCTCGATCGACACGGGGGGCGGATGGTCGGCGGCGCGGTATCCGCGCACCGATGCGAAGGGAATCGCTCCCGTCGTTGCACCTGCCATTATGTCGCCGGTAACCGCGCCGCCAACGAGAGATTTGGCGAGCACAAATGGGAGCGGCTGCTCGAAGTCGCGCAGGTCGTTCTTGGCGAGAGCCTGTGCGGGCGCGTCGCCGTACTGGGTGCGATGGAAGGACAGCTCCTTCGCGGCGAGACGCGCGTACGACACCTGCTGCGTTGGCGACACCGCGGTCATCGAATACTCGGGACCCTTGCCCTTCACGAAGTCGAGGTGCGACGCATCAGTATAGTAGTAGAGCTTCTTCGGCTGCCAGGGGCGCAATCCTTCCATCAGATTGCCGTACCAGAGCCTGTCTTCGGGTGATGCCACCTGCTCCGGGAACCACGTCGGATCCCCCGCGAGATCGAAAGCCTCTGTCGCGATCACCGCCGCGGCCTGGTGATCCTCGTGATTCTCGCCGACCACCGTCGCCGGGAGCATCGTGATTACGACCTCTGGCCTGGTGATCCTGATGAAGCGCACGGCTTCGCCGAGTGAGCTGCCGTGGTTGGAGGTCTCGAGCGAGCGGAGTACGTCGGCGACGTCCTGCCCGAACGTATCGGGCGCGCGGAGGAACCAAACGTTGTCGATTCCAATCGAAGCCAATGCCTGCCGCGTCTCGATCTCGCGTATCTCGGCCAACGACCGTGCCTGCTCGCGACCGGCGAGGTTCTGACCGGCGTCGCCGCGAGTGGTGACGACGACGGCGACACGTCGATGCTCGTCGAGGACGGCTTTGGCGAGATAGCCCGCTATGGTCGACTCGTCGTCAGGGTGTGGTGCGATGACGAGAATGTCGGCCTTGAACCGCGCATCGGACGGGGGGCTCGTGCCCGGTTGCTGGGCGACGATAGGCCGAGCGAATGCCATTAACGTGAGGCATCCGATCAATGTGAGCCGGTGACCGGGTGGGTTCATCGATGTATCTCCCGTCGCCAACATCTCAATCGCTCGTCACGGGAGTACCGTATTGCTTACAAAGGCGAGCCGCTTTCCATCGGGCGACCACGAAGGGACGTTGATCGTTCCCTGTCCGCCGTAAAGGTACGCGATCACGCGCGCCGGCCCGCCACCGATCGGCATCAGTCGCAGCATCACGTGCTTGTAGAACGGATGCTCGTTCGCGGGAACCTCCGGCGGAAATGAGATGAACACCACCCATTTTCCATCCGGCGAGATATGCGGGAACCAGTTGTTGAAGCCATCGTTGGTGATCTGCTGCTGCGCGCTTCCATCGGGACGCATTCGCCAGATCTGCATTCGTCCGCTGCGGGTCGAGTTGAAGTAGATGTACGCGCCATCGGGCGTGTACTCCGGGCCATCGTCCAATCCCTTCGTGGAGGTCAGGCGAATTTCGTCGCCGCCACCCGACGAGATCTTGTAGACGTCGAAATCACCGTTTCGCTGCCCCGTAAAAACCAGCCAGCGGCGGTCGGGCGACCACCCGTGCAGATATGATGGGCCCTTCGCGGTGATGCGCTTCGGAGTGCCACCGGTTACCGGCACAGTGTACACGATCGAGGCACCGCTGTCCTCCGCCGCGTGATTGCTGATTCCGAGCATCCGGCCGTCGAATGACAGCACGTGGTCGTTGTTGTTGCGCGTCGCAAATCCGGTGTTGATCGTGTCGGCCGATCGCGAAGCAAGATCAAAGCGATAGAGACGGCCCTCCTGGGCGTAGATCAGCGCTTTTCCGTCGGGCGTCCAGTTCGGCGCCTGGAAGGATCCGCGGTAGCTGTGCACGATCGTCGCGTTTCCGCTCGCAACGTCGAGAATCTCGAGGTTGCTGCCGATGTAATCACGATACGCTACGAAGCCTGGCAGGGGCGGCGTCGTGACGCGCACGTTGCTGAACGCGGCGCGCTCCATCACGGTATCGTTATGCGCGCACACGAAGAGGCCAACGTACACCGTGTCCGGGAGAGAAATGCCGGTCAATTCCTGCGTCGCCAGCGTGTCGCCGAATCGCGCGACCGACATGATGTAGATGCCGTCGCGCCGCTCGAGCTGAATCAGGGCGTCGGCGTTGGGTAGGCTGTCGCGCGACTTCTGCTCCTCCGTCGCCCCCCCCAAGGCTCGGCGGAATTGAAGCGACATCAGCCCGTTTCCGTGGAGAGCCGCGCTCACGTGCGGGCTGCCCGTCGCGACCGACGGGCGAATCGTCCACCCGAGCTTTCGGTGCGGATCGACCCCTCTGCCGACGAAGCGCGCGCGCGCCGAGAGAATGAAGTTGCCGGTCATCCGCTTCCGTACAAAATGGAAATCGTCGTGGTCGCCCCACATGTTCTGGCCGGAGCCTGCGATCACGTACCCCTGGCGTCCTGACTCATACGAAGCGGAACCCGGCTGGCTTGGGCGGCCAACGTCGGTCTGCGAGTCGAAAACGCCCACGGGAGTCTGTGCGTCGAGCATACTGCCAACGAGCACAGGACTCATTGCGAGCGCAAGGATGCAGGGAATGGCGGAGACGCGCATGGGATATCCCTTGTTTTTCGTCGCGAGGCCCTGAAAAATGCAGCCGGGTTAAGGTGCGAGGCCGCTCCGTGCGACGCAAGGATGAGCTCCCTCTATGCGATCGCAGATGACCCCGCAATGTGGTCTCGGTTGTTTGGCCGAGTGGACGATCCGTCGGTACCGTCGGATATCTGGCTCGATCTCAAGGTAGTTGTCGCATGGCCTATTTCCGCATTTGACAGCTTTTGGACATTCGAGTATGATAGGCGCCCCTGGATGCAAACGGATGCGACGAGGCGTTTTCTTTCCAGAGGGTGTGCTTTCGGCGTTGAATCATCTACCGAAAGATCTGTCCACGGCAAAGCGGTGAGCCCTGGGACGCCCTCTACCGGACAACCACTCCTGCGCGCCGTTCAGAGCGAGGGAATTCCCTCGGTTGCGTCAGCACGACAGCGTCGAGTAGGGCGTAAGAGCCTGACTCTGTGTCCACCAAAAACCGGTACACGTCGTTATGAAAACAAAACTGGTCATGATGTTGATGGGATTTTACCTTGTTGCCGCGCAGGCCTGGGCGCAGCAGGCCCCGGTAACGGGCAAGGTGAGCGACGAACAAGGCACGCCGCTACCTTCGGTCTCGGTTATCATCAAGGGCACTACCTTAGGGACGTCCACAAACGACGCGGGCGACTACTCCATCCGCGCTACTCCCGGACAAGTGCTCCAGTTCCGGCGGATCGGAGCGATCCCGGTGGAGCGAACCGTCGGTGCTGAGGCGACGATGAATGTGCAGCTTCAGAGGGCGGTCACTTCCTTGAACGCTGTGGTTGTGACGGCGCTCGGTGAGACCGCCGCCAAAAGATCACTCGGAACGGCGCAGCAGAGTGTGACGGGCACCGCCATCGCGGAAACGCAGAGGGAGAACTTCGTCAATGCGCTGCAGGGGCGAATTGCCGGCGTCGATGTGACCAGCACTTCCGGCGTGCCTGGCGCTTCGTCGTCGATCGTCATCCGCGGCATCAGCTCTATAAGCAGCAGCAACCAACCCCTGATGATCATCGACGGTCTGCCGATGGACAACAGGACCATGAATACGGGAGTCCTCTCTTCCGACAACAATTCGACGCAGGCGTTCAGCAACCGTGGTATCGATTTCACCAATCGTGCTTCGGACCTGAATCCGGAGGACATCGAGACCCTGACCGTATTGAAGGGCCCGGAAGCAGCGGCTCTTTACGGCATCGATGCTGCGAGCGGTGCGATCGTCATCACCACCAAACGAGGGAAGGCGGGCGGCGGCTTGCAATACAGCAATAGTTTCCGGCTCGAAAAGACCAGTGCCAAACCCGAGTTGCAGCGGGTGTTTGGTCCCAGCCTCTCAATAACGAATGCGACTGGGCTTACCTCCTTCTCGTACTTCGGCGCGCCGTACGACCCGGGAACGGTGTTTTATGACAATGTCGGCAGTTTCTTCAGGACGGGTTCGGCACAGACGCACAACCTTTCATTCAGCGGTGCGACGGGCGATGGGAGAATCAACTACCGTCTCGCATCGGCGTCCGATAAGACCCTCGGCGTCGTTCCGAACACCGATTACAGCCGGATCAATCTGACCGGCGCGTCGCAGGCACAAGTGACTTCATGGCTGAATACCGACGTGTCGATGGCATACACCTACGACAACAACGATCAGGTGTACAAGGGAGACATCGGTCCGCTCATCGGCGCGCTTGTCTGGCCACAGAACGACAATGCGATGAATTTCCTGACGCCAGCGGGCACGAGGCGCCAGTTGACCGTCCTCTCGCCTTCGCTCGAGCAGGATAATCCGTACTTCAACATTGCCAGGAACAGGGTCAACGCGAAAACAAATCGCATCATGACGAACGTCGGTTTGACGCTGACCCCATTTTCATGGGGCAATCTCAAGACGAACATCGGCGCCGACAATTATACCAACCAGAACCTGATCCTGCGGAATCCTGACAGTCAGGTTGGAAATGCGTTCAACGGAATGCTGGAGCTGGCTGACCTCATTACACGAAACATCAACATTCAGACCCTGTTCAACGTCAACAGCCGGCAGCTCGGCAAGAATTTCTCGATCAGCGGGCTGCTGGGCAACGCCATATCCGACTACAGGACGAACACGGATGCGCTGAAGGGGCAGGACTTTCTGGATCCCAACTTCGTGTCGATCAACAACACGAATCAGAGGACCAGCAAGACGACCCTGGAGCAGCGGCGTTTGATCGGCGCCTTCGCTCAGGCCCAGCTCGACTTCAAGGATTATCTCTATATCACCGCGACGGGCAGAAACGACTGGACGTCGACAATCCCAAGCGGCGCGAACTCGTTTTTCTATCCGGGCGTCAACTCGAGCTTCATTTTCTCTGACGCGTTTCCAGGCATCCGTCGTCTGATGACGGGTAAGCTGAGAGCAGGTTATGCCGCGGTCGGTAAGGATGCCAGGCCTTATGCATATCGTCCGTCCCTCCAGTACAAGACGACGTCCAGCGGCGGATACGGCTATGACTTCTGGGGTCCGAACCTGGCCCTCAAGCCCGAGTTCAAGAAGTCCTTCGAGTTTGGAACCGAGCTAGGCTTCCTCAACGATCGTTTCGGGGTCGATGCGACGGTCTATCGAAGCACCACCCGCGACCAGATCGTCAACGACATCAGAGGCAGCTACGCCACGGGCTTCATTTTGTTCAATCTGAACGGAGCCGCCACGAGAAACACGGGTCTCGAGCTGACGCTGCGCGGAACACCGGTGCTGCGGGATGCTTTCTCGTGGGACATCCAGGCGAACGTCACCCGCGCACGAGGCAAGGTTTTGAGCCTGCCGCATGCGCTGCCTGAATCCTACGTATCGGATACCTGGCTATACGGCAACGTGCGCAACGGGACGGAGCCCGGCCTGTCCACCATGTCGCTCACGGGTCTCTTCTATCGCAGGAACAAGAACGGCGAGCTTTTGATCGACCCATCGAATGGCCTCCCGGTACGGTCTACCACCTTCATTGATGCAGGTTATGATCGGCAGCCAAACTATACGGTCGGTCTGACGAACACCTTCAGGCGCAATCGGCTGTCACTCGACTTCCTGCTCGATTTCCGGCGTGGGGGAGACGTATTCGATGCGACGCAGCATTATCTGACTTCGCACGGTCTCGCGACGTCGACGCTCAATAGGAACGATCCCCTGGTCGTGCCGGGCGTGCTCAAGGACGGAAAGGAGGACAGCGCGACACCGACGGTAAATAACATCGTCATCGTGCCCGCGGTTCAGACCGCTTACTACACCAACATGAGCGAAGAGCTTTTCATCCAGAAGAACATCAACTGGGTAAGGCTCAGGGATGTTCAGGTGAGCTACCAGCTGCCGACTGGATTCCTCGGGACTCGGAACGCCAGCGCCTTCGTCAAGGGAACCGACCTTTTCCTGAGCACGAACTACAGAGGATTCGATCCGATCGTGAACGGCAACAGCGCGGCGGTGGGAGGATCGGGAGGCACGGGTATCGATTTCGGAAATTTCCCGATGCCCAAGGGTGTGAATTTCGGCTTCAGGTTGGGGTACTAAAAAATGAAGAAACTATACGCAGCAATACTCGTGGCGTCGCTCGGCTTGTCCTACGCCTGCAGCGACTACCTTGACGTCAATACAAATCCGAACGCCCCCCAGACAGTTACGGCCAATCTGTACCTGCCGCCGATGCTGCACTGGATGGTGACGTCGCCGCAGTATGACGGCCGCTTTGTGGGCCACTACACACAGGAGTGGTACAATACCTCCACGACTTTTGCGACCCCGGAACAAACCTGGGCCCGCATGGGCTACGACCCGGCAAGCGACAACGGCGCGCAGCAGTGGCGCGATGTTTACTGGTCGTTGGGGCAAAATCTGATCGACATGAACACTAAAGCCGAGGCAGAGCAGCGCTGGGATCTGCTCGGCGTCGGCCAGATACTGAAAGCGTGGGGCTGGCAGGCGCTCGCCGACCTGCACGGCGAGATCATCGTGAAGGAGGCGGTCGATCAATCCAGAACCTCCTTTGACTACGATACCCAGGAATATGCGTATGGGGAGATCCGCCGACTTCTCGACAGCGCTATTGTGCTGCTACAGAGAACCGATGGAGGCGTGAGCCAGGCCTACCTCGCCAAGGGCGATAAGATTTACACCGGCGATCGCACGAAATGGCTGAAGCTCGCGTACGGCATGAAAGCCTTGATGCTGAACCACTATTCGAACAAGGCGTCGTACGCCCCGGCGGAAGTGATTGCCGACGTGAACAAATCGTTCGCGAGCAACGCCGACGACTTGCTTCTGACGTACCCGAACGTGAATCCGTTCGACGACTACAACTTCTGGGGACGCAGCAGGAACAACATCACGACGTTCAGACAGACGCAGTTCATCGTCGGCCTGATGGACGGCACCCAGTTCGGTGTCGAGGACCCGCGCATGAGGAGCATGTTGTCTCCGGCTCCCGACGGCGTATATCGCGGCCTGGATCCAAACGTTGCTGGCTTCGGCGCGCTCGCCACGGCGCAGCAGCCCAACAATTTCTTTGGGTACACTGCTACCAATGGTCTTGGTCTGCCTGGCCGCTATCTCTTCGACGACAAGGCGAAGATACCGCTGATGACCTATTCACAGCTGCAGTTCATCAAGTCCGAAGCGGCTTTGAGAATGGGAGATCAGGCCACGGCCCTCGCGGCGTACAAGGAAGGCATCTCGTCGCACATCGATTTCGTCAACGCCCGCAACCTGGACAACAACCAGGCCGCGCCGCAAATCACCGGGACTGCGAAGACGGCCTTCCTGGCGACACCGACGGTCGTTCCCGCCACAGTAACGCTCTCGCACATCATGTCCCAGAAGTACATCGCTCAGTGGGCGTGGGGACACAACGAAATGTGGATGGACATGCGCCGCTATCACTACACGGACCTCGATCCGGTGAGTGGGGTCGAGATATTCCGCGGCTTTGCGCCACCGACCAATCTCTACGGCGACAACGGTGGCAAGCTCGTACAGCGCATAAGGCCGAGGTACAACTCAGAGTACGTCTGGAACGTCCCGGGTCTCGACGCGATCGGCGGACTTGCCCCGGATTATCACACCAAGCCACTCTGGATCACTCAACCGTAACCGACCATGAATAGACACTCATATATTGTGGCGCTGCTCTTCGCGAGCGCGCTCTCAGCGTGCTCCAAGGATCCCGTGCGGGACATCTCTGGTCCGCCTCCGGCAGCCTCACGTATCAGATTTTTCAACTTTGGCGTGAATGCGCCGAGCGTGAACTTCTACGCCGGCGAAACGAAAATGACGGCGATCACCAACTCGACGGCTGGAGTCGAATCGACGACAGGCATCGCCTACGGTGGTGTCGGAGCTAACGGGGCGTATGACGCGATTGCGCCCGGACAGTACACGTTGACGGGCAAGATCGCCGCAGCAACCGACAAGGATCTGCCGATCTCCCCGCTAACTGCGACCATAGGTGACGGCAAGTACTACTCATATTATATGAGCGGGATCTATAACGCCGCGACGAAGACCGTTGAATCCTTTGTAGTGGAAGATCCCGTCGTCCCACCAACGGAGTTTACGGTCGCGACCGTCAGGTTCGTCAACGCTATCTCCAACGCAAATCCGATGACGCTGTATGCAAAGAATACAGTGACGAAGACCGAGTACCCAGTCGGCGCTGAAGTAGCTTACAAAGGCGCAGGGGTATTCACGCCGCTACCCGCCGGGGTCTATGATCTGAGCACGCGTTACACAGGATCGGCAACCAACGTCATGACAAGACCCGGCGTTTCGTTTGTCGGCGGCAGGGTCTACACCATCACCGCGCGGGGCGATATCACCGCCGCGCCATCCACAGCATGTGGAGTTACCAATAAGACCTGCCTGGACAACACTGCTAACAGGTAGTTTCGCAGATTACCAACTAATGAAGGGGGGTGCTCGAAAACTTCGGGCTCCCCCTTATAGTTTCCGCAACAATGCCTGTCCCTTCGCGAGTGCGGCCGAGACTTTGGGCGTGTCCCGGATATCCGCGAAGGGCAGTGGCTCCGGTGGGTATACCACCACCGGGAGGATCGCGCGCTCGAACCACGCCACGTCATGCCACGCACCGAATTTGTAGCCGACGTGATGATACGTCCCCACCAGTCTGAACCCCGCCCGGCTGTGCATCCCTTCACTCGCCGCGTTAGGCAGCGTGATACCCGCGTATACGTTGCGGATGTTCTGGAGCGCGAGGACCTCGAACAGCGACGCGTAGAGCGCCGTGCCCACGCCACGGCGATGCACCTCGCCGCCCACGTACACCGCGACGTCCACCGACCATCGATATGCGGCCCGCTCGTTGTGCGTCGATGCGTAAGCGTAGCCGATGACCCTGCCGTCCAGTTCGCACACCAGCCATGGATAATGCGCCAGTGTTCTGGTGAGCCGCGATCCCATCTCCTCGGCTCCCGGCGCCACCAGTTCGAATGAAGTGACGCGCTCCACCACCGCCGGTGCATAGATCTCGGCGATACGCGGCGCGTCATCCAGGGTCGCAGCGCGGATGACTGGGCTCATGTTGACCACATCGGCTAGTCGTCCTGGAGCAGCGCCAGCAATTTTTTGGGGCCCGTCATTCTGTACCCATCGCGCAGCAGATCCTTGAGCTCCTTCCAATCGCAGTCACCGTCAAGCCAGACCCCGACCCAGCCGGCCGGTCCGACGTAAGGCGGCGAAAAAAAACGGTCGGGCGCCGCGTCGATCATCAGGCGTTGATTGATAGCCTTTGCCTTGCACCAGACAGCATTGCGCCCCGCGCCGTGGTGGTTGCTCGCGCACGCGTACATCGCGAAGATCTTGTTCTTCACCCGGAACGTCGGCTCGCTCCACGCTTCCACTTCGTGCGCTTCCGGGAGGGAGAGGCAGAGCTTGCGCAAGCGGGAGAGTGGACTGGCGGGCATCGACGGTTCGGAGCTAGAGCGAAGCTTCTTCTGCCTGCTGGAGGTGGCGGTGCTCGTGGCGCTCGAGGATCACGAGCGCCGAATAGGCATTGTACTTCATCCTGCCCCCAAAGGGCGAGACGATCTTTACATCATCGATGGGAAGCCCATCGGCGGACCGGATGAGAGTGACGAGCGCACCCTGTAGCTGTACGAATTCGGAAAGGGTCGCCGTCCTCGATCGCTTGGCCTTTGGAACGAAATCAGGCGTTGTCTTGACACGGGGCAGCGGCACTTTTCGCGGGTGTCGAGGCGCGATCATCTTCGACATGAACCAGCCAATGGCGTCCCGGCGATAGTGTGTTTTGGGATTGGCGCGCGACTTCCTCGCCTTGGCCACGGCGTCGTGCAGGAGTGGCAAGTACGCGCGCGACGTGAGATTGAGGTGCTCGACGCACTCGGCCGGCGACCACCGATCGGGCCCCGGCTTCCCGCTCCACTCGGAGTCGGAGAGTTTGTCGGTGAGCGCACGCAAGCGCGTTTGCGCCGACTTGAGGGACTCGACTATATCGTTGAGCTGCTGCTGCACGATCCTATCCGTTGAATGTGGGCGGGGCTACCTGAAACGCGTCGGCGCCGGAGCCAGCATCAGAACCTCACCGGTGACCGCGAAGCGTGCCGCCAGGACTTCATTCGAGTTGGTGCCGGCGTACACCGTAAATGTGCCGGGCTCCACCACGCGTCGCATCTGACGGTCATACAAGGCCAACGCCTCGGGCCCGATACGGAAGCTTACGGTTCTTGTAGCGCCGGGCTGCAGCGCGATGCGCTGGAAGCCCTTGAGCATCTTCACCGGTTGCTCGACGCTGGCGACGTCATCGCGCACATATAGCTGCACCACCTCTTCCCCGGCGCGATCTCCCGAGTTCCGCACATCAACCGAAACCTGGAGTGAATCCGCCGCCGAGATGGTCGCGGAAGAGACGCGCAGGTTGGAATACGCGAACGTCGTGTAGCTGAGGCCGAAGCCGAATGGATAGAGCGGCGTCCATGGAAGGTCCAGATACTTGGACGTGTAGTGGTTCGTCGGATCCGCCGGGCGCCCGGTGTTGCGGTGATTGTAGTAGATGGGGATCTGCCCCGTGGCGCGCGGGAACGTAGATGGCAGCTTGCCCCCGGGGTTGTAGTCCCCGAAGAGAACATCGGCCACCGCGGCTCCGTGCTGACTGCCGAGGAACCACGACTCGACAATCGCCGGCGCTTCCTGATCCAGCTCGGGAATTGCGAGCGGACGTCCGTTCATCAGTACCACCACCACAGGTTTTGAGCCCGCGCTACCGTTGCCTCGTGCGGCGCGAAGCACCGCCCTCGCCAGCGCTACCTGGGATCCGGGGAGCTCGATCGACGCCCGGTTCGACGCTTCGCCGGTCATGGCCTCCGTCTCTCCAAGGACGAGCACGATCGCATCGGCCCGCGATGCAGCCGAGCGCGCGGCCGCGAATCCCGTCGTGTCCACGGTATCTACCGGGGCGCCGCGCGCGTAAATCAACTGTGTCGAATTGCCGAGGGCGCCGCGGATACCGGCGCGCACACTGATGGCTTCGGCCGCGCGACCTTCGGCTGCCCAGCCGCCGAGTGCCGCTTGCGCGTTGTCGGCCAACGGGCCGATGACCGCTATGGTGCGGAGATTCCTGGCAAGCGGCAGCGTCCTCGCGGCATTCTTGAGGAGAACGATTCCTTCGCGCGCGGCGATCCGGCTGGCGGCAAGATGCTCAGGGGCAAGCGTGTAGCGCTTTTCGCGCGCCGCGTCGTTGAACTTGTACGGATCCTGAAAAAGCCCAAGCGCGTATTTGACGCGCAACAGTCGACGCACCGCCGAATCGACGAGCGACTCGGACAGCCGGCCCGCGCGAACGGCGGAAGCAAGGCTGTCGGCATAGATGCCGTCGGACATGTCTACGTCTACGCCGGCCCGCAGCGCCAGAATTCCCGCCGCGCCGGTGGACGCCGCGATGCCATGCGGAACCATTTCTCCAATCCCGCCCCAATCGCTCACGACGACTCCCTTGAAACCCCATCGGTCGCGCAAGACGTCCTGAAGCAGCCAGTCGCTGGAGTGAGCGGGAATTCCCCCGATGTCGTTGAACGACGACATCACGAACACGGCGCCCGCGTTGACCGCGGCCTGATAGGGAGGGAGATACGTCTCCCACAGCGTCCGCTCCGTCAGCTCCACCGAATTGTAGTCGCGCCCGCCCTCGGCGCCGCCGTACGCAGCGAAGTGCTTCGCCGTGGCGAGCAGCGCATCGGTTGCTCCGATGTTCATCGCGCCATCGCCACCCTGGAATCCACGGACGCGCGCGACAGCCATCGCGCTGCCGAGGTAGGGATCCTCACCCGCGCCTTCGACGATGCGTCCCCAGCGCGGATCGCGCGCGATGTCCACCATCGGCGCGAATGTCCAGTGAAGCCCGTGCGCCGACGCCTCGACGGCCGAGAGTCGCGCGGATTGTTCGACGCGCGCGGGATCGAAGCTGGCCGCTTCGGCGAGTGATACCGGATAGATGGTGCGGAAGCCATGAATGACGTCGTTCGCGAAGAGAAGCGGAATCTTGAGTCGCGATTCCCGGGTCGCGATGCGTTGCAGCTCGCGGGTGTAGTCCACGCCGAAGATTCCGAGAAACGATCCGACGCGCCCAGCGCGTATGGCAGCTTCGCCGCCGGTCGGGACGCGCGGGCCGGTCTGGGTGCCGTTCCCCGGGAGCTGATTGAGCTGGCCGAGCTTTTCCTCGAGCGTCATCAGCCGGAGAATCGAGTCGGCAAACTGTGAAGCGCGCGCCGAGTTGAGGGGCGACTCGCGCGGTGTCTGGGCATCGATCGACACGCCCGCCAGCGACGCGAGGCAGACCATTCTCAGCCACGTGCACTTCATCTTTGGCATCCTATCTCGGAAATAGTTTTGCCGAAGCTTCCTCGACTCCCCAGGCGGGGGTGACCCCGCCTTCAATGATCAGGAAGCTCTCGTCCGGCAGGGAACCGCGCGATACGACTTTCGTCACGGGTACGGGTGAAAATGCAGATTCGGCCATCTCGAGCGCCTTATCGCTCAGAAACAGGCGCACCGATTCGCTGCCCACGGGTGAGCGCGCCCAGATTTCGACCGCGGAGCGTGGTCTCGCGAAGCCATCGCCCTTCGGTGAATCCAGGAACCGCGACAGTGCCGCGACAAACGCTGCCGCCGCGTCGTGGTGCGAGAACTCCATCGTATGGAATTCTTTCGGGCGAGATTCTGTAGTCATGATCGTAGGCAAGTATCCCGGAACAATGTCTGGCGCACAAGCTCCCGGACAAGCCCGTTACGATACGGTAGTTGCCTGAGCCGGCAGCTCGAACCACACCTCTACCTCGTAGCCGTCGGGGTCACTGAAAAAGACGTAGGGTTCCCCCGAGCAGAACTCCCCGCGGTGCTTGATCTTTCCGCCCGCGCGCTCGATTGCCGTCGCGGCGTCGTCGATGTCACGCGCATCCTCCAGCTGGAATCCGAAGTGCTTGATGCCTCCGGATTCGCCCACGCCGACGTTACCCTCTTCGAGGACCAGCACGTCGCGCGCGCCTGGCGTCTGAGCCTGGAGAAAAGTATCCTGCCGATGAACAGCCTCCATGCCGAACACGTCGTGGTAAAACCGGAACGATCTTTCGAGGTCGGCGACGGTGAGCGCGAGGTGGGTGAGGCCGAGCGTTCTGATCATGGAAACAGTATTTACGCCCCGAACCCCACTCATTCAAGGCCCGGTCCGGTTCAACAAGATGGCCGCACAACTGTAGATTTGCAGCAATACATGGGAACGGACCGGATCAACGCGTTCAGCGACGGCGTCATCGCAATTCTGATCACCATCATGGTGCTCGAGCTGCGGGTTCCGCACACGACCGATATATCCGCGCTGCGCGAGCTTCTGCCGGTGTTCCTCACCTATGTGCTGAGCTTTATCGTCATAGGCGTGTACTGGAACAACCATCACCACATGCTGAGCCTCACGGACCGGATCACCGGCGGAATTCTGTGGGCCAATCTGCATCTGTTGTTCTGGTTGTCCCTGATGCCATTCGTTACCGGCTGGATGGGAGAAAACCATTTCGCGGCGCTCCCCACGGCGCTTTACGGAGTCGTGCTGTTCTTCGCGGGAGTCGCGTATTACGTCCTGGAGCAGACCATTATCAGCAGTCAGGGGCGTAAGTCGCGGCTCAGGGATGCGGTGGGGAGCGACTTCAAGGGCAAGATCTCGGTGGTGATCTACCTGGCCGCGATTCCGCTCGCGTTCGTCAGCCAGCTTATTTCGGACGCGCTTTACGTGTCGGTCACATTAATGTGGCTCATTCCAGATCGGCGGATCGAGGAGCGTTTTGGCGGCACCGTGGACGACGAGGAGAGGATGCTATGACAACCGTGCCCGTCATTGACAACAATTCCCTCGCCCCACAGAATCAAAACCAGTGCTCAATAACGAGCTGAGGTCGAAGAACCTTCAGCCGATAGCTCTTACCGCAGTTCATCCCGAACCCCCCAGCGCGAGCCCATGACCGGACCGAACCACAGCCACGATCCCAAGGCGGAATCGCCCCCCACCAGACGAGAGTTCGTAATCCGGGCCGGACAGGCCGGTGCTGCTCTCTCACTCTTTCCGTTGGGCATACGCGATTTCCTCCGTCCGATCGTTGGGGAATCAACGGCGGATGCATTGGCTCACGGAATTCTCGGAGCGCCGTTTCCCGCCGATCTCTACTCCGGACTCCGCTGGCGCATGCTCGGCCCATTCCGCGGCGGACGCGTAGCCGCGGCTACCGGAGTTCCCGGGCGTCTGAACGAGTTCTACTTCGGTGCGGTGAACGGTGGTGTCTGGAAAACGATCGACGGCGGACGCGTTTGGAATCCGATCTTCGATTCGCAGTCGACTTCCTCCATCGGAGCGATTGCGGTTGTGCCGTCGCAACCCGACACCATTTACGTCGGCAGTGGGGAATCGACGCTGCGCGATTCGGTTGGATTCGGCAACGGCGTCTACAAGTCCACCAACGCCGGAAGGACGTGGGCGCATCTCGGACTCGACGAAACGCACCACATCGGCAAGATCGCGATCGATCCGAAGAACCCGAACAACGTGTTCGTGGCCGCGATCGGGAAGCTCTACGCCGCGAACGCCGAGCGCGGGATCTTTCGCTCCCGCGATGGCGGCAGCAGCTGGCAGAAAGTGCTTGGCGACGAAAACGTCGGCGCTGTCGAGGTGGTTATCGATCCGTCCAACTCGAATGTCGTGTACGCAGGCCTCTGGAACACGCGCCGTCCGCCCTGGTTCACCTATGCGCCGACGAATGGGCCCGGAGGTGGAATCTTCAAGTCTACCGATGGCGGGAGCACGTGGACGCAGCTCACCAACGGATTGCCGAAGCAGGGAATCGGCAGAACCGGCATCGCGATCGCACCGAGCAATCCAGCTCGCCTCTATGCAGTAGTGGACTGCCTGGTTCCCGACCCGCCCGCGCAGGTCGAGCCGCGGCTGGGAACGCCGGCGCCTCAGCCGTCACCCGCGGGCGCGGCTCCATCGAGTCCGCCTCCGGGCCAGGGAGGGTTCTTCCGCTCCGACGATGCGGGCGCAACGTGGACCAGAGTGTCGAACGATCCGGCGCTGTGGGGACGCGGCTGGTACTTCGAGAAGCTGGCGGTGGATCCGCAAAATGCGGATATCGTCTATGTCCCGAATGTCGCCGTCAATCGCACGACGGACGGCGGCAAGACCTGGGTCGTGCTGCGTGGATCCCCCGGCGGTGACGACTACCATCAGCCGTGGATCTCGCCCGACGATCCCAACACGATGATCGTCGCGAGCGACCAGGGCGCGATCATCAGCAGGAACGCGCGGGCGAGCGATCCGCGCGACGTCACGTGGAGCTCGTGGCTCAATCAGCCGACCGCGCAGATCTATCATCTCTCGGTCGACTACCGGTATCCGTATTGGGTGACCGGCGCGCAGCAGGACTCGGGCGCGATCGCCGTTCGCTCGCGCGGAAAGTTTTCGCAGATCTCGATGCACGACTGGGAGCCGATCTCGCCGGGCGGTGAGAGCGGATACACTGCAGGCGACCCACTAAATCCGGGAGTCGTCTATGGCGGCGACGGCCAGCGCTGGAATCTCGACGCGAACATGCCCGACGAGACGACCACGAGTCCCAAGTCACCCGAGACGGCTCGCGGAGACTGGACGCAGCCGCTCGTGTTCTCGAAGGCCGACCGACGAAGCCTTTACTACGCGAACCAATTCCTCTTTAAAACCATCGATGGTGCGAAGACGTGGACACAGATCAGTCCCGATCTCACGCGTCCCGAAGTCTTCATCCCGCCGGCGCTCGACGCGACCGCCGCGGCCGCGACGGACAGGAACGGCAAGCGGGGGGTGATCTACACAATCGCGCCTTCGCCGCTGCGTGCTCCGCTGCTTTGGATCGGTACGGACGACGGCTACATCCAGGTCACTCCGGACGATGGGAAGAGCTGGCAGAACGTGACGCCGACCGCGATCACTCCGTGGAGCCGCGTGACGAATATCGAGGCTTCCCATTTCGACGCCAGCTCGGCGTACGCCTCGGTCGATCGCCACCAGCTACAGGACTTCGAGCCGTACATCTATCGTACGCGCGACATGGGGAAGAGCTGGCAGAAGATCACCAACGGCTTGCCGGCCGGCGTCTACGTGCATTCGGTGAAGGAAGATCCTTCTCGCCGAGGACTGCTCGTCGCCGGCACCGAGCGGGGCGCGCACATCTCGTTCGATGACGGAGATACCTGGCAGTCGCTAAGGCTCAACATGCCCGTAACATCGGTGCGCGATTTCGAGATTTATGGAAACGACCTCATCGTGGCTACGCATGGTCGCGGATTCTGGGTGATCGACGACATCAGCGCGCTTCGACAGCTGAGCGACGCCGTCGTGCGCGGCGATGCGTACCTGTTCAAGCCGTCTGATACCGTAAACTTCGTCGAGGGCACCGACAACGGAACTCCGCTCCAGAAGGACGAGCCTCAAAGCGAGAATCCGCCCAACGGCGTGATGATCGACTATTACCTGAAGAAGCCTGCGAGCACGCCCGTCGTGATAGAGATCATTGACGCGGGCGGCACGGTGGTCCAGAAGTTCAGCAGCGATCGCAGCGCGGAGAACCCGGCCGCTGGGCGCGTCGCGACCGGAATTCCGAGAGTGTCGCCACTCTGGCAGGCGCCGCCCGCGCTTCCGTCGACAGTGGCCGGAATGCATCGCGTCACCTGGAACCCGGTGCGTCCGCGTCCGCGGGGCGCTCCGCCCGCCGACGAAGGCGGTCCACTCGACCGCCACTATCTTGGCAACTTCTCGGCGAAGCTGAGTGTGAACGGGAAGAGCTATACGCAGGCGTTCATCGTGAAGCCTGATCCCAGGCACGTGGGCTAGGGACGGGTGCCCGTTCCCCGGCACAATCCGAGATTCTGCGTCGACGCCGCTCGCATCCATCGTATCTGCAGTCAACTATCGGCTGAGAGCCCGGCGGCTCCAAAAAGCCGTTCGTCCGCGTGGCGCAAAATCAGAAGGAGATAGGTAAAATCCGTGACTAGGTCGTCGCGGAAACAGTCTCCTGAACGTGAAGCTCCCCCTCAAAAATCGAAGCTGGAAAAGCATCGCACCCCGCGCCTGGAAGCAGCTGCCATTGCTCCCACCCACCAAGCTCGCGGGGTGCGTTACAATCTCGGTCCTGAATGTCCTGTGGCGGGATCACGGAGTGCTCCGCGCGCTACCACTGGGATCGCGAATCATCGCGATGTTCGTGCTTTCCTACTCGATCATCACTGCGGCAGAATTCCTGTGGCTGCTCTTTACGGTGCAGATGCCGGTGGACCTTGGATTTCGTGAAGTTAGTCCGCCGTCTGCCGCCCCCGAAATCGACCCATTGGTCGAGCAGCTCAGCGAGCTTCCACAGAGCGAGCTCAAGGAGGAAACTCTCCAGCTCGCGGCGGAGATGCGGAACTTCGAGGCAGGGAGCGATAGCGCCTACGTGACGAGCCTGATCACGCCCCGACCCCTCGACAACTTGTCGGAAGAAGCGCGCGACCGCGACCTCGACCGCGAGAGCACCGAGCTTGTCCAGCGACATCTGGTGACGTGGCGCATTTACCGGGAGCGATTCTATCGGCCCGCCCGCGCTTTCCGTGATGAGCTCCGCAAACGAATCGGCATCAGAAACCCTCGCCGAGAACCCGAAATACCCGCGTTGGACCAGGCCGCGCTCACCGGGGCCAAGCCGATCACGGAAGCCGCGAACTACCTCACTGAATTGGCGAACCGGCTTCCATAGAGCGGCGGTTTTCGCCAGCTTCGAGTGATCGCGATGCGCACACTCACTGGCTTTTCACGAAATGCAATCCGCCCCTTCGCATGCGCGGGGGCACTGTTACTCGCGCCCCCCTCTCTGCAGGCCCAGGTCGTAGCGATCGCGCCTACGCCAGCTGGCGGATGCGTGAGCCTCCGGAATCTTCAGATCGCCGACGTTCATATCACCGAAGTCGTCGATGTGCCCGACTCCGGCTCGCGGGCCGACAACGTGCGCATTCCCCACTGTCGGGTCTCGGGAGTGATTGGCAGGAGCACCGCATTCACCGCCATGCTGCCGAAGGAATGGAACGACCGGCTGTTCATGGGTGGCAATGGTGGTTATGCCGGCACCATCAATCGAGGCGCACTGTCACGCGCCAACGACGGGTACCTCGCCGTCAGCACGAATACTGGCCACGACCGCTCGCCGGGCGGTGGCGCGCGATGGGCACTCAACGATCCGGAGCGGCAGGTGGATTTCGGCTACCTCGCCGTCCACCGCACCGTGGAAGTCGCCAAATCGCTGGCCAAAGCGTTCTACGGACGCGAGCCGCGATACTCGTACTTCTCGGGGTGCTCCAACGGCGGTCGTCAGGGCTTGATGGAAGCGCAGCGCTATCCGGACGATTTCGACGGAATCGTCAGTGGCGCGCCGGCGGCGTTCATGAGCGCAACCGGCGCCGCTTTCCTCAAAAACACAAAAGCCGCGTTCCCGGATCCGTCGTATTTCGACAAGCCACTCATCACCCAGGCGAATCTCGATCTTCTCTCCGGCAAGATTCTCGATGCGTGCGATGCGCTGGACGGCGTGCGGGACGGCATTCTCGGCGATCCGCGTGATTGCAAATTCAAGCTCTCATCAATCAAGCGGTGCGCTACCGAGAATGGCGCTTCGGATTGTCTGACCTCGGCGCAGAGTGCCGCAATCGCGCGCATCTATGCGACTACAACTGATGATCGCGGCCGCGTGATCTATCCGGCCCAGCCCTTTGGCGGAGAAAATCAGCCGGCTGGCTGGCCCTCCTGGATCACCGGACGTGATTCGTCGCTGATGCGTGAGGTCCATGTGCCCACTGCGCAGGCGATGTTCGTGACCGAGGGCGGGAAATATTTCCTGTTCAACGATTCCACCTGGGACTACAGTCGCTATTCGGGATCATTCGCCAGCGACGCGAAACGTTGGGCCGAGATTCTGAATGCTGACAACCCCGACATCTCCCGCTTTGCCGCGCACAATGGGAAGCTGATCATCTGGCACGGCTGGTCGGATCCGGCGCTCAATCCAGTGGCAACGATCGGCTACTACAACCGGGTAGTCGCGCGCGATTCACGCGCCCGCAACTATGCGCGACTTTTTATGGAGCCGGGCGTGTTGCATTGTGGCGATGGCCCGGGACCGAGCGAGGTTCCGTGGATGGCGGCAATCACGGACTGGGTCGAGCGCGGACAGGCCCCCGAACAGGTGATCGCGACAAAAAGGGACACTTCCGGCAGAGCGATTCGATCGCGCCCCCTTTGCGCTTATCCACGACGCGCCATTTACAAGGGCACGGGTAGCACGGACGACGCGGCCAACTTCGTTTGCAAAGCGCCGAGCTAGGGTCGCGTATCCGGCGGTGTGCGTCTGACGACGTCGAGAGCATAGCATCACTCGGCGCCCGACTTTTCGTGCAGGCCTATGGGCCGACTCACCCCGAGCCGCAGCTAAGCCGCTACCTCGCCAGCGCGTATTCGCCGGCGACGATAGCCGCGGCGATCAACGGGCAAAGGAGCTCGGTATTCGTCGCCGAGGACTCCACTGGGTCGCCGGTCGGCTACGCGCATATTTGCGCCACCGACGAATTTCCGGAGGGAGTGGATGGAAGTCGCGCGTACGAGATCGTGCGCTTCTATGTGGATGCCGCGGCCCAGGGTCAGGGCGTTGGTGCGGCGCTCATGACGCAGTGCTGCGATGTCGCGAAGCGTGCAGCCGCCGACGTGATTTGGCTCCAGGTTTGGTCAGAGGCGCCGTGGGCGATCGGATTCTACCAGCGAGTGGGTTTTTCCATCGTCGGAGAGAAGGCATTCCACTTCGGTCAGCGCGTGGATACAGATCACGTCATGTCGAGGCCGCTCATTTAGCCCCGCGACGCGCTGGGACCAGAATCCGTTTGCGGGGCCGATCGGCGACAGATCTCTGGACGTCGGTCGTA
Source organism: Gemmatimonadales bacterium (assembly GCA_038322455.1). Lineage (GTDB taxonomy): Bacteria > Gemmatimonadota > Gemmatimonadetes > Gemmatimonadales > Gemmatimonadaceae > UBA4720. The sequence continues at coordinate 232 of JBBQFZ010000023.1, read as the reverse complement.
TGCCTGTCCGCAACGGCGAAAGCCAGGATCCCAAAAAAAGTATCGGCACCGACGCATTTTCCCTATGCCGCGCGATTCGTCACACCCGAGTCTCGCGCCAGTCGGTGGATTCTCACCCAACGCTTACATTTTCGTTCAACCTTGACAACCCGACGCCGCCGCAATAGTCTCGCGAGAGTGGCTATTGATTTTTCTCGCCACCATGCAGTCGTACGGCGGTCGCGAGTGAGTC
>JBBQFZ010000022.1:0-32128 GCA_038322455.1 Gemmatimonadales bacterium | reverse complement strand
ACTCCACCTTGACACGCGGAATCGTCTCCGATGAAAAACGAGATCCATTTGACTTTCTCCCGATCGTCAGTCGCGAGAACTGGAGTGAGCTCCGGACCGCGGTCGTGGGGCGAAGATCCAGCGCGGCATCGATGCGCGAGCTGGTGCCGGGCGCTGCTTCACGAAATATCGGGATCTGACCCTTTGTTATGGCCGCGGTGCCGCTGAAATGTCGAAAGGTGGGCGTCGTCAGGCTCAGCGATCCACCAAGCTCATTTTTTTCGGGGCCGGGAACCACGAACGCCGCAGTATCGAAGACAGGCGAGCCGCCGACCGGCACTGCCGGAACGATTCGCTGAATCGTCAGCCCCGTGTAGAGCGACGGATCGAATGCGAAATAACTGTGCGTGATCGCGCCACCCAGCTGCCATCCGCCTCGAAGCGTCGCCCGTGGCGTGATCGACTCCGTGCTCTCGGCCAATCCGTGCCCAGCACCAGCGTTGTTCCAGATCCGATTCAAACCGAAGAACGAGCTGTACGTCTGCACCAGCGCGCCCTGCGCTCCGTAGAAGCTGAGCCTGTTGAAAGCTCTCGTCTCGATGATGCCTGTGCGATTTACAAATCCCGCCGCCGTCTTGAAGCCGGGATCGAGTGATCTCAGCGTATAGTGGAATCCCCACGCACGGCCAGTTCTGTCCCAATCGGCTTGAAGCAGTGATCCACTCAGTCGATTGCGCACGCTGTCCGTCCACGACTCGGCGGCCTGGAATTGCGCGAAGTAGAGTTTCGAGTGGTAGAATCGGTAATCGGCCGCGACCACACGCGAGAAGTCGCCGCCATCTTCGCGCGCGGTAAGAACCGCACCGAGAGTATTGTTGGAGCCAAAATCATATCTGAGCCGGGACACTCCGAACAACGGCGAGTGCGCGCCGGTCCACGAATATTGTCGGTCGTCCGCCGCGACAACCGACGCGATGTTCAGACCCGCCAATTTCCCCGTCAGCTTCACACCGGCCCTCGGCGCGACGATCTTCCTCGTGTATATCAGCTGGTTCGGCGAGTCGAACAGCTCGAGTCCATCCAGAAAGAAGGGCCGCTTCTCCGGATAAAAGAGCGCAAACCGCTCGTTGAGCAGCACCTGCCCGATGTCCGCCTCGACCTGTGAGAAGTCGGGATTGACCGTCCCGTTGAGCGTGAGATTCTGCCTAATTCCCCAGCGCACGTCGCCGCCGAGTTCGGCCTTTTGTTGGTAGTCCCGCCCATTTCCAATTGTGGGCGATCGATCGGCGTGCGCCGTCGCCGTCGGAGTTGCTTCGAGCACGAGGCCGCGCCTCAGGTCGTTCAGGCCTTCGAGCGTGCCCGATTGCGCGAGGAAATTTGCGTTGGCGCGAATCGCGGGCGCCCACGTGTCCTGAAAGCCGGAATGCTGCACGCGCCGCAGGATGTGCAGGCCCCAGCTCTGAACTCGCGCGTCCTGATAGCGGAGACTCTTGAAAGGAATTCGCATCTCGACTTCGTATCCACCTTCGACGAGTCGCCCCTTCGATTCGAAGAAATAGTCGGGATTGAGATCGACGCTTCCTTCGAGGGGATTGATGTTGCGGAATCCGCCTCCTGTGGCCGATGCTCCGCCTGCCCCGCCGGCAAACTGTGCGCTCCGCGTCCCATCCTGTTGCACACCGTACGGATTCACCCCGAACAGGAATGCGATCTGTCGTGAGTTGTCGGTGTCGAGCAGGATCTGAACCTGATCTTCGCTGTCGATGTTGTCGCGGTTGGCGTGCGTGGCGCGCACGACGTTGCCGTGGATCTCGCGCGCGCGGATTCCGAAATAGATAGCATCGGGCGCGTACCACACCAGAACCTCGGTCGGATCGTCCGCCGGACGCCCATCCACGGGCTGATATTGCGAAAAGCCCGATAGTCGGGCCGCTCTGCGCCACACAGCCTCGTCGAGATTCCCATCGATCGCAACGACCGTATCGATGCGCGGCACATCGATACGGACGCGATTCGCCCGTCCGTCATAAACGAGCGCGGAATCCTGGAGCAGCCCCGCCGCGATCAGCGCCGTGAGGAGCATGCTATCTCGGCGACTTCCGCCCCGCGAACACCAGCACGCCGCCAATCACTATGGCAGCAACCCCGACGATCGGAGTGACCATCCCTCGTTCCTGCGATGTGACCTTGAGCGGCCCTACTTCAACTTCGTTGTGGCTCTTCGTGTAGGGAATGCCGCGCATCGCAACGATTATGACACCAACGACAATGAGTAGCACACCAACCCAGGCGAGTGGCCGCATGAAACCTCCGGGAATCGCGACTACATATGCTGCGACTCACAGACGTTCCCTGCAAGACACTCGGCTCTAACGGTGAACGAGTTTCCTGTATGCAATCCGGTGCGGACGATCAGCATCCGCGCCTTTCCGCCGCTTGAAGTCTTCGGCGTAGTCGCGGTAAGAGCCCTCGAACCACACCGTCTCGGAATTCCCCTCGAACGCCAGGATGTGCGTCGCGATACGGTCGAGAAACCAGCGATCGTGCGAGATCACCACCGCGCACCCCGCATAATCGACCAGCGCTTCCTCAAGTGCCCGCAACGTGTCGACGTCGAGATCGTTCGTGGGCTCGTCGAGCAGCAGCAGATTTCCCCCCGACTTGAGCAGCTTCGCCAGATGGAGCCTGTTTCGCTCTCCCCCCGAAAGATTCTTCACAATCTTCTGCTGATCCGGACCCTTGAAGTTGAACTGTGCCAGATACGCCCGTGCCTGCATCTCGCGCTTGCCAACCTGGATGACGTCATTCCCCTCGCTCACTTCCTTGTAGACGGTGTTCGCGTCGTTGAATTCGCGCGTCTGATCGAGATACGCGAGCTGCACGGTATCGCCGATGGTCAACGTGCCACCATCGCCTTTCTCTTTGCCGGCGATCATCCTGAACAACGTCGTCTTGCCCGCGCCGTTCGGCCCGATGATTCCGACGATTCCTCCGCGAGGGAGCGAGAACGACAGATCATCGAACAAAACCTTATCTCCATACGCCTTCTTGAGTCCTTTCGCGATCACGACGTCGTTGCCGAGCCGAGCCGGTGGTGGAATCACGATCTCGTGCTGCATGATCTTGTCGCCCTCGGCCTCGGTCGCGAGCTCTTCGTATTTCTGGATGCGCGCCTTGCTCTTGCTCTGCCGAGCGCGCGGCGACATGCGCACCCATTCGAGCTCGCGCTCGAGCGTGCGTTGCCGAGCCGACGCCTGCTTCTCTTCGGTAGCGAGACGCGTGCGCTTCTGATCCAGCCACGACGTGTAGTTGCCCTCGTATGGTATCCCCGCGCCGCGGTCAAGCTCGAGAATCCACCCGGCGACGTTGTCAAGGAAATACCGGTCGTGCGTCACCGCCACGACGGTGCCCGGAAATTCGGCCAGGTATCTCTCCAGCCACGCGACCGATTCGGCGTCGAGATGGTTTGTGGGCTCGTCGAGAAGGAGCATGTCGGGCTCCTCGAGCAAGGTGCGGCAGAGAGCGACTCTGCGCTTCTCGCCACCGGAGAGCTTGTTGACGTCGGCATCCGCCGGCGGAAGACGCAGCGCATCCATGGCGATCTCGATCTTGCGATCGAGGTCCCACGCATTGGCGGCGTCGATCTTTTCCTGCACCTTGGCCTGCTGGTCCAGCAGCTTCGTCATCGCGTCGTCAGACATCGGCTCGGCGAACTTGTTCGAGATCTCCTCGAACTTCTTGAGAAGATCGAGCGTCGGCTTCACCGCGACGCCGACGTTCTCCTTGACGTTCTTCCCCTCGTCGAGCTGCGGCTCCTGGGACAGGTAGCCGATGCGCGTGCCTTCATGCGGCCACGCCTCGCCCTGAAAATCCTGATCCACGCCCGCCATGATCCGGAGCAGGGAGGATTTGCCCGCGCCGTTGGCGCCGAGCACGCCGATTTTGGCGCCCGGATAAAAGGACAACCAGATCCCGCGCAGAATCTCCCGCGACGGCGGGACGACCTTGCGCAGGTCTTTCATTACATAGATGAATTGTGGAGGCATCCCTACAATTTACCGCACCGGGCAAGCCCACTTTGGAGCGCTGGTCCGGCCTGGACCATCTCAGTCCGGGTTCTTCACGTCTCCGAGCATCGCGTGATCGTGGTCCATGTGGTCGTCGTGCCAGATGGAATTGAGATCGTTGCCCGCGAACAGGTTGGCGTGGACCATCCACCCGAACGCCTGAGGGATGAAGCGTCCCCCTGCGTCCCTGCACTCGGCTTCAGTCGCCACGCCGAGCGGGCCAAAAACCGGGCGTCCGTTTTTCGTCTCGGACCACCTTTCCTTCTCGCGGCGCGGTGGAATACACCAGTTGATGTGGCGATGCCAGTGCGCGACACTGAGTGGAACACGTTCGTTGAGATCGGCTTCCGACGTGCGCTTCGATGCCGTATACATCGCCCCGACCAGGTGAAACTGGCCCTGCGCGTCTTTCTTGTATAGAAGCGATGTCGGACGCGCGGGATCGAAGCCGAATTGATTGCGGATCGCGTTCCATTTTCTGGTGAAATGGTACTGCGGCTGATTCTTGACCTCCGGGGCGAACATCTTGTAGCCATCGGCCTCAGCGACTTTCACATCCTGATACTTGGCCACAGCCTGCCTCAGCTCACTAACGATGTGCGTCGCGCGCACCGAATCAGCAGGGGTCATCGGTCGGGATCTCGAATAGGCAATGTGCTTTGAGTGCTGGGCATCGAGCCGGCTGGAAAGGATCAGCATCAATGCCACGAATGTGGCCGAGCTCCTGAGGAATCCGCGAACAGTTGTCACCAGTGTCCCGTGAGAGAGATACGCCGATCCGGCGTGATACTCATTAGACGATCCCGGCGTCCTCCGGTTAACCCCCGAATTCCGCCAACACCTTGTCGAGGGCCTTCGCAACCCTTTCGTGGGGCAGCTGCCTGATCTCGTCTTCGTGCCAGGAGATTACTTCGCCCGGCGTGTTGTAGGGAGCATAGGGTTTGTGTTCGCGCTTGAGCAGAACCAGTGACGGCTTTCGAAAAGCCGAGGCCGCGTGCGAGATGCTGGTGTCAGGGGTAAACACCACGTCGGCGGTCCCGACGAGCGCAAATGCATCGCGGAGTTTGGGCGTCTGCGCCGGGAGCGCGTTTACAGCGCCCGCAACCTGCTGCACGCTGTTCCATTCTTCGGGGAGCCCCATGACGATCATGGGCATGTTTGGAAAGCGCGCACGCGCTGACTGCAGCGTCGCAATGAACTTCCCATCGGGCCATCTGCGTTTCGGCTCAGATGCTGAAAGGTTGACGAGCAGCCGTTTGGCGACGCTCCCGCCCTCCCGCTCACCTTCCGAGATCAGCGATCGGGCTGCGCTCCACCTCTCCTCGGCGACGGCTATTTCTTCGGGCGCGAGAAATATCTCCGGCTGCCACTCGACGCTGGTTGGATCGATGCCGAATGGGACGGCGAGCTGCTTCGACCCCTCGATGTAGTGCTCGACCCTGTCCCACGCGGGCACCGAGACATTGTAGATGCGTGGCTTGGCTTCTCCGCCCGCGCCTACTCTAAACCTGGCGCGACCTGCGAACATCAGGAGCGGCGTTGAGGTAAATATCGGCGGATTATTGATCCGCCCGTCCACCATCACGGTATAGCGCTCGCGCCGCAGCTGCTTCATCAAACGCGTGTAGCTCCGTACCGAGCCGCGATCGAGCATGAGGATTTTGCCGACGTATGGATTTCCTTCAAGCACTGGCGCCGTTTTCGGCGTTGCCAGGACATCCACCTTACAACCCGGCAGGGACGTCGCAATGTTCCGAATAAGCGATGTCGCCATGATCATGTCGCCGATTCGTTCGTAACGGATGAACAGCACGCGACAGTCCGAATCCCGTGCCGGTGGAAGTGTGGTTTCCCTTGGCCCGGGCAGCAGTAGCCCCAGCAGGCGCATCCAGAAGGAGCGCCACGCGATTTCAATCTTTCTTGGATCCACCGGTCAGTGAAAGCTCGAGCAGCTTCCGTGAAGGTTGTGGATCCCGCGTGTGATATAGCTGGACTGCGTTTATCACGAACGGCTCCGGCATTCTGGTCTTTAGCAGCTCACGAATCGCCTGCGCCTCCAATGACTGGTACAGGCTCAGCGTCACATGCGGGCTAAAAGTGTACCGCGCCGGCGCGAATGGCAGTCCGCTGGTCACGATCCGGTCGTGGAGAACCCGCAGCGGACCATTCGCATCGAGCGGCAGGACGATGATATTCGTCTGCATAAACCTCTGCGCGGGCTGGAGGATAAGCGTGATTGGCGGCGTGTCGCTCGTGATCGGCTCCAGCCGGGCCCGCATCTCTTCGACTGTTACTGATGGCGGAATCGGTCCAGCCCCGGACGATCCCGTGAGTGTTATGTGCGGTGGTCGGGAGCGCGACAGCTTCGTGTCGTAGCGCTCATTGATCGCCCGTATCTGTTCCGCGATGTCGGACGGTAGCTCGACAAGAATGAAGATTCCATTCAGCTGCAAGCATCACACTCGATAACAACGTCCTGGCTACTAGAACTGGAACGAGAACAGTACCGGGTTGGCCTGAATCACACTCGATTTCTTTCCCTTGATCAACGCGCGATCGATGCGGTTACCCGGATTCGAATGCGTGTACTTCACGACCTTGAGCCCAACGAGGGTTCCAATCGCGGCGCCGGCCATCACATCGCTTGCCCAGTGCTGGTTGTTGTACATGCGCGACAACCCTATTAGACTCGCGCCTCCGTAAAATACGGTGCCCACATAAAAGGCGGCGTGCGGCGCCCAGAACTGTGACTCCCGAGTGAGCGAAGATGCAAAAGCGAACGCGGCAATCGTGTGGCCCGATGGAAAGGATTGGTATTTGTAGTCATGGAAGCCTCGCCAGAGCTGGAAATCGTAGGGAGTTGTGATGTCAGCGAAGGGGCGCTGCCTTCCGGCGAGAGCTTTGATTCCACCACCGATCGCGCCGGCGAGGAGGATTGACTCTACGCTGTGCAAGCCAAGCGATTGAACGCGGCGCTGTCCATCGGCGCGCCCAACGAGATAGATCGCAGTGCCTGTGAGTACCGATCCAGGATCGCCGAGCAGACGGAACCCGGTCGCTGCTCTCTTCAGAAACCGATTCTCCTGAGTCCTCGGGTTCTGAAGCCTGCTCGCCACTTCCTTGTCGAACGGGCCGACAATCGCCGTGCCGACAGCAAAGACGCCGAGAATGAGCGCATCTTTGCCCTCGAACAGGAGAGTCTTCTTGTTGATGGTATCCTGGACCTGCGCGTGCAGGTTGACCGCGAGTGTCATCGCAAGCAGCGCGGCGCGTATCGGCTTTCCGAACAAGAACATCTCCTTCTGAAGGGTTTTTCGAGGTCTGGCCTCAGCGACCAAATGCAAATCCCTTACCCCTTGTCAATCGTACTTCCAGTGGCGATATCAATCGCATGCTGAATATCGATCTCTCCGGCAAGCGCGCGCTCGTTGCCGGGGTCGCGGACGACGCTGGATTCGGGTTCGCGATCGCCAAATCCCTCGCCGAAGCGGGCGCGAGTATCTCTGTGGCCACCTGGCCGCCCGCGCTCAACATATTCAGAAATCTGCTCGAGCGCGGGAAGATGGACGAGTCGCGAATGTTATCCAGCGGACAGCTTCTCGAATTCGAGAAGATTTATCCCCTTGATGCCTCGTTCGACACGCTCGCCGACGCGCCCGAGGACATTCGGACCAACAAGCGCTACAAGGAAACCGGCGATTTCAGCATCGACGGGCTCGTCGGACAGTTCGAGTCGGATTTCGGAAAGGACTCGTTGGACATAGTGATCCATTCGCTGGCGAACGGACCCGATGTCAGGAAGCCACTGCTGGAGACGAGTCGCAACGGGTACCTCACCGCGGTGAGCGTGAGTGCCTACTCATTGATCTCTATGGTATCGCGGCTCGCGCCACTGATGCGCAAAGGAGGGTCGTTTCTGTCTCTCACTTACATGGCGAGCGAGCGCGTGATTCCGGGGTACGGTGGCGGCATGTCGTCGGCGAAAGCTGCCCTCGAGAGCGACACGCGTGTGCTCGCCTTTGAGGCCGGTCGTAAATACGGGCTTCGCGTCAATACAATTTCCGCGGGCCCGCTCGCATCACGCGCCGCGAGCGCAATCGGAATAATCGAGAAGATGGTGGAGTACTGCGCCGCCAATTCGCCACTCACCGACCCGCTCGAGGCGGAAGAAGTCGGACGCGTGGCGGCTTTCCTATCGAGCCCCCTCGCCACCGGAATCACCGGCAGCGTTATCTATGTTGACAAGGGATATCACTCGATGGGTATGGCGCTCCAGGACGCCCCTCCCCAAGGCTGATTCTAGCTACTTCGTTTTCTTTGCCGCCGCTTCGGCGGCTCGCAGCTGCTCGATTCTCCGCCTGATTTCCAGAAGTTCCGCGTATGAATGCCGGCCCGAGAGTTTCATGGTGTTCCCACTCGCGTCCGTCCACGTTAGCGTGGTGACTCCGTTCAAGCTTTGTGCTGATGGTGGGGCAGCGACAGCCGGAGCGGCCCCGCGAATCTTGATTTGACGCGCAGCGGATGTGTCTGCGGATTGCGCGACACGCGTCGCTCCTGACGCGGTCACGACGGCCGCGTCCAATTGAAATGTCACAGCTTCGGCCAACAATACGGTGTCGCCAGGCGCGATCTCATACAGCGTGCGCTTTTCACCGAATGCCCTTGGGGTACCGACAACTCGAATCGGCACCGGCCCTACCGCGGGATCGCTCATTAGCCCGGCGGCGGCCCGCGTACTCAAGGCGACGTCCGCGACGCGCCCGCTCAGGGGTTCAGAAATCCTTCCTCCGTACACCCGGGCAGCACCCACGTCGATTTTCGTAGTTGCTGTTCCGGCACCCTGGGAAGTCGCGCTGTTCTCGCGGGTTCCGCGCCCAAGATCGGACGCGACCGCAAGCGGTCGAGGAGCCGCCGCTAGCGCCGACACATTGTCCTGCTTAGGTGTCCCCTGACTTTTGCTCTTACTCGCAACCGCCTGATTCCCATCACTGGGAGGCGTAGTGGGTTTGGCCAGGACTTTGGCTGACTGTGCTTCGTTGGTTGGAGAGGACTCTCGCTGTACCGTATCGATTGCTGCTCGATCCGCGACCGCGGCAGTCGTCGTCGCGCGAAATGGGACGACCTCGGCATTCTGCCGCGTGCCCATCCGCTCCCTCAGTACGGAAAAACTTCCCAGCGCCACGACCAGCACCGCCGCGGCAGCACGCCACGCTGTCCAGTTTCTCGGCTTCGCGCGCACGCCAATTGGCACGACCCCCTTGGGGACGTGGTCGAGCGCCGTCAGAATTCGCGATGATGCGGCGATGAATCCGCGCGCCTCGGCCACCGCGGCGGCACACTGCGCACACTCTTCCACGTGCGCACTCACGCGTGCGGCCTCCTCGGCGCTCAGCGCTCCATCGAGCCACGAATGAATCGCCCCTTCCTCAAGATGCTGCATTTTTCTCTCTCTCTTCCTGACTCTTCTGCAATGCTTCGTAGCTCTCCACCAGCCGGCGGCGCGCACGCGATAACGTAGTACCGACCGAGCCGGGAGAAAGCTCCAGAGCTTCCGCGATCTCGTCGTAGTCCAATCCCTCTTCGCGCATCAGCAGTGCGAGTCGGTCCCGCTCGGCCAGCGCATCGACCGCCTTCCGGGCCATCGCTGCTTCCTGCGCGCGCTCGAGCGTCGTCTCCTCCGGCTCGACCATCGCGTCGCGTTCTTCTTCCGCCAGCAGCGCAAGATGCTTTCGCCGTCTCATGTCCTTCCTCGCTTCATCACGCACGAGATTCGTCGCCACCGCGAATAGCCACGCTCTTTCGTTCTGTATCGACGTCTGCCTGAGCGCCCGCACGAAGGTCTCCTGCGCGACTTCCTCCGCCCAGTCGCGATCTCCCAATCGCCGCGTCAGATATCGCACCAACGCGGCGTTGTACGTTCGGAAGAGTCGCTCGACGTCAGTCACTCGATTACCAGCGGTCTCTCAAAAGCGCGAGATCCCTATCACTGAGCCGTTCTTCTCCATCCGGGGTCAGCTCTATCGCCATGCTGCGGCCGGCAATTATCGCGCGATCTCCAATCGTGAACGCATCACGAAGATCCGGTTGCAGCTCGAGCAGCTTGAAGTAGGCATCAGAATAAGGCTTCACGCGCAGCACAGAGCCCGTATTCTTGTAGCGTACATCCGTCCACACGCTATCGCGCAGCACGAAGGTGAGATTGCCGGCATGTCTGACATTCGCATCCTCCCTCAGGCCCGACGCGGAATCAGCGGCGGCCATATTCGTCACACTGCGCTGGGCAGCGGCGGTCTTCGCAGCCTCGAACTGAACCGGTGCAGATGCGGGCGCAAGGACGCGAGCGGTCGCGACACCCGACACCTTCGCCTGCAACTGCTGCGTCGCGCCCGATATCTGTATACGGTCGTTCATTCCCGGCTCAACTACCAGATACGATGAGAACTCGGTCGGAATTCCGAAGCGCTCACCCAGGTCGCGGATCTCGTCGTTGATCTCCCGCGACCCGCCATGTTTCCTCTTCTCCGCGCTCAGATAACCCACTCGCTGCGTCGCCCAAAGTCTTGCGACGAACGGATTCTCCCGCGAGCGGTCCGGAAAGTTGACGCGGCTGCTCCAGCTGACTGACCCGCTCGTTGTCTGCCCATCGAACCGAATGACGGCGTTTCCGCTCCCGTTATAGCGCGCAAGAACCACCAGGTCCTCGCCGGCAAATATGTCCACAGGCCCCGATGGATGCATCTTGAGCAGCCGCACCCCATCAGAGTGAATGCGGACATCCGTGACCAGCGGACTCGTCAGTCGGCTCGCGACTATTCCGACGGCGCGCTCCACCGATTCTTCCGGTCGCACGAAGCTGGCCGTGCCGCGGCCCTCGAGCGCGAGCTGCTCGATGAGCGACACATTGAGATCAGCGCCCACACCGAAGGTGAACAGTCTCCGCGAGTCCCTGTGCTTCGCGACGTTCGATGCGATTACCGAAGCATCGCGCTCTCCGACCGTAGGTTGGCCATCGGTGAGAAACAGCACTATCGGAAGTCTTCCGGATTGAATCGGAGATGACAGCACTTCGTCGAGCGCCCCCGAGATGTTCGTTGATCCTTCGGCGTCAAGCTGATCGAGATAGCGCTCGGCCGCACGAATGTTCTCGCGCGTAGCAGGCGAGAAACCATCGCGGAAGGTCCGAACGTCGCTCGAAAAATCGATCAGGCGGAAACGGTCCATCGGCGAGAGCGTTCCCAGTATCTGCTTCCCCGCCGCGCGGGCCTGCTCGATCTTTTGTCCGCTCATCGAGCCCGAGACGTCGATGACGAAGGTCAGGTCGCGCGGAACCGCGCGTGGGCGAACGGCCGGTGGTGCCAACGTGATGAGCGCGAACCCATCGCCGTTCCCTGGGGCGTTGGCCAGCATTGTGATCGCAGCGCTGGTCGAGCGCCGGATTGGAATAAGGAGCGTGACCTCTCCGTACGCGTCCCTTATCTCAAACCGACGCATCAACCCGCGATAGCTCGATGCAAACGAGCGATCGTCAACAACATCTCGGTCATCGACTGAGCTGTAGCGCGGCTCGAAAATCGAATGCGTCGGAGAATACGCCGTTCCGTACATGGGATCTTTGGGATAGGCCAGCACGAACGACGTGCGTCCTTCGGGCATCGCACTCGCACCCACTTGGTTCGTGCGCAGTCCGCGAAAGTAGTCGATGCGCAGCGCATCCCCCTCACGCGGGGCAACCGTTTGAAAGCGCACCACTACCCTCTTGGCTTCGCCCGGCGCAATCGGGAAGATCCTCGCCCGCAGCAAACCATATCCCATCCACTCCAGCAGCGCGGGATCGCGCTGGCGACGCACGATCTCCTCGTAGATCCCACGAGCGCGATCCGCGCTCATCGTCTCGCCCGAGACCATCTCGCCATTGATCTCGAGTTTGAGATCCTGGAAAGCCGCTCCCTTTGGCAGCGGGAACATGAAGTCCGCTTCGCCAGGCCGGTTCCCTCGGTTCACGAACGTCTCGGTGATCTCGTAGCGCAGCACCTGGTCGATCAGATCCACGCGCACGTCGCTGCTCTGCCGGACAACGCCAGGCAACGGCATGACGCACGGCCGCATGATGCACGGTTGTCCCTGCCGGCAGGGCGGTGGCGCCGGGCAAGGCCAAGGGCGTGGGCGGTCAACGATCTGCGCCGAGAGCAGCGAGGGAATACAGAGTACGATTGCTAACAGGGATGCGCGCATGGGACACCAGTAGAAGTGGGTTCTACTGTGAGACGTCCCCCGATCCTCGGCTTGCACAGACCTCGCCGGCATTCGATTTCATGCCTGCTTGGGTGGAGCTACGAGGGGCTAGCTGGCCTTCGGCCCCTTCTTTCTGCGCTTCTGCTGCAGGTCCCGCCGTTGATCGACCCTTACTTCGAGCAACCTCTGATCTGCCCGGATCATCGTGTCCTCGAAGGTCTCACCGCCTTTCCGGGCGGCCCATCCCATCGAGAAAGGAACCGGTGCCGACGCCGGCGCCGCCTCTCGCAGACGCGACACTACGTGCTCGGTCTGATCGGAACCGGAATCGCACAGGACTACCAGGAACTCGTCCCCGCCAACTCGAACGACGGCCTCTTCTGCCCGAACATGGCGCATGAGGAATCGCGCCATCTTCACCAGAACGCTGTCCCCCTCCGCATGGCCATTCGAGTCGTTGTACTGCTTGAAGTGATCTATGTCGAGATAGATGCAGCCCCACTCCCCGTTTGGCTGCGCTTCGCACTGTCTGGTGACGGTGTTCAGGTAGCGACGGTTGTAACACCCGGTGAGCGGATCGCGGATACTCAGCTCCAGCAGCTGCGTCTGCAGCTCCTTTCGCTGCGTGATGTCGACCAAAATTCCGTGGCAATACTTCTCGCCAGTCTTGTGATCGACCGAGAGAAACGCGCTGTCGACGACCGTCCTCACCTCACCGTCTCGCCGGGTGACCTGAAACTCGATGTCGCGCACCGAGCCCTCACTCTCGAGAAGGGCCATCTCCCTGGCCCGAACCTCGGGCTTGACGAAATCGCTGGTGCGAAATCCCCGCAGCTCGTCGAGGGATTCGACACCGAACATCTCGAGGAACGCCGGGTTGGCGTCGACGATCTCGCCTTCGAGGGTCGTGATGTAAATTCCTTCCTTGAGACGCAGAACTAGCTCGCTGAGCGTCTTGGGATCGGTCAGACTTCGAAAGCCCTTCGTTTTTGGTTTTTTGGGCGCTTGGGCGCGACTCACATCAATGACTCAATGAACGGCGATGTCCGTTGCTTCAACGGCATGTCCGTTGCTTCAATGATAGGGTAACTATTGGAGACATTATGCCATCCCCACGAGAGCAGGAACAAGGTCAGAATCCTACCAAACAAAGCGACGGAGACCAAGGTACCCGATCCGGCCAGCCGAACCCGGAACGCGTTCCGTCACACTCTACTGAGCACAAAAGCGGTTACGGAGGCGAAGGCGGATCTCCCCGCACCGGTACCGACAAGCGCGAGGCCCCCAAAAAAGCCTGAGCATCCCCCGGCTCGATGAGCTTCCGCACCATTGGTATCCACCACGTCACCGGTATCGCGAGTGACCCCCAGCGGAATCTCGACTTCTACGCCGGCATTCTCGGGCTGAGGCTCGTCAAGCGTACCGTCAACTTCGACGATCCCACAACCTATCACTTTTACTTCGGCGACGAGCAGGGGAATCCCGGAAGTATCCTTACATTCTTCCCCTGGCCGGATGCGCGTCGCGGCAGGCAGGGCGGCGGCCAGGCAGCGGTCACATCCTTCGCCATTCTTCCCAGCTCTGTAGGGTTCTGGATTGAGCGACTGATCCGAAAGCAGGTCGATTTCCAACAGCCGGCCGCACGCTACGAGGACGAGCGCGTCATCGCGTTCAAGGATCACGACGGCTTCATGGGTGAGCTCGTCGCACACCCACGGGCGGACACGCGCGCGGGCTGGTCGGGCGGAGGAGTGCCTCCGGAACACGCCATTCGCGGGCTGTATTCCGTCACCCTTTGGCTCGACGCCAACGAGCTGACCGGTCAGCTCCTGACCAACACCCTCGGCTTTCGCCTCGTGCGCGAGCAAGGCAGCATCTTTCGCTACGCCTCGGGCGATGGTGGTCCGGGTTCCATTGTCGACATCCGGTGCGTTCCCGGCATTTGGTCCGGCGTGATGGGGGCCGGCACGGTGCACCACGTCGCCTTCCGCGCATCCGGCGACGCCGAGCAGATGGATCTGCGCACGGAGCTCACCTCTCTGGGTTACAACGTTACTCCCCAACTCGATAGGGACTATTTCAAGTCCATCTACTTTCGGGAGCCTGGCGGTGTGCTGTTCGAGGTCGCGACGGACGGTCCGGGATTTCTGGTTGATGAGCCCGTCGAGGCGCTCGGACATTCGCTGAAACTCCCGAGCTGGCTCGAGCTCCGCCGCTTCGAGATCGAAGCGCTGCTGCCCAACATCCACAGGCCCCTCGAGCTACGCGGGCCGAATGCGTGACCGATGATCTCGGCTTCGTCTACCGTTTCCTGCCCTCGAAAGACGCTACATCCGCGGACACGCTGCTCGTTCTCCACGGAACCGGTGGCGACGAGAACGATCTGGTTTCGCTCGGACAGACTGTAGCTCCCGGCGCCGCGATTCTGAGCCCGCGTGGCAACGTTCTCGAGAACGGTGCGCCACGCTTCTTCAAGCGGCTGGCGGAGGGTGTTTTTGATCCGGAGGAAGTCCGATCGCGCGCCGAGGAGCTCGCGCGGTTCATTCGCGCTGCTGTTTCCCGCTACGCGCTCGACCCGGCACGTATTTTCGCCCTCGGCTACTCGAACGGGGCCAACGCCGCTTCGACCGTGATGTTCATCGACCCCGGACTGATCAAGAGCGCCATTCTCCTTCGTCCGATGGTGGTGTTCGAGCCCGAAAAATTGGTCGATCTCAGCGGATCGTCGGTATTCATCTCCGCTGGCCGGATGGATCCCATTGTCCCGGTCCCTAGCGTCGAGCGGCTGGTGGAGATGTTCGAATCCGCGCGCGCCACGGTTACACTCAAATGGCAGATGGTCGGCCACAATCTCGTTCCCGGCGAAGTGAGCGAAGCTGCCGCCTGGCTCGCACTACAACGCGACACGGTATGAGCTAGTTTGTAAACGACGCTCCTCTTCGCGTGGAAGCTCCTCCATACCGCGATTCTATCCAACGACATAAATAGTTCTCAAATGTCAGAGCCCACCTCGACCTCCACCGATACCGCGGCCGCGCCGCGCTCCGCGCCCCCGTCCGCCCCCGCATCGTCCAGCCAGTCGCTCGAGGATCTTTGCATCAACGCCATCAGAGTCCTCGCGATGGACGCTGTTCAGAAAGCTGATTCCGGCCACCCGGGCACACCGATGGCGCTCGCGCCGCTCGCATACGCGCTCTGGACCCAACACCTGCGCTACAACCCCTCCGATCCGGGTTGGCTCAATCGCGATCGCTTCGTGTTGTCTGCCGGACACGCGTCGATGCTGCTGTACAGCGTGTTCTATCTCACCGGCTACGACCTTACCCTCGACGACATCAAGCAGTTCAGGCAGTGGGAGAGCAAGACTCCGGGTCACCCCGAGCTTGGCTACACACCCGGAGTCGAGACGACTACCGGCCCGCTCGGCCAGGGAATCGGAAACGCGGTGGGGATGGCCGTCGGCGAAGCGCACATGGCCGCGGTGTTCAACCGTGAGCAGAAAATCTTCGACCACAACGTCTACTTCATCGCCAGCGATGGCGACATGATGGAAGGCATTTCGCATGAAGCAGCTTCGTTTGCCGGCCATCTAAAGCTGGGGAAGCTGATCGGCTTTTATGACGACAATCACATCACGATCGAGGGAGATACCGCGCTCACGTTCAGCGATGACACGGCTCAGCGCTTTGAGGCGTATGGCTGGCACACCCAGCATGTCCCCGACGTCAACAATCTCGCTGAGGTAAACCGCGCGATCGACGCGGCGAAAGCGGAGACATCGAGGCCGTCATTGATCGTTGTCCGCTCGCACATTGGTTATGGAAGCCCGCACAAGCACGACACGGCCTCGGCGCACGGATCGCCGCTTGGGGTGGAAGAGATCAAGCTCACGAAGGAGGCGTTGGGGTACCCATCTCAGGAGCCGTTCTATGTTGCTCCTGAAGCCCTCCGCTATTGGCGCGAAGCGGCTAAGAAGAGAGCCAATGCTCAGGCTGACTGGCAGAAGGTTTACGATGCTTACCGATCCGCGAATCCCGCCCTCGAAAAAGAGCTGCAGCGCCGTTTGCGTGGTGAGCTCGCGGCTGGCTGGGAGGACGCTCTGCCGGTTTTCACCGCCAAGGATGGCAACATCGCCAGTCGCGCTGCCTCCGGTGTCGTGATCAACGCCATCGCTCAGAAAATCCCCGAATTGATCGGAGGATCGGCGGATCTCTCCAGCTCTACGGACACCATCGTCAAGGGCGCGCCCAGCTTTTCCGCCGAGGACTATGCCGGGCGCAATTTCCATTTTGGAATTCGTGAGCATGGGATGGGAGCCGTCATGAACGGCATGTCGCTTACCGGCGGCATCGTCCCGTACGGCGCGACCTTCTTGATTTTCTCAGATTACATGCGGCCGCCCATCAGGCTTGCGTGCATCATGGGACGGCAGGTCATCTACGTTTACACCCACGATTCAATTGGGCTTGGCGAAGACGGACCGACCCACCAGCCCGTCGAGCAGCTGAGCAATCTGCGGGCGATTCCCGGCATGACTTTGATCAGGCCGGCTGACGCTTCGGAGACCACCGAAGCCTGGCGCGCTGCTCTCAAACACAAGGACGGCCCGGTTGCCCTTGTCCTCACCAGGCAGAAGCTGCCATTCATCGACAGGGCGAAATACGCTTCTGCCGCTGGCCTCGCGCGCGGCGCGTACGTGCTCGCCGATTCCTCCGGCGGCGCACCCGAAGTTGTGCTCATGTCGAGCGGATCCGAGGTTTCGTTGGTGATCGACGCGCAGAACAAGCTCCAGACCGCCGGAATCCGCGCACGCTCGGTCAGCATGCCCAGCATGGAGCTTTTTGCCCGGCAGGATCAGGCTTACCGCGACAGCGTGCTGCCGAAAGGAATTCGTCGTGTCGCAATCGAGGCCGCTCACCCGATGTCGTGGCACCGTTGGGTGGGGGATGACGGGGCAATCATAGGCATCGAGCGCTTTGGAGCATCGGCGCCAGCCGCCGAGATCTTCGCGCACCTGGGTATAACCGCGGATCACGTAGTAGAAGCCGCGAAAAAAGTCATCCGCAGGAAATAGACGTGCGACAGCGAGACCTTCTCTGACAACGACCTCGTGAACGGAGGCGAGCCGACACTCCGCGACATCAGCGTCACGCTCAATCCGGATACCCCTGAATGGCCGGGCGACACGGCGTTCACCTGCGGGTGGGCTTCGTTGATCGGCGCCGGGGCGAGCGTGAACGTGTCCTCCTTCACGTCCAGCCCGCACGTTGGCACGCACGCCGACGCTCCACTCCATGTGCGCGAAGGATGGTCAGGATCGCACGAGCTCTCACTCGACGCGTTTTACGGACCGGCCATCGTCGTCGATGTTTCGAGCCTGAGCAAGGAGATCGAGATGGAGGAGTTGGAGAAGATTCAGTCCCTGCCCTTCGTCGAGCGGCTTCTGCTGCGGACAGGACGAACGATCGCTAGCGGCGCGTTCCCGGAAGATTGGCCGACGCTCTCCGAAAATTGCGTTCGGACGCTGCTCGGGCGGGGATTGCGATTGCTGGGAGTCGACGCGCCATCCGTCGATCCGCGGGAAAGTAAGAATCTGCCGGTCCACCATATGCTTTTTGCGGGTAACGCCGCGATACTCGAGAATCTCGATCTGCGGCGCGTAACACCTACCATGTACGAGCTGATGGCGTTTCCGCTCAAGCTCATGGCTCTGGATGCGGCTCCGGTCCGTGCTGTTCTTCGCGAGATCGTTGGATAGCCCTGCGCGTCGCACGCTGCATCGATGACGCGCGGCCGAATACGACGAGCAATACCCAGCGCACGCCGGCGACATTCCATCCGATCCCATGATTGCAAACGATCGATAGCGTGCTCAGGCGCCTGCTGACTTTCACCGCAGTACTTGTCTCACTGGGGTTTTTCGTCCAGGCGAGGCAAGGTCAGTCAAAACGGACGCGAAGGCCGGCGGCACACGGCCGGCGAGCACCGCGAAAGCCCGCGCTTCCGCCAGTGCGGGTATTTGTCACGGATTCCGGGGGACCCGAATTGATCATCCGGCTCCTGAACGTTGGGCAGGGCGACGCGACCTACATCAGGAACGGCGCCAGCCGCGTGTTGATCGATGGCGGGCCGGACCCGGCGATCCTGGGACGGTTTCTGGATTCGCTCAGGCTCAATGGCTCGACGATCGACGTGGTGATCCTTTCCCATCAGCATCTGGATCACTACAGTGGGCTCACCGAGCTGTTCAGAACCTCGCGCCACATTCGCATCCGCTACTTCTTCGAGAACAAGGATCCAGCCCCCGCGGTAACGCTCGCAATCCTGCGGGATTCAATTCTCGCGCGCGCGGACAGGGACAGTCTCATTTATCGCGATACCGATGATCCGTGCTCCGATGGGCGAACTATCTGCACGATCACCATGACCGGCGGCGCGATGCTGCACATTCTCCCGCCTATGCCAAATGGAAGCGGTGCGAACAATCGCTCGACTCCCGTAAAGATCATCGGCCCGGATTCCACATCCTTCACCATGTGGCTGGCGGGAGACGCCGAGCGCGAGGAGATCGAATGGTTCGGTAGCGCGGGGTACGAGCGCGATCCCGGGATGCACGTAAGCGTTCTTAAAGCGAACCACCACGGCAGCTGCAACGGAGTGATCGGCCAATACCTCGACGTCACCACGCCAACGTGGGTGGTGGCCTCCGTTGGCCCCCGTAACGAGTATGGCCACATGCACGCTCAGGCCAAGAACATCTACAGAGCCGCAAGGGTCCCGTGGTACCGTACGGATCAGAACGGAACCGTCACGATTCGTTCGCCGGGAGTTCCGGGAGGGGGATTCACGATCACGCCCGAGCGATTCGGAGCCGATCTCAGTGGTCCCGGCGATCGCGTGTCGCACCAGGTCGGATGCAGCACGCCCTGACATAACCGCAGATATCAGAGGCTGATATCCCCTCCACGGTCGTTTGTCGATTTTCGTCCGACTTGGTTCACCGAGCGATCCATCGCTTTTCGCTTCGCATCGGGGTCGTTCTCTATGAGCAGTGTTGACTTGCCTTCGTTCCGGTCGTGAGTAACCGACAATATGTCGCCCTCCCGGACGCCTTCTGGCAGCATCCATTGCGGAATCGGCGTTACTGTACGTCCATCCACCTCGATCGATGCAGATCCGTCTTCGATCACATCGACTATCCAGGTATGCTTGGAATGTTTGTTCATCGATTCTCCGGCAATCCGGGTGTATTCGCGTCGGTTCTACATTAGCACATGGCATATCCTATGCGCCATTGCCCCTGCTTCGCACCATAGCTGCATCAACTAACGCAAGAGATCATCTATGCAGAGCGACTCAGGTCATACGACCTCCGTCTGGATGGGCACAACCGAAGTTCCACAATTTCAGTCACTGACCCAGGATGTTCGGGCGAACGTTTGCGTCATCGGTGCTGGAATAGCTGGAATGACCACCGCCTACCTTCTTGCCCGGGCGGGTCGAGCCGTAGTCCTCATAGATGATGGACCGATCGGGGGCGGAGAGACTGGTCGAACCACTGCCCATCTCACCGCTGCGCTGGACGATCGCTACTACAACATCGCCCGCATCCATGGTGAGGAAGGCGCTCGTCTGGCGGCCGAGAGTCATATGTCGGCGATCCATCGGATCGAGACGATCGCGTCAATGGAAGACATCGATTGCGATTTTGAGCGCGTCGAGGGCTATCTCTTCTTAGGGGGCGACAGCCAGCGAAAGGAGCTCGAGCGCGAGCTTGAGGCCACTCACCGCGCGGGAATCAACGATACGCAGCTCGTTGACAGGATTCCGTTCAGCTTTTGGGACAGCGGACCCGCGCTGCGCTTTCCACGTCAGGCCACTTTCCACCCGCTCAAATACCTCAAGGGCCTCGCTCGTGCCATCCTCCGCGACGGAGGCAAGATCTATTCGGGGGTCCATGCCGAGAAAATCGAAGACGGAGAGCCCGCCCGCGTCACGACGAGCGAAGGACACGTAATCAGCGCCGACAACGTTATCGTCTGTACCAACACTCCAGTCAACGACTGGCTGATCATTCACACCAAGCAGGCCGCGTATCGGACTTACGTCATAGGCGCCCGCATTCCACGCGGCTCTGTCCCCGCCGGCCTGTACTGGGATACTCCAGATCCATATCACTACATCCGCCTCCAGCAGGCCGAGGATACGTCCGGTCGCGAGCTCGACTACGACATTCTCATCGTCGGAGGCGAGGACCACAAAACCGGCCAGGCACATACCACGGGAGAGCGCTTCAACCGCCTCGAGCAATGGACGCGCGAGCGTTTCCCGATGGTCGAGCGCATCGAGTACCGCTGGTCGGGCCAGGTGATGGAGCCCGTCGATTACCTGGCGTACATCGGAAGGAACCCGGGGGGCGACGAGCACATCTACATCGCGACGGGCGATTCCGGAAATGGAATGACGCACGGAACGATTGCCGGCATCATCCTCAACGAGCTGGTCCAAGGACGAAAGCACCAGTGGTCCAAGCTGTACGATCCTTCTCGCGTCAGGCTTCGCTCCACTCCCGAATACCTGAAGGAGAATGCCAACGTCGCTGAGCAGTACAAGGACTGGTTTACCGCTGGCGAAACCGGCGACGTTGCGGAGATCAAGCCAGGCGAAGGCGCCATCGTCGGTCGTGGCCGGGGCAAGATCGCCGTATACCGAGACGAGCGCGGCACCATTCACCAGTGCTCGGCGATTTGTCCTCATTTGTTCGGAATCGTCCGCTGGAACGACACCGAGAAAACCTGGGACTGTCCGTGCCACGGGTCGCGGTTCGATGCCCATGGCAACGTCGTCAACGGTCCGGCTATAGTCGGGCTTTCTCCGGTGAGCTCGGCGCCGAAGCAGCGGGGGGAAGAGGAGAAGAAGTCGAAGAAGACCGAAGCAAAGCAGTGACGTTGTGCGTCTCGCCGTCATCGACCAGCGGGATGGCATCCTCGACTGGCCGGCCATCGACGGTCAACTCCACCGGACCGCGCTGAACTCCGGCCGGGTTCTCGATCGTTATCGCATACGTCGTTGACCTGAACCTGTATTCGATTGTGAAGCTCTTCCAGCTCGCGGGAATGCAAGGCTCGATGAAGAGACGCTCGCCCCGCTGCTGAAATCCGAGTATCGCCTCGAGCGCGACGCGATACATCCAGCTGGCGGATCCCGTGTACCACGTCCATCCTCCGCGACCGAGATGCCCTTTTGCGGTGTACACGTCGGCCGCAACCACGTATGGCTCGACCTTGTAGATGTCGACCGCCTCCGGGCTGTCTGAGTGCGTTATTGGATTGAGCATCTGGAAAAGCTCGAATGCGCGATCTCCATCGCCCTGTAGCGCGGTCGCCAGAACCGCCCACAGCGCGGCATGGGTGTACTGCGCGCCGTTCTCGCGCACGCCCGGGAGGTAGCCCTGTATGTACCCGGGATCGTGTGTTGTCTTGTCGAAAGGAGGCGTCAGCAACATGATGAGGCGCGCGTCCTCGCGGACGAGATGCTTGTTGAGCGACTGCATCGCAACGCGCGCGCGATCGGGCTGTCCCGCGCCGGAGATGACGCTCCAGCTCTGAGCGATCGAGTCGATCTTGCACTCGTCGCTCGTGCGCGAGCCGAGCGGCGAGCCATCGTCGAAATAGGCGCGACGATACCATTCGCCATCCCAGGCGGATCGCTCGACCGCATCGGAGTATTCCTGGGCCTCTCTGAGAAGCTCGTCGTGGATCGCCGTGTCACCCCTCTCACCGGAGTGCACGGCGAACTTGCGAAGAGTCGAGATCAGGAACCAGGCGAGCCACACGCTCTCTCCCTTCCCCTCGATGCCCACGCGATTCATTCCGTCGTTCCAGTCGCCGCTGCCGATGAGCGGAAGTCCGTGCACGCCCTTCGTGCACGCTCGTCTCAGCGCGCGCACGCAATGGTCGTAAATGCTGCCGGTCTCAGACGACTCCTTGGGCATATCGTAAATCTCGTGCTCGTCCGGATTGAGCTCGCGCATCGTCAGATACGGCACCTCCACGTCGAAGACACCCCGATCGGCGGTGACGTTGACATAGTGATCGACCACATACGCGAGCCAGATGAGATCATCGGAGAACCGCGTCCGCACCCCGCGCCCACTGTGGGGATGCCACCAGTGCTGCACGTCGCCCTCGACGAATTGACGTGACGAGGCGCGAACGATGTGCTCCCTCGCGATCCCCGGCTCGGCGTAGACGAAAGCCATCGCATCCTGGAGCTGATCTCGAAATCCGAATGCACCACTCGACTGGTACAACGCCGTACGCGCCCACATCCTGCACGACAGCGCTTGATAGAGCGACCACCGATTCACCATGAGATCGAACGTCGGGTCAGGAGTCTGTACCTTGATGGTCCGTAACCTTCTTCCCCACGCCTCGACGTTGGTGTCTACCGACTGTTTCGCTGCCGTCGGCGCGCGATGTCGCCGGATCATCTCCTGCGCCGCGTTCTCACCCTCGGCCGCGCCCAACAGCATGACGATATCGCGAGATTCGCCCGGCTCGATGTTTATGCTCACCTGCAGCGCGCAGCACGGGTCTATGGTCGCGCCGATGGCTCCTGACAAACCCGCCCGCTCGAGAGCGGCCGGGCTGGATATCGTGCCGTTTCTACCGAGGAATTCTCGCCGGTCCGCCGTGTAGTACGCGACGCGCTCGCTGATCGAGGCAAATGCCACGCTTTCGGCGAAATCGGCATCGAAGTAATTGCGCGCGAACATCGACTGTGTGTCCTCGTCGAAGCTCGTGCGCACCTGATACTGCGTTTGCTCGCGAGAGAGGCCGAGCACCCACTCCAGATACCAGGTGAGCGTCAGCTTCTTTCGCGTCGTTGAGTCGTTGCGCAGTGTAAGAATGCTGATCTTGACGGGATCGTTCTCATCGACTCCCAGTCGCAGCGAGCTGGCGAGTCCGTTATGCCTGTGATCGAATACCGAGTAGCCAGCGCCGTGGCGCACGCGATATGGCGTCGGTTCGCGAATCGGGCATGGCGTCGCCGTCCAGAGATCACCGTTCGCATCATCGCGCAGGAACACGCAGTCGCTCGAGGGATCGCGCACCGGATCGTTGTGCCATGGCGTGATGCGGTAGAAGAAGCTGCTCCTCGCCCACGTAACGCCGCTTCCGCCTTCGCTCACGTAGAAGCCGCCGGTCGCATTCCCCACCACGTTTATCCACGGCGCGGGAGGTAGATCGCTCCCGGTCAGGTGAATCTCGTATTCACCGTCCTTGTTGAATCCGCCAAGCCCATTGAATGATTGCAGCCCCGTCCCGCGATCGGCGGGGTCGGCATGAATCGGCACGGTCCCGAGAGGAACGATGTCACGGTTCATGATCTCGAGCTTGGGCGGATAACGATCCTCCACACCCGGGAATTCGAGGAAATTTCCGAGCCCGAGTCCGTCGCAGTTGACCTGAACGCGAGCCATCGCCTTCAACAGAGTGATCTCCTCCGGTTTGAGGAGATCCGTCCGCCGAATGAATACCCCACCAGGCCGGTCCAGAAGTCCCGCCTCGCTCGACGCCATAGTCGTCGACAGAAGCTCGTCACTCAGTTCCTGCATGTACGTCGCAGGATGCATGTTGAGAATCACGAGATCGCACGTGATTCCCTTGAGTCTCCAGTAGTGGTGCGTCCTGAGCAGCTGTCTGATGCTCGGCATCCCCACCGCGCTGTCGATCGTGGCCAGAAGTATCGGCCAGTCGCCCGACACTCCGAGACCCCACAGCGCCTGCTGGCCCAGTTTGTTCTCTTCGACCGCGCTCTGCGCGGGGCGAAATCCCGGATGCGGGAACATCAAATGCCCGGCGAGATCCTGATACAGCGCCGCGTCCGCTGGCGCGATTCCCAGATCCCTCAGCTCCGCCTGCGCCTGCGCCCACGACAGGTCGAGTGCACGACGCGCGCTGTACGGGTCATGGTAGAGATCCGCGAGCTCGATCGCTCGTTCTTTCTTTTCCGTGACGAATGTCGTGAATGCGACGTGCGCCGAGCCGCCAGGCGGAATCCGAACGCGCACGCGGAGCGAGAGAATGGGGTCGAGCACGGCGCCGACGGTCCCTGTCAGTTCCGCGCCCTCATCCAGAGCTTCCGCGTTTCTTACCGAGCGACCCCTCCCCACGAACTTCGCGCGGTCGGTCTCGCAACTGACACTGCCGACAAGCTCGGGCCCTACCGCCACGACGTGAGCGCACCAGATCGATGCCTCGGTAGCTGACCGCGGACGTCGTGTCGCCAGCAGCGCGGCGTTTGCTTCCAGAAATTCGGTCTGGACGAAAAGATTCTGGAACGCAGGGTGTGCGCGATCGGCTTCTGGTGGTGCCAGCACGACCTCGGAATAGCTCGTGAGCTCGATCTCGCGCGCCTGCAGCGAACGATTCGTCAGAATTATTCTTCTCACCTCTGCCGCATCGTCCGAGGCGACCGCAATCTCGGTGACTGTGTCAACATCTCCATCGCGCCGGATGAACGTGATACGATCGGACGCGAACAGCACGCGATACCACTGCGGCTCCGTCCCCGAGGGCTGGTGTGCGGTAGACCACACGTGCCCGGTGCTCACGTCCTTCACGTAACACCACTGACCGTAGTTGTCGCGCGTGGAATCGTGACGCCAGCGCGTGACCGCGAGATTTCCGTAGCGACTGAACCCACCACCGGCGTTGGTGATGAGCGTCGTGTACGGCACGTTTCCGAGAATCCCGACCACGGGCTGCGGTGTATGCGGTGTCTCGATCTCGCGCACCGCCGGCTTCTCCGTTTCGCTCGGGACGCGGGCCACATCGGTACCGGACACATCCTGCATCACCAGCCGCCGCGGAATCCGCTCCTGCAGCACCAGCTCCGCCGATCGCACGAGTGGATCCGTGTGAAAGCGGCGTGGCCACACCTGTCGGTTGAGCGCGTTGTCCAACGCGACGATGCTCATTCCGATGTGATGCGCCATGAAGGTGCAGACGAGCGTCTTCCGCGAGCCGGGGGACGGCCGTGTATAGTCGAGCGCGTCACGAAAACCGAATGGCCCGAGCGCGCCCTCTGCCTCCAGGATCGCGAGATTCTTGAGCGCCTGCTTCGGCTCCACGATCATCGCCAGCAGCGTCGCGTACGGCGCGACGACGAGCTCCTTGCTCAGCCCACGCTTGAGGGCGAGGTCCGGCACTCCGAAGCCGCGGTACTGGTACGTGTGGCTCCGGTCGCGAACTGCGTACGCTGATTCCGATACTCCCCATGGAACTCCGCGCTCCGCGCCATACGCGATCTGGCGTTTGACGCAGCCTTTGTGCGTCTGGTCGAGAAGCGTGAACGGGAACGTCTGCATCACCAGCGCCGGCATCAGATACTCGAACATGCTTCCGCTCCACGAGAGGAGCGTCCTCGTACCGGCCGCCGCCGTGAGTGAGCGTCCCAGCCTGAACCAGTGATCGACCGAAACATCGTCCTTCGCGACGGCCATGAATGATGCGAGGCGCGATTCGGAGGCAAGCAGGTCGTAGTACGAGTTGTCGACCGTATTGCTGCCGATGTGATAACCGATGGTGAACAGCTTCCGTTTCTCGTCGAAGAGGAAGCGGAAGTCCATCTCGACCGAGTAGGCGTGCGCACGTTCGGCGATTGCCTTCAGCCGCTTTACATCGGACTCCGGACAGGTAGGATCCTTGAGCATCTCGAAACACGCCTGTTTGAGCGCAATCAGATGCCCGGCAAAATTTCCGCTGTCAACGGTGGAGACGTACGCGGGCTCCAGCACGCGGAGCTCGCTCAGATCGTACCAGTTGAAGAAATGTCCGCGGAATCTTCGCATCCGCTCCAGCGAGCGGAATACCTTTTCCACGCGGTCGATCATGTCGGAGCGCGTGATAAAGCCGAGGTCCACGGCGCTGACGATGGACAGGAGCTGGAGTCCGATGTTCGTCGGCGAGGTGCGAAGAGCCAGGACCGGCTCCGGATCTTCCTGGTAATTGTCCGGGGCGAGCCAGTGGGTTTCCTCGCTGACGAACTTCTCGAAGTAAGTCCAGTGCAGCTTCGCGTATCGCAGCGATGCCAGCCGCTCGGCGTCCGTTAGATGGACCTCGCCGAGAATCGCAGGCCGGCTCAGGGCGGAAGCGATGCTGGGACTCGCGAGCCAGGCGAGCACCAGTGTCAACGTCCCCATCACGAACAGGAACCGGTCGTCGGAGCTTGAAGCTGCTCCCACGGCAACGTGAAGGCCGATCGCGACGCCCAGCGCCAGACACATCGTCGTCACCGGCCACATCTTGCGCCAAATCTCGAGCTGCGACCGCGTCCCCATCGATCGCTCCACCTGCGACGCAGTCTGCCACTCCAGAAGTTTCTGGTGGCTGAAAAACAATCGGTAGAGCGTCCGCCCGATCGCGTCGGCACAGACAACCGCCTGGTGCGGAAGGAACACAACCGCCAGCAGGAACTGCTGTGCATTCGTGATCGCGTCGCGCCCGACCGCGAGATAGTAGGCCATCCACGACTGATCGCGTGGTGGCCGCAACAGCGAGATCGCGAGCGAGAAAAGCCACGGAAATGCAATCGCCAGCAATACGACACTCGTCCAGCGCAACACGAAGCCGGGCAGGAGGAACCACCCGAGAACGAGCATTGACATCTGTGCGATCTCGACGAGGCTGCGACGCAGATTGTCGAAGATCTTCCAGCGCGATATCGCCGAGAGGCGATTGGGCTCATGGCCATCGGGCCCGGGAACAGTCCCCTTGAGCCATCCGAGCAGCTGCCAGTCGCCTCGAATCCAACGGTGCTTGCGTCGCGTGAACGTGAGATAGCGCGCGGGATAGTCGTCGTAGACTTCGATGTCGGTGGCCAGCCCGGCGCGTCCGTACGTTCCTTCGATCAAGTCGTGGCTTAGAAGCGTGTTCTCTGGAAATCTCCCGTGCGTCGCGTCCTCGAACGCATCGACCTCGTAGATCCCTTTCCCCGTGAAGCTCCCTTCGCCAAAGAGATCCTGATAGACATCGGAGACCGCAGTGGTGTAGGGGTCGACGCCAGGGTGGCCCGAGTGGATCGCAGCAAAGAACGATCGATGGGCGCTGGTGAGCGACACTCCAACGCGCGGCTGGATGATTCCGTATCCTTCAGTGACTCGACCAACGGTCGGATCGTAGTGCGCGCGATTCAGCGGATGGGCTATCGTCCCGACAAGGAGCTGCGCCGCATCTCTTGGCAGTACGGTGTCGGAGTCGAGTGTGACTACGTAGCGGATGAACGAAAGTCTGCTCGTTTCGCCGACGATAGTGTTGAACGCGTCCCGCGCACCACCGCGCAGGAACTTGTTGAACTGCGCCAGCTTTCCACGCTTCCGCTCCCAACCCATCCAGACGCCCTGCTTCGGATTCCAGAGGCGTGGACGGTGGAACAGAAAAAAGACATCGGCGCCCCCATTCCCGTATTTGGCGTTCAGTGTCTTGATGCCCGATGTCGCCGCGGCCAGAATTTCCTCGTCGCCTGCGCGGTGCTCGGTTGGCGAGTCGGTGAAGTCGCTCAGGATTGCGAACTGCAGGTTCGGATCGCGGTTGGCGAGGTATTGGACCTCGATGTGCTCGAGCGCCTCCTCCACGCCATGAACGCTGCCTAGAAGAGTCGGCACGACCACGGCGGTCATGTACTCCTCGGGAATGCCGTCGTCCCTCAGCTCGAGCTTCGAAAGCGTTCGGGGAGGCATCAGCAGCGTTATGAGCTGATTGATGACGCTTATCCCGATCTCGCTCGCGGGAATGAGCGCAAGGAACGCGAGGACAGCCTGGACGACCACCGGAGCAGCCTCTACCACTTCGAGTATCACCGCCAGCGCGAGCGTCGTGAAAACCGTTATCCCACCGAAATACAGGGTGTTCGGATGGCGCTGTGTCCAGCGATAGAGCCATTCCCCGAGTGGCGGGGTGTATCCGACCTTCTCCTCGAGAACCCTCCTTCCCCGATCCACGAGGAAGTACCCTACGTGCGCGTGTCTCACATCGTCCGGGTCGGCGAGCTTGGCGAGAGCGACTACTTCACTCGCTATTTCCTCCTCGGGTCGCTTCACGCGCTTCCCGATGTGCTCGACCACGTGACGGTAGTGATCGCGGGTTCCGAACGTCATCGATTGGTAGTGACCGCTCGGATCCTGCCGCAGCAGGTTCTCCGTCACGCTTTGCGATTCGACGAAATCCTTCCAGTCGAGTCGCGATATGGTGCGGAGGCTCGTGATGCTGTTGGCGACCGTTACCTGCGTCAGAGCAACTCGGCGATTGGATCGCGTGGCTGCCTCTTCCGCGCTTGGGCCATCCTCCGCTATCCACTGCTCCAGCCAGATCAGCGGCGTGAAATTCGTCTGGTATGACCTCACCTGCTGAAGGAACCGCGCAACCCATGTGGGAGTGAACGGAGGATGGTTATCGACGAACGCGGCAAGCGCCGTCGCGAGCGCTTGCGCCGATTCCTCACTGGCTTCCCGCAACACGGTCGCGGCCCGGTCTGCTGACTCGACTTCCTTCAATCGGGCTGCAACACGCAGCGCCATCCTGCGGATGTTCTCGACGAGGCCGAGCCTGAGCATCGTCGGTATCGCCCACAGCTCGCCCATCCGCAGCGAGGTGACGGTTTGGTACTCACGCACGAACAGCGTGATGTTATCGAGGTCGAGGTGGCCCTCGGTGTGCGCAATCAGCTCTATCGCGACTTCATAGGCCCGCGGATACCCGGCGAGCGAGCCCGTCGCGAGCTTGGGGAGCTCCTCGTAGTAGCCCTTGGGAAGACTGGTGCGGATCTCTCGAATGTGCTCTTGAACGATGTAGAAGTTGTCGAGGAGCCAGTCGCCCGCGGGACTTATGTCGAGGCCACTCTCCGCCCCGTGATTCAATTCCTGGTACACCCGGTCCAGAACTACTTTCGTGTCGTCGAGGCGTTGGAGTAGTGGGCCGGCGCCCCGCTGTTTTTGAGCGGGCAGAAGGTGATGCCCGCGGGCGACCGCGCGTGCGCGTTCGCCAAGCCTATCGACGCCCAGTACCTCGCCTCGAATTGGGCCGACGAGCTCTTCGGCTGCTCCATCACGGGAGCGGCCAAATAACCGGCTTAGAATTGTTGTTGGACTTTTGGGCGGGATTGCTGTTGCCACGTCACGGACTCAACGCCAAAGATATGCCGCTTCACAATGAGCACTTCCGCAAAATATCCCGGCTACGTACCGGAAATGCAAAACGTCCCTCGGTGAGGGACGTCTGGTTGGTGCCTTTAAGCGTCCGGCTTACTCGTCCTTGGCCGGTTGGGGCTTCCCGCCCTTATGCGGAATGAGATTCGGCTCGTCCATGCTTTCTTTCAGGTGTTGCTTGTCGAGCTCGTGTATGTGCTCATCGTTTGTCCTGGTCTTTTGATCAGTCACCGCCGCTTGCTTCTGAAATATTCCGTTGCTCTTCATTTAGGTCTCTCTCGTTAGTTACACGCCTCCACAGTACAGGAAACGTGCCCGGGACTGTGCCTTCTGATCCGTTGCCCTCTTGATGGGTCTCAGCGCCTAACGGAAACGAATCCCACCCATTAAACGAAACAAGGTCGCATCTGCCGGCACGGAGTAGACTTGCGCGCCGATATCGAGTATCCGCCGCACGATCGCGGTCACGCCGCCAAAAGCCGCCGGGCGGACGAGTGGGGAATCGAGATCGACCTGCGTCCGGTCGACCGCGCCGTTCGCATCCGTAAACCCAACCTGAAAATGCGGGTCGATTCTGTTCGCTCCCGCTCCGGCGTAGAATGAGATTCCACCGGTTCCGGGAGCAAAGCCGGCAGCGACTTCGCCGCCGAACATGTCAGGGTGGAAGGTGTCGGTTGACGGCGTCGTACCGAAGCACGGACTGCTGTTGGAGGTCTGCTGAAGCGATGACTTGGGGCAGGTGATTGCCCCCTTCACATTTCCGAACGTGCCGTGCACTCGAAGCATGAGGGTCGTCCCTCTGGAAACCGGCCCCGCGGCGAAGTGGTGCGCGTGCGATATCCCGAAGCTGAAAAGATTTGGCTTTGCCCGCGCGATCGTGACCGGCGGTAGATACGCCGCCTCGAATGCCAGACCGAATGGCCCGCCCACGGTTATCCTGGGCCTGCCAAAAACCGGCGAAAGCGAAGTGTGCTCGCTCTTCTGGGTGAAGCAGGCGCCTGTCTGCTCGATGGCTTGATTTGGCTTGGGGATGTACTCGCCTTCGGCCCCGACGCGGATGCTGCCGGGCCCCATGACCTCCGGGGCAGTCGCCATTGAAAAGACGATTGGCGCCGTATAAAACGCGAGCAGCTTCCCCTCGTTGCTTCCGCTGCTTACCTGGCACTGAGCTCTCGCTTCATGCAGCTGCAGGGCGCACAGGCTGACCGCTATGACAAGAGCTCGACGCATTATTATCTCCCTTCGATTAGGCCGTTGATAAGGCGACTAAACTAGAACCCGGATGCGCGTCAGGCGAGAATAGATCGGCAAGCGCAATCGCCTGCAGGGTCAACGTATGACAGCGGCCGGTGAACGCGCCCGAAGTCAGCCGGAGGTGGTCTCGACGCCGAGAAAACAGTCCAGAGCATAATTAGATAATAAGTAGATAATAATTTAATTGCGTGTCATTCCAACCAGCAAACAATGTGGGAGTACCCGGACCAATGCCAAAGAAAAAAGCGGGCGTGCCCCCTTAGGGACACACCCGCTTCTTATTAGTTTCTTATCGTACTGCTATTGTTCGACCTTAACGGCCTCCACTTCGATGCTGATCTTGATGTCGTTGCCGACCACCACTCCACCGGTCTCGAGCGCCTGATTCCAGGTAAGCCCGAAATCGCGGCGATCGATCTTGCCGCTGCCGCTAAATCCAACGCGCTCCCCGCCCCACGGATCCTTTTGCCTACCCTCGAACGTGACGTCCAGTGTCACCGGCTTCGTCACATCGCGAATGGTGAGGTCACCCGTAAGCTTGAACTTCTCTTTGGCACCTTCGATCCGTGTGCTCCTGAATGTGATCTCGGGATACACCTCGGCGTTCAGGAAATCCGCTGAGCGGAGGTGTTGATCGCGCTGATCCGTCCGCGTGTCGAGACTCGCTGCTTTGAGCGTTGCTTCGACAGAAGACTTCTTCGGATCCTTCTCGTCGGTGTAGATGGTTCCGAGCACATCTGCAATCCGCCCCTTTACAGTCGTTATCATCAGATGCTTAGCGGAAAACTCGACCAATGTGTGTGTGGGATCGAGCTTCCAGGTTGTTCTGGTTCCTGCGGCGGGGGCTGCTGTTCCGGCTGCGGTCATATTCGTCCCTCTCCTGTCTCTGGTTCTTAAGTACAGCTGGCCCACGCCGGCGCGCAAATGGGACTGGACTTACTAATGGTATGGTAGTATACTTTAGTAAGTAACTTGTGTCAAGCGGACTATTCCCCAAATTCTCATCATGGTCGGAAACAACAACTCGCCTCACCCCCTCTGCTCCCGCTTCCATCAGGCCGTCGAGCTCATCGGTGGACGATGGACTGGGGCGATCATCCAGA
Organism: Gemmatimonadales bacterium; assembly: GCA_038322455.1. Taxonomy (GTDB): domain Bacteria; phylum Gemmatimonadota; class Gemmatimonadetes; order Gemmatimonadales; family Gemmatimonadaceae; genus UBA4720. The sequence goes on along the minus strand of JBBQFZ010000022.1, from coordinate 284 downwards.
CCCTGCTTCACGGAACGACGCGTTACGCCCTGATCAAGGCCGCGATTCCGGATATCACGGACAGGATGCTGTCAGAGCGACTTCGCTCCCTCGAATCGGAAGCGCTACTCACGCGCAGGGTAATTCCGGAGAGTCCCGTGCGCGTCGAGTATGAGCTCACCGAAAAGGGCAGGTCCCTGCAGAGCTCTTTGATCGAGATCGGCGCGTGGGCCGAGCGCTGGATTCCCCTCGAGAACGACGGTGCAAACGAGGCGACCGTTGGTGAGTCCAAGGCGCGCAAGACG
>JBBQFZ010000021.1:0-32427 GCA_038322455.1 Gemmatimonadales bacterium | reverse complement strand
CTCGTCGAGGGTGATTCGCGGCCAGGCGGCAACTGTCTTTTGCATTGCTTCTAGCCTCGACAAACCGATGGCGTTTGTCAATCCTGGAACCCCATTACGCCCCAAAAATAGCGGGGCCTGGAGTTCATTACGCGTAGAAAGAATGGCCGCGCACATTTATCGCAGAGGAGGGAGATCCCAAGGTATCGACCAGGATTTTCCACGGAGTTTGCTTTATGTCCACCCCGCTTCCAACTCGCCAGCTAGGCTCCTCAGACCTCAACATCACGCGCGTCGGTTTCGGCGCGTGGGCAACCGGCGGTGGCGGCTGGGCGTTCGGCTGGGGCCCGCAGGACGACGACCAATCCATCGCCGCGATGAATCGGGCGCTGGAGCTTGGCGTCAACTGGATCGACACCGCTGCGGTCTACGGCCTGGGTCACTCGGAAGAAGTCGTTGGCCGGCTCTTGAAGCAGCGCAAAGGAGCGGACCGGCCGTACGTCTTCAGCAAGTGCGGCCTTGTCTGGGACCCCAAGGATCGGACGAAGGACCCGAAGAGAGTGCTGACTCCGGCGTCGATCCGGAAAGAGTGCGAAGCATCGCTCCGGCGCCTGGGAATCGAGCGAATCGATCTCTACCAGTTCCACTGGCCCGATGAGGAGTCGGGAACATCCGTGGAAGAATCTTGGCGGATGATGGTTCAGCTCAAGGAAGAGGGAAAAGTGCGCGCGATCGGCGTCTCGAACTTCGACGCGTCACTGCTGCGCAAGGCCGAGGCTGTGCATCACGTCGATTCGCTTCAGCCGCCCTTCTCGCTGATCAGGCGCGAAACCGCCGCATCGGAGATTCCATGGTGCCGCGCGAATCGGACGGGTGTCATCGCCTACAGCCCGATGCAATCCGGCCTTCTCACCGAGACCTTCTCCGCGGATCGCGTCAAGACAATGGCGTCCGACGACTGGCGAACTCGGTCGGCGAACTTTCAGACACCCAAGCTCGAGCGGAACATCGCTCTCCGCGACGCACTGGTTCCAATCGCGCGCCGCCACGAAGCAACGGTGTCGGCGCTGGCGATTGCGTGGACACTGGTTTGGCCGGGTGTGACGGGCGCAATCGCAGGGGCAAGATCCGCGGAGCAGGTTGATGGGTGGATCGCGGGCGCCACGCTGGAGTTGGGAGCGCAGGATCTCGACGACATCGCGCGCGCCATCGACAAAACCGGCGCGGGCGCGGGTCCCACGCGACCGGCAATAATGCGTGAGAGTCGTGAGTTCGGCGCCAGCGCGCAGTATCGTGCGTCAACACCATCGTCCTCTCCCGCGTAGCTCTAAGACATGTTTCTCCAACTCATCGCCGTTGCAGCTCTCTCGACGCCCGGTCAAACGGGGCCGAGAATCGCACCTGTTGGATTTTCGGAATCGGTGGGTGTTTCCACGGATAGCCTGAGTCCGCGCGACACCGTTCCGCGCAGAAAGCGCCCGCGCGCGATCGAGAACAGCGACGCCTACTACACGCGCCTCCGCATCCACCATCTCGCCAGTTATGCCGAGCTGCCATTGTTCGCCACCGAGTACATCCTCGGACAGCGCCTTTTGAAGGAGGAGCAAACGGGATTTCCCTCGAGCGGACTCAAGGCGGCCCACACGACCGTCGCGCTCGGGCTCGGCGCGCTCTTCACCATCAATACGGTGACGGGCGGATGGAATCTTTGGGAGTCACGGAAGAATCCAGAGGGACGTACGCGCCGATTCATTCACGCCGCCGCGATGCTAGGCGCCGACGCGGGGTTTGCGTGGGCTGGCGCGAGCGGCGGTGGCGCGAGGGAGAGCCAGTCCGACGCTAACCAGCACCGCACCATCGCGATCTCGTCCATGGCGCTTGCCATGGCCGGAACTGCGATGATGTGGTTCTTCGACAAATAATGATTACAGCCACCACTGTCCTGCAGACTATCGCCACCGCAGCCAAGCCGTGGGCAGCTCTATACGGCGACTCAACGGCCATCTCCAGCGCCGTTACGTTCTTCCACCTCGCCGGACTTCTGTTCGCGGGGGGACTAGCCGTCACCTCTGACCGCGCGACATTTCGGGCGTTGCGCGGCAGCGAAGAGGATCGCAGCCGGCTGCTGGTGGAGCTCGGCAACTCACACGCGTGGGTGCTTCGCGGGCTGACCGTGATTTTCGCGAGCGGGATTCTGCTCGCGCTCTCGGATGTGAAGACGTTCGGGCCTTCTCCCATCTACTGGACGAAGATGAGTCTCGTGGCGCTCCTGCTCGTCAACGGCCTGATGCTTCGGCGGACCGAGCAGAAGCTCCGCGCTGGCACCCTTCTGTCACAGCCCTCGGCTCCGACGCAGCGGCTTTGGACGAGGCTGCGATTCGCCGCTGGCGCCAGCATGTTTTTGTGGACCGCAATCGTTCTCGCCGGTGTAGTACTGGTCGAGACGTCCTGACGCCTCCGGCAACCTTACCGAAAACCTTCAAAGTGAAATACGCTGAATCCATAAATCCTGAAGCCGACGCCGATTGCGGAGGCTGCCCGCTGGTTACCGACCGACGTGTTTTTCTCAGGAGGGCTTCAGCGTTTGCGCTCGGCGCAATTGCGCTCGGACTTCCAATCCGGAGCGCCACGGCCAACGTTCTGAGCTCCGCCGTCCCTGAGCGGAAGACGCTGTCGTACGCGGTGCCAGCGACGGACGGCGCGGAGATCGACCGCGACAACGAGGTGATCATCGTCCGCGACAAGAACGAAGTCTTTGCCTTCAATCTGTCTTGCCCGCACCAGAACACCGCGCTGCGCTGGAATGAATCCGCGATGCGTTTCCAATGCCCGAAGCACCACTCGCAATACCAACCCGACGGCGAATTCATCACCGGGCGGGCGACGCGGAATATGGACCGCCTGGGAATCAGGCGCGATGCGGCGAACAACATCATCGTCGATCCCGACACTCTATACCAAAGCGATGATGACGCCGTGCAGTGGGCTGCCGCAGTGGTGAAGCTGTAAGGCTTCCGCCGGGTCACGCTACCTGACGGGCGCGCTGTAGCTCTCTCACCTTGCCGGCGACCTCCGCCAGCGTGCGCATCGCCTTCTGGTCTTCCTTGGTGAACTCGACCTCGAACGCCTCCTCCACCGCCATCATGAACGAGACGAGGTCGAGCGAATCGGCGCCGAGGTCCGCGAGGGAGCTGTCGTTCTGAACCTCGATTCCGTCGCGGCCGAGTACATCTGACGCGATCTCGCGCAGCCGTCGCTCGATGGACATCTCGATCCGCCTTGGCCGGAATACTTCCTCCAGACGATCGCGGTGCTCCGCGAGCGCGGCGTACACCTGATCGTCGATTCGCTGATATCGGTCGAGCATCTCCTTGACGGCCGCCTGGCCATGCACGGCCGCATGCGCATCGAGACGATCCTTCACCCAGCGAATGTGGCCGACTTCGTCGTCCATCAGCTGTTGAAGTGTGCGCCTGACGGCGGAATGGGTCCCTGGCCACCCCAGATGCGCGCGGAAATGCCGCACCACGCGTCGCTCGAAGATCTGACTCAGCGCGAGAACCTCCAACACGCTGGAAGGATCACCCAACAGCGCGTGATAGCGCGATTGATAGGTCTCGCTCACGCGCAGCGGAGTTCCGCCGACTTCGACGATCGTTTCCGTCCAGGCCCACGCGTGCCTGGCCTCTTCCGCGCAGTGCTCGGTTAGGCGAATGCGCAGGTCATCGTCGTCGGTCTGCAGCGCCAGGCGCCCCATCAGCAGCGCGCCGGCCAACTCGGACTCTCGATAGTAGCTGAGGAGCCAGAGCTCGTTTCTGCTTATCTCAAGCCGTTTCTTAACCATGGGTCAGCTCCTCCTTGAAGTGATCTGTCGGCGCAAGGCCGCACAGCTGTCTCACCTTTCTGTTCATGGCCATCACGGCCTCGAAGTCATTTTCCTCCGCAACGGGTACCTCGACGACATCGCTGCCGTAGTGGCGAAAGTTTTCAGCGGCTGCGAGAACCTCGGTCGCGAGCGACGCGTCAGCCTCGATGCGTTTCCTGAGTAACGCGCCCGCTCCGGCGCTGTGACGATGTTCGTCCCTGCTCATATACTGGAGCAGCTCTCGCAGAACGGGCTCCCTCGTCTGTTCGCCCAGGCGGCGAAAGAAGTGCGCGGCAAACAGCTCGGAGCACATGAAGTGCGTGAGATGCGTCACGATCTCGTCCTCGCGATATTCGATGTCCGCCGCTTTCGCTCGCGCGGTTACGACCGAGGTCTCTGACACCTTCGTCGGCGAGTAGCCCGCGACGTCGAGATATCGCTTGAGCGCCGTGTAGTGCTTGAGGCCCTCATACATCTCCAGGCTCAGGATAGCCGTCGCGTCCACGTCGTCCCACAGCAGGCGCATCAGTCGCGGCGCGAACACGGGCAGGTAGCCCTCAATGAGCGCAGCGTCGTGGAGCGCCGACAGTATGTCGCGCTCAACCAAAGCCGTCGCGCGGTCGATCTCCAACCAGCGAATGCTCTCCAGCGACCACGCGCCAGCCTCGGCGGCACGGAGGTGCTCTTCGTAGATCATCGGTCCACCGGTGGCGATTCCGGCTGTGATTCACGGCGACCCTTCGTAGCGACGGCGAGCGTCTGCAATCCGATTGTGTCCCGCTCGGCGCGCACGTAGTCGAACCCAGCCGACTGCAGCAGCTCTACGAGCTGTGCCGATGTGCGATAGTGCGTGTGAAGCTCGGCCAGCTCCCGCGCCAGATAGTCGCCGATTTTGTCGCGACTCATGGCCGAGGTGATGAGCCGGCCGCCGTCGCGGAGCGCCGAGTGGCAGCTGCGGTAGAAGTCGCAGAGGACGTCGTCGTCGAGGAATTCGCCGAAGCCGAGCGAGACGATTGCATCGACTCCCGTGGGGAGTGAGGTCCGCTGGAGCGCATCAGCCTCAGCGAAGCTGAAATTCGGGTGGTCGCGCGTTAGCTCCCGGGAGAGCTCGAGCGGTTTGGGATCGAGATCGATGCCGATGAAGCGAACGCGCTCGTAGTGCGCGGGGTGATATTTCAGGAGATTCTCAGCGACCTCGAAGAGATCGCGCGCGATTCCGCACGGAACGGACAGCACGGTGACGGCGCTCTCATTGGAAGTCCGATCGTTGGCAGCGTTATGATGCCCCCACGGGTGAAGCATGGCGTGGATCTCACGCTGCGAGTGGAAGAAGCGGCTGCGCATAGAGCGCGCGCCTCGCAGTCTCAGAAGTACGCTGTCCAGCAGGGCGCCCACACCATACCGGCCGCTCGGCTTTCCGCGGTAGATGTGGTCGGCGAACCGGAAGCTCCCGGAATTCTCGATTCCCTCGCGCGCGAGATCGCTCGTGCGGAGCAGCGCGTAAACGGGTAGCAGATGGAGCTTCCCCTCCAGCACGAGCCGGCGCGGGATGGACTGCGACACCCTCGTCCGATTGGGAAGCGACGAATACCTAGAATGCGCTTGCATGGCTCGCCCTCATTGATAGTGGCCAATTCTCTTCGTCCAGGCCGTGTTGCGCGACGAACGCTACGATCCATCGCTCCCACCCGAACGCGACACACCCGCTATGGGCGGCGGCGCCATTCGGCTGTCGAATCGAGAAGGCCCTGCCGAAGTGATCCCGGTGGTGATTGAACGACGCCGCGGCAAGCGCGCGACCCTCACCCGAACCAAGGCGGAGCTCGTACTTGAGCGGCTGAAGCTGCTGCATCAACCGCCTTCCCCTCGTCGCCCGGGTGAAGAATGGATCTGACGCGGTCTCGATGAAACCCTCGAGGTCGAGCTCGACGACCCAGCTTCCAACGCGATCGATGAGACCGCGCCGCGTCGTCTCGACAAAGGATTCGGAACCGATCGCGACGATCTCCCGCATCGTGAATTGCCGCAGGCGCTCGAGGGGACGGTCGCGGTCCTCCTCATTTCGGTAACAACGGCCAGCCACGGTCACTATCGAGCCGGGGTGGTCGACCGCACGGCTGGAGAGATGCGGGTAGTGATGGTAGCACAGGGCCGGAGGTCGCGCGAAGTCGTCGTCGCCATCTATTCCGACGAGCTTCTGGGGAAACGCCTCGATGAACCCGGCGCGCTCGAGCGTGTTCAGTGCGATCGTATCGGAGAAAACCTCTTCGACCGCGCCCAGCTCCCGCGCCCAGCCCGCGACGATGGAATCGAGATGACGCGCGAGTGTGAGCGCGGATCCACGGAGCTCGACGCCGCCTGCGGCATTCCATTCGATCTCGCCACGGCCCGCGAGCAGATTCTCTGCGTCCGCATACACAATACCCTCCGGGGAATTCTCGAAGATGCGCGCTGGCCTGTCGGGAGCGCGCACGTTCCGCGGTCTTCGCGGATGTTTTACTGCCGCCTCGCCGTCGATTGAAAATCGGCTCGCCATCGTTTCAATCGATCTGAAGTTGGCGAGCACCACCTGCGTGTCGGGAATCTTCTTCCCGATCTCGGACTCGATGAATGCAATGAGCTCGAGAATTCTGAGTGAGTCGACGATCCGCTGCTCGAAGAGCGGAGTACCTCGCTCGAGCCTGGTGGCGACCTCCTCGGGCACCAGCCTTTGTCTGACGAACTCGAGCAGGCGGCCCTCCAACTCCTGTTTCGTCAGCACGGCTGCATTCCCCAGTTGCTTTCCAGACAGTACCTGACGACCGCGGGGTAAAAGCTCAGGACCGGCTTGGGCGCGATCCTGCTTCCGGCGAGCGCGTCGACAGTTTTCAGTGTCGCGAACAGCTTGGGATGCGCCAGCTGATAAGCGAAGGTGCGGATCGAGCGCGTCGCGTCACGCAGAACGTGGTTGCCGGCCTCTTCCACCGACCGCACGAACAGCTCGTAGGTCTCGAGATCGACGATCATTGGTTTTTCGATCGATCGCTTGCGCCAGGCAGGGCGAAATCGAATCAATGATTCGATAGTGGATGTCAGTACCTCGCCAATCGTCGCCGATGCCTCGGCTCCCGACGCCAGGTGAAACACCCCGCGGCGCGATTCCCCATCCATGAGATGAAGCGCCGCGTCGGCAACGTAGTCCGAGCTCACCATGTCCACAGGCGCGGTCGGGCAACCGGGCACCATCGGCGCCAGTCCCTGATAGAGGAGTCTGATCGCGTGATGGACGGCGTTGAATCCGCGCACTGCCCCGGTTCTGGAGTCGCCTATCACCGTGCTGAGACGGAGGAGGAGAACCGGCAGGTCCCGCATCGCTTCCCGTATGACGTCTTCCATCTCTGCCTTCGACTTCTCGTAGGGATTCACGAATCCCTGACCGCCATCGCCCTGATCGCTTTCGCTGAATGCGCCCGATCTCATGCCGCTCACGTAGACGGTGCTGAAAAAAGCGGCGGACTCGAGCTGATTGCAGCGCCGCGTGAACTCTAGGACGCGTCGCGTCCCGTCTACGTTGACCGCGCGCGACTCATCGAGGGGAAGCGTGAAGGACGTGGATCCGCCGCAGTGGATGACGTGCGTGGTGACGCGAGCGAGCGACTCGAAGGTATCGTCGCAAAGACCGAGCGTCTCGCCGGCGCAAAGATCTCCGTCGAGCACGTTGAGCGTCGCCCGGGAGTCGATCCCGCGCAGCCCATACTCGATCTGCGGGCGTCGGTCGTATCCGGCGCGTCTGACGAGGATGTTGATGGTCGTGTCCTCGCGCGTCATCAACCTGCGAAGGAGCTCGCTGCCGACAGTACCCGTTGCGCCGGTGATGAATATCGTCTGGCGCATCATGTCTCCAAGGGCAAAAGGTCCGGGCGCGTCACGCTAGTGCTCCAGAATCATGCAGGCCCAGTTGAGGCCGTAGCCGAAGGTGAAAAGGAGCAGGCGGTCGCCCTTTTTGATCCTTCCCTCGTCTGTCGCTCGCTCGAGATTGAGCAGGTTGTCGGACGCGATGGTGTGGCCCGCGCACTTTATGTTGTCCGTGTAGATCCGCTCCCGCCGACAGCCGATCAGCTTTCCGAGTATCTCCCAGCTCCGTGCCGACACGTTGTGCGGAATGACGAGCGCGATGTCATCAATGGTAAGGCCCGCTTTTGCAAGCGTGCGCTCGATCAGACTTTTGGCCGTCGGGAAGTATGCGGCCACGATCTCATTTTCCAGCGAGCCGCCATCCCAGAGCGCGCCTTTCGTGATCTGCGCGCACTCGACGATTCGGTTCCTGGACGCTCCGCGCCGCACCAGCGCCGCCGATGCGCCGTCCGAGACGACGTTGTAGACGAGATCACGCGGCTCGCCAGGAGGGAATTTGTCGGCGCTCACGCACAGCACGGAATCGAGCTCGCTCTCCGATGAAATCATTGCGCGCGCCATGCGCAGCGCGGTGAAGATCGACGCGCACCCAACCTGATTGATGCCCATCACCGAGGCGTTGGGAAGATCGAGCTCGCTCTGCAAGAGAGACGCGGGGTACTTGAACAGGTCCGAAACGTCGTCGAGCTGGAGAACACCGCTCGCGCCGCGTCTCGCATCGACAGCATCCCACATCGTTGCGCTCGAGCTCAGGGCCGTCGCGTAGAGTATGAGCCCGATCTCTTCGGGATCGATATCGCTTTCGGACAGAAGCTTCTGGGCCGCGAGGATCGCCATGTCCACGTTGGACTCGTCGCCGGCGAGATGCACGCGATCAAAGCCGAACGACCGCAGCGCCGCGACGGAGCCTTTGAGCAGGCCTCGCTCGCTCAATTGCTCCAGGCTCGCCGACTCGGCGGGCAGATACGTCGCGACAGCCTCAATTCCAGCGCTTGAATTCATGGTTGGAGGTTACGTCGCGGATACGGTTGGGGGGATACGTCGGATTACGTAGTACTGACCAGGCACCGGGTCGCGGGTCTGATTGGGTACAACTGCAAGGCACGGGATGCGAGAGGTTAGAGGCGTAGATAGTAGATGCGAGAGGCACTGCTGGAGGACCCTTCGGCGCGCACGACTTCGCCTCAGGTACGGATTCTCAACGCTGGGAACGATGGACGGAACTGTTTGGCGATCAGGGCGCGGATCAATTGCCCTTTTTTCGAGCTGCTGGTTCCGGCGAAACGAACGGCGTGCATGGTCAGCATCGGCGTTATTGCCACACTCATCTCGGCACCGCCGGCGCTCATTACGTAGCCCGCAGTCGTTCTCTTGGGCGAAGCCCGCGTTTGCGCAAAGCACTTCTCCAGAGTCTTGTCGATCTCCGCCCTGTCGATGTGCAACAGCAGCCAGGCATTTCTTGCCGCGACAGCTGAGACAATCAACAGCGCACCAAAAATGTAGAGCCCGACGCCCGGCCGCTCCTGCCGCACCAGCAACACCACGAGAACGACGGCGACGATTGCTCCGTTGAAGTACGCGAAGGCCTTTCCCTTCCAGAGCGTCGGCTCCCTGCCGCGCACGAGGACGATCAGCCAGACGATGAGCGCGGTGGCGTACGCGGCTACCCATGGCGCAGCCGGCACACCTACTCTTCGAACAGCGCCTTCAGGTTCTCGACGACCCGCTCGCCCTCGGCGTCGTTGAGCTTCTCGAAAACGGACGCCTGCATCTTGCCCAGGGCGTTTGTGGGCACCTCGTAGTCGACGTTGAGGCTGAGCTTTGTCTTCTTGCCCACCGGGTCCGCGCGGTAGGTAAAGGTGCTCACCGCACCCGTCGTCGTCTTGTAGACAAACTCCTTCGCGGGTACGAAGCGCACCGTCTCCGCTTTTCCCGCCAATTCGACGCCGGCGATCTTGAACACCCAGTCCCAGCTCGTACCCGGCCTTCGGGCATCACCCTTCACATTCTCTACCGCTTTTAGCGGCCCAATGAAGGCGGGGTGGTTCGTCACGTCGACGATGAACTCCATCAGACTTTCGGGCGAACAGTTCACTTCGAGCGATTGCGTGACCTTGGACATGGATTCTCCTGAAGAAATTCGACGATCTTCCTGTGATCGATCTCCCTTCCTCAAAAATATCCCTCCCTAAGGGGAGTCGGCCATTGTCCGCGGGTCGCACTTCGCAGCCGATCACAACAGGATGAGGTGTACAAATGATTGCCACAAGATCTTCCGCGCTCACCGCGCTTCCCCTAGCATATGTTTCATCACCGGAGGATTCATGAGCGACCGCGTACCTGCTGCGATAGCTGTTGCATCTTCGATCGTGATACTTGCCTACGCGTGTGCCACCGCCCCGACGACGACATCCACGAATCCATCGCCGCAGCCGGTCGCTTCCGCCCAGGGCGGACCCGGCGGACAGGGTCCGCGGATGCCGCTCACCGATTCCGCGCGCCGCGTACGCGACAGCCTCAACTCCGCTCGACGCGACAGCGCCTCGGCGATGATTCTGCGCTCGATCGCGGGCCACGAGAATGAGCCCGCGGAGAGCGTCTTCAAGAACATCAAGATTCTGAAGGGCGTGCCGGCCGGCAGATTGGTCAACATCATGAACCTCGGATTTGGTCGGTCCCTTGGAGTGAGCTGCGGATTTTGTCACGTGCCCGGCAAGTGGGATCTCGACGACAAGGAGCAGAAGAACACCGCGCGCCTAATGTTCGCGATGGTGCAGACGATCAACCGCGACTACATGTCGAAGCTGCCCAACGATCAATCCGGACCGCCGACGGTTAACTGCTTCACCTGTCACAGGGGAAATTCCCGGCCGATGTCGCCGGGACCGCCGCCGGGCCCGAGACCGGGCGGAGAGTAGTAGCTGCGACTGACACTACCGGCAGGGGCTGTGGGCGGAGCGCCTGGTGGCTTGGGGAAATTCAGAGTTCTAAATCTCCGATAGACAAAAGTCGGGAGCGGCTTCGCTCCCGACTTCTTTTCTCGATGTTATCGGTACTTCCCTTTTCCGCGACCTCAGACTCCGGTCGACGGCTTCCCCTTTATGAAGTGCCAGATGATCGCAATGACGGCGATGATCAGGAGGATGTGAATGAGTCCCCCAACGAGCGGGAAGAGAAAGAATCCAAATGCCCAGAGTACCAGAAGCACCAGCGCTATGGTTAGAAACATGATCTCTCCGTTGAAGTTGACGTTCGGGGAAACTACTTCACCAGCTCGGCCGTCGCAGTAGCGCCATTCATTTCGGGCAGCACGTTCGTGATCTTCACCACGCGCCGATCCGCTTTGTTCACCCATAGTGTAGTCGTCTCGCCGGTTCCTTCAGCGGGGATCACGCTGACCTTCCACGCGTCGAACTCACCCGCCGGGACGGTCACCTTTTCGCTGCCGACAACCTTCAGTACGCGCGGCTTCACCTGCTGGCGCATAACGTCGAAGTTGCGGAATGTCGTCGTGTAACCGTCCGCCAGCGGGAGCGCCGCAATCGCGTCGTTGGTCGCTGCGCCGTCCGCGAAGATCACGCCGCCGAGATCGGCGGCGATTGGACGGTCCTGCCCATTTATCGACATCTTCCCGGTGGCCTTGTCGTTGGCGAACACGACTTCCACCGTCGCCGGCCCCTGGTGCATCACGCGCTTCTGCACGATGAGAGTGCCTTTTCCAACCGTTGACTCCTCGCTCATGCTGCCCATTGGCATTGTCGCCGTCTCGGTTACGAGCCAGACTCCATCGCCGGCGACAACGGTGTGCGTGACGTCCATAGGAATCGTCTGACCCCCGGCCTCGAGACGTGCTTTGTACGTCGACGTTCCTGGTGTGAGATCGACGGCAGCTTTGGGTGCGCCCGCCGCAACTTCCACTTTTCGCGACAGCCGCACGGTTTTCGGATCGACCGTCAGCACAGCCATGCGCTCCGATATCGCCGGCGACAAGCTCTCCTGGTACCGGCCACCCAGGTGCTTCGCCAGAAACTTCTCGGCGCTCGCGAACAGCACGAGATTGTTGATCGGTCTCGCGAACCCGTGGCCTTCGTCCGGCGCGAGGATGTACTCAACCGGGAACCCACGATCACGCAGCGCGATCACGAGCTGCTCGCTCTCCGCCCTGTTGACGCGCGGATCGTTGGCTCCCTGCACGACGAGAAGCGGCGCCTTGATTTTGTTCGCCGAGTTGAGCGGCGACTGCCTCTCGAGCTGCGCGCGACCCGCTGCGGTCGTCGGATCTCCCATCCGCTGGTGGAAGATGATGCGGCCAGCCTCCCAGTACGGCGGAATCGAGTTGAGGAGCGTGATCAGGTTGGAGGGACCAACGATGGAAACACCGGCTGCGTAGACGTCCGGAGTGAAAGCGAGTCCCGCCAGCGTCGCGTAACCGCCGTACGAGCCGCCCATGATCCCAACGCGCTTCGGGTCAACGACGCCCTGCGACACGAGGTATTTGACGCCCGACGTGAGATCGTCCTGCATCTTCTGACCCCACTCGAGATTGCCGGCGTTCAGGAATTTCTTGCCGTATCCGGTGGAGCTTCTGAAGTTCGGCTGGAGAACGGCGTAACCGCGATTGGCGAGGAACTGCGCGATCGGATCGTAGCCCCAGTTGTCGCGCGCCCACGGGCCACCGTGCGGATACACGACGAGCGGAAGGTTTTTCCCGCTCGATCCCACCGGCAGCGTAAGGTACGCCGGAACTGACAGACCATCGGTGGACGCGTATCTAATCGACTTCTTCGGCGCGAGGGCTTCGCGCGGAAGCTTGTCGAAGACCCGATACTGAAAGGTGAGCTTCTTGGTGTTGCGATCGAACAGGTAACGCTCGCCTGGCTCGCGGTCGCTGCTGGCGACGACCATCCAGATCCTTTCATCCGCGGTCGTCGATGTCGGTGTTATCTCTTTGCCCGGCAGCTTGCTCTTGATCAGGTTGTAGTCGCTCTCCCAGGCCCTGTCCTTCCAGTAGATGCGCGTGCGATCGTCCTGGTACGAAGTCGCGACTATTTCGTCGGTGACGTCGGAGAACGTGGCATTGCCGAAGTCCACGCGATTCATCGGATCAGATTCGACGAGCTTTTCGGTCTGCGTGACCGGATCAAAAAGAACGAGCCGTGTGAGATCCGGATCGCCCTTGTTCGTCTCCATGTAGACCTTGCTGTTGTCCTTGCTGAAGCGATCGGGACCACAGGTCTCGAAGACGTTGCACGAATAAATCTGCGAGAAGCCGGCCGGGTCGACGCGCAGAATTTCCGTGTCACCCTTGTCGCTGGTGCGGACGGCGAGGCGCAGGTTGCCCGCGTTGTCGAATACCCATCCGGCAATGCGCTCGGTGTTCTGGCGAAGCAGCGTCTTCTCACCGGTGGAGATTCGGACCTTGTACAGGTCGTGCCACGACTTGTCTCGATCATTGAGCCCGACGTACATGATGTCAGGATCGTTTTTCGGAACCGAGTAGATCATCGCGCGCACGCCCTTGGCGGCGGTGAGATTTCGCGCGGGTGGAACATCGGAGGCCGGCGTTACTGAAGCGGACGGATCGACTGCGTAGACGTTGAAGTTCTCGTCGCCGAGCTGGTCCTGGGCGAAGAGGATGTACTTGCCGTCACGGCTCCAGAAATACTGGGTGACGGGACGCTTCGTGTCATTCGTTATGAGCCTGGCCGCGGAATATGGATCGTCGGTGCGCTTGACCCAGACGTTGCGGGTGTCCTTGTACGGCTTGAGGAATGAGATGTAGCGGCCGTCGGGTGAGATCTGCGCACCGGAGGTCTCCGGATTTCCGAAGAACTGCTCGCGATCTATGAGCGGCGCGGGTTTGCCGGTCTGCGCGACAACCGCGGTGGGGGCAGCGATGGCAAGGGTGAGCGCAATGGTCCAACGTCTGGTAATGCTTCTCATGCAATGGCCTCTCAAGGGACAGGGGAACTCTGGAGTGGGTGCTTCGGAAGGGTGCGGACTGGCGGGGCAGGCTAGTGGTGAAGAGGACCACAATGTATGGGTGCAAACCACTGTAGACCAGAAGATTTTAAACGGATGGTCCCGAAAGAGATGGATGGTCCGGATTGACACCCCCGGAGTATCGGGACCCCGTCCGAAGCGTCCATATTCCATCCGGAGGATCCCTATTCAATGAGGAGGATCGCCTTTGGGAGGAACTGGTGAAATGGACGTGCGCGCTCCTGACCAGCGGCCGAAAATCATGGGACCGGGAATGGTGCTCGCCATTGTGGCGCTTCTCATTCTGCTGGCCTTCGGTTACTGCGCGAGCAAGCTCGTGCCCGGTGCCTTCCTCGGCCGCAACCAGACGACGATCACACACGACGTTGTCGTATCGCAGATCCGCGCCGTCGCCAAGCTGGTCTCGAGCGAGGCGACAGTCCGCGACGTCATCGTCTACGAGAATACCTGGTACGGCTCGACGAAGCGCTCGCTCGTGGTGGTTACAGGGCGACTTCTGGCGGGGATCGATCTCAAGGACAATCCCGACGTTTCGATCGACGGCGCACACAAGCACATCACTATTCGAATTCCGCACGCGAAGCTGATCGCACTCGAAGTTCGCGACATGCGCACCTACGACGAGCGCGGCGGTCTATGGAATCCGTTCACGGCCGAAGACCGCGATGCGATTCAGAGCCAGGCGAGGGCGCAGCTCACCGCGGCTGGTACGCAGATGGAACTCATACGCCACGCGAACGAGAGTGCGGTCCAGCTCCTCACGATGCTGCTCGCAAAGGATGGCTATACCGTCGATGTCGCGGTGAAGTGAAGGCGAGGCTCGGAATGAGTCGCGGATGCACTCCTCTTATAGTATGCGGCTTTCCGTCCCGGTTAGCGGTGCGGCCGGTTTCGATGCGGTTGCTCGCGTTGACGTGATCTGGGTGAGACCGGCGACGCGCGTCACCGCCTGGCGCACGATCTCCCGGATGCGGTCGAACTGTCCAGCGGCGATCCACTCGGGGGGCGCCATCCAGTTGCCGCCCACCGCGACGACGTTCCTGAGCGTGAGGTAGCTTGTGAAGTTCGTCGCAGTTACGCCGCCACTCGGGTTGAACTCGACGCCGCCGAACGGACCCGCCAGCAGGTTCAGGTAGGGGACACCGCCGAGTGTCTCGATGGGCCAGAGCTTTAGAAGCGTGAGTCCGGACTCGAGCGCGGCTTCGATCTCGGTAGCAGTCGCCACGCCGGGATAAACCGGCATCTCGTGCTCGAGGCAGTAGTCGACCACCGCGCGGTTGAAGCCGGGTGAGACCACGAACTCCGCGCCGGCCTCGCGCGCCTGTTTCGCCTGTGCGACGTTGAGAACGGTTCCCGCGCCCGCGAACATCTCCGGCTGTTCGTCCTTGATGCGGCGCAGCGATTCGAGCGCGCTTTTGGTGCGCAGCGTGATCTCCGCGATCGGGAGTCCGCCGGCGAGCAGCGCGTCCGCGAGTGGGCCGGCGTTCTTCTGGTCTTCGATGATGATGACTGGAATTATGCGCCAGCGGCGCAGCGCTTCCGTCATTGGAGATTCCTGAACGCTCATTTCACTCCCGCACGTTGATCGGTGACGAATGCCTGGCCGGTCTTATCCACCTTGCGGCGGTTCAGAAGCCACGCCGGAAAGCCCGCGGTGACTACGTCATAGGACATGTCTGAATCTACAGCCTGAAGGCTGGATGCTCGACACATTTACGCGGGCATTTAGCTGAGCGCCAATCTTGCCAGCGAGAAGGCGAGCTTTCAGCGACTCCACGAGCCGCGGCGTACGACGATCGCTACGCGCCGTACCTGAACACCGCCGTCACGAGCGATCCGGGCGGATTCAACTTCAAGCAGCTCCAGTCGAACGTGGTCTATCGTTGGGAATACAATCCCGGCTCGACGCTGTTCGTAGTATGGAATCAGGGGCGGCAGGGAGTCGTTGGTGCAGAGGGTTTCAACAAATTTCAGGGCGATGTGAGCGATCTGTTCCGGTTGCACCCGGCGAACACATTCCTCGTCAAGGTTTCGTACTGGCTGAATCGGTAAGGCAACGCGACTGCAGCTGCAGTCGTTGTTGCCTCTGTAAAGCGAACAACTCGGGCCGAACAACAGGGTATTTACCGAGCGCTTAGCCGTGCATGCTTTGTGCACGTAAAGAGCAGTCCCCAGCCCGCTCCGCTCTTTGGGGGGATCACACAGCCCCTCCCCTGTCTCCCTGATGAGAGACCTGGAGGCCGCCCACCAGGGCAAACAATTTGCCACTCTATTACGACGCGAGCCTTATCGTCCTCTCGGTAATAGTGGCGATGTTTGCATCCTTTACCGGATTCAACTTCGCTGGCCGCTCGCGCACCGAATCGGGCGCGTCGCGCATCTGGTGGCTGGCCGGCGGTGCACTCACGATGGGCGTCGGAATGTGGAGCGCGCACGTGATAGGCCTGCTCGCGTTCGACTACCCGGGATCCGTCCGGTACTACATCCCCATGTTGCTTCTGGCAGCGATGATCGCAATCGCGCTGTCGGCCGCCGCGCTTGCCGTTGTCAATAGGCCCAAGTCAGGCTGGAGGATAAACGTGCCGGCCGCGCTCGTGATGGCAGCGGCAATCGTCGGAATGGTCTATGCCGGTATTGCATCGATCCGTATCGAGACCAGCATCACCTACGAACAATCCACCGTTGCAATCTCGGTATTGATTGCGGCCGTGGGATCGCTGCTCGCGTTCTGGCTCACGACGAGCGCTTCAGACGACATCACGGTGAAAGGCGCGCTCTTCAAGGTCGCCGGCGCGATCACGCTGGGCGTCGCAATCGCGGGAACGCACTACGCCGCAATGGCCGCGACCCAGTTTCTTCCGGGTGCCGGCAACGATCCCGGAAACGCCCTCATGCTCAGCCCTGCAAATCTGGACGAGGTCGTGACTGTGGGTGGCCTTCTAACGATCGTTCTTGCCGTCACTGGCGGTGTGCTGCAGCGCAACAAATACGCGGCGCGTGACATGGTCGACCAGCTGCGAGAACAAGCTCTCGAAACACAAAAGAGCGAAGAGCAGTACCGACTCCTGTTCGATCACAACCCCAATACGATGTGGGTTTACGACGATAAGACCCGCGAATTTCTGGCCGTCAATGAGGCCGCAATCCGCTGGTACGGGTACACGCGAGCCGAATTCCTCTCGATGACTCGCAATGATGTGCGGGTCGGGCCCGGGAAGGAGCGAGAGGCTTCAGCCACTCCGCTCCCTAGTAGCCGCATCGCCACACCATCGTGGGAAGGCAAGCACCGGAAGAAAGACGGAACGATAATAGACGTCGTTGCGGCCTCGCATCAGATCGCCTTCGACGGTCACTCGGCCTGTCTTGCTCTCGTGATTGACGTCACGGAGACTAAGCGCGCCGAAGAGGCGCTCCGCCTGAGCGAGCAGCGCACGCGCCTGATTCTGGATAACGCCCTCGACGCCGTAATCACCATGAGCGAATCGGGCGTAATCACCGACTGGAACCCGCAGGCAGAGAGAATGTTCGGATGGTCCGCTACCGAAGCGCTTGGACGACGGATGTCGGAGACGATAATTCCCGAGCGCTACCGCGAGCGCCATGAGAGCGGTCTGAAAAAATTCCTCGCCTCCGGCGAGGGACCCGTCCTCAACAAGCGCATTGAGATCAGCGCTCTCGATCGCCAGGGTCGCGAATTCCCGGTGGAGCTCGCCATCTCGCCCACGAAGCTGAGCGAGCAGTGGGCCTTTAGCGCGTTCGTCCGCGATCTCACCGAGCGCAAGCGGACGGAGACAGCATTGCGCGAAGGCGAGAAGCGCTATCGCGAGCTGTTCGAGAACAGCCCGATTGGATTGTACACGAGCACTCCCGAAGGTGGCCTTCTCGACGTCAATCCGGCGATGGTCTCGATGCTCGGGTACCCTGACCGTGAAGCACTGCTGGCGATTCCCGCAAACTCACTCTACGTGGATCCCGCGGGACGCGAGCAATGGCTTGCTCAGCAGACCAACGAAGTCGACGTGCTCGACGTCGACGTTCGATTGGCGCGCAAGGACGGTACAGTGATCTGGACGAGAGACACCACTCACGTGAAGCGGGACACCGATGGCTCTGTGATACTCTACGAAGGCGCCCTGGAGGACATCACCGATCGAGTCAAAGCCGAGGGCGATCTACACGCCAACGAACGCCGCCTGACGCAGATTCTGGAGGCCCTGCCGCTGGGCATTCTCGTGTCGGATAACGAAGGCCACATCATCTTCGCCAACGCCGCCGCGCAACAGATCCTCGGCAAGGGCGTCTCGCCGGATGCCCCGGTGACCGACCAGGCCAGAGTCTATCAGACGTACGTCGCAGGCACCAACCAGCTCTATCCGGTGGAGCGCAATCCAATCGCCAGGGCTCTCCGCGGCGAGGCGATCTCCATTGAGGACTGTGAGGTGCGGGAAGGAGGACGCGTGGTTTCGCTCAGCGTGCAGGGCGCACCCATCGTGAACAGCGAGGGAACAATCGTGGCCGCGGTGCTCGCGTTCAGCGACGTCACGGAGAAGAGATCGCTCGAAGGCCAGCTTCGCCAGGCGTCCAAGATGGAAGCGGTCGGTCAGCTGGCCGGCGGCGTCGCCCACGACTTCAACAATCTCCTCACCGTGATCATGAGCTACGGCTCGATGCTTCTGGAGCGCCTTGATGCGCAGGACGAGAGCCGCCAGGATGTTCAGGAGATAACAGCGGCCGCGGATCGAGCCGCTGGTCTCACCCGGCAGCTCCTTGCGTTCAGCCGGCAGCAGGTGCTCCAGCCGCGAGTGATGAACATGAACGCCGTCATCGGCGACGTGGAAAAAATGCTGCGACGGATCATCGGCGAGGACATCGAGCTCCACACCTCCCTCGCGCCGGACCTCGCCACGATCAACGCGGACCCCGGCCAGCTCGAGCAGATCCTGATGAATCTCATCGTCAACGCGCGCGATGCGATTTCCGCGGGCGGTCGCGTCTGCATCACAACGTCGAACGCGGAAGCGTCTTCCGAACCTGGCGCGGCGGCTCCAGCCAGCGGGGGGCCGTATGTGGTCCTCTCCGTCACCGACACCGGGGAGGGAATGACTGCCGAAGTTCGACAGCGGCTCTTCGAGCCGTTCTTCACGACGAAAGCGCCGGGCCGCGGGACCGGACTGGGCCTTTCAACGGTCTACGGAATCGTAGAGCAATCGGGGGGAGAGATCTACGTCGATTCGGAGCTGGGAAAGGGGAGCACTTTCAAGCTTTACTTCCCCCGCTTCGTCCAGAGCGATGCGCCACAAGGCGAAGTTGCGCCGGTAAATGAGTCTTCCCGGGGAGCGGAGACGATCCTGGTGGTCGAAGACGACGCCAATCTGCGATCTCTCGTCGCCCGCGTGCTCACGGGACGCGGGTATACCGTGCACGTGGCTGACACCGGCGCCGCAGGCCTGGCGATCGCGTCCGACCCTTCGGTGCACATCGACGCCGTGATAACCGACGTCGTGATGCCGGGCATGAACGGCCGGGAACTCGTGGAGCGACTCCTCGATGTGCGCCCCACAATGGGGTGCCTGTTCATGTCGGGCTATACGGACGACGAAGTCCTCCGCCGCGGCGTGCAGCGCGGCGAGACGGCATTTTTGCAGAAGCCGTTCACGCCGGAGCAGCTCGCCCAATCAGTGCGCTCCGTCCTCGACCAGGCGATCATCCACTCGGCCGCCTAGCCGGGTTTTCCTCTAGCGCTGCGTCCAGTTGTTGTTGATTGGATCGGCATCCATCCAGATTCCGCCGTTGAGCGTGAGCGTCTTGAGCGTTTTGTTTGTGCCGATCGCGACGGTGGCCCTCTTCTGATTCGCCGCCCAGATAGTCGGCGTCTCGTGGATCGTGTCGCTGGTTCCATCCGTGTAGCTCGCCTGCAGATCCACTGGCGCCGGCATCCCGCCGATGTTGTCGATGACCACCGTGTAGCCGCTGCCGGTCTTCGTCACGCCGTTCAACGCGAGATCGATGTAGTTGTCGCTGAAGTACCAGGCGTTCCAGAACCAGTTCAGATTCCGCCCCGTGAGATCGTTGAAGGAGTTGAAGAAATCCCATGGGATCGGGTGCTTGCCGTGCCACCGGTCCATGTAGCCGTGGAGCGCTGTGCCGAACGCGGCGTCGCCCAGCAGATCCTTGAGGGCGAGATAGCCGAGCGCGGGCTTGCCGTACGCGTTGTCACCATAGGAGCTGCCGCTCAGTCCGTCAGCGGGGGTGATTATCGGCAGATCCTCGTTCGCGCTCGGATTGTTGCTCCATCCATTCACGCGGAACTGCTGGAAGGCGCCGGTGGCTCGCTCCTTTCCGAGGTCGACTGTGCCGATCAGATACTCGAGCGTCGTTGCCCAGCCCTCGTCCATCATCGCGTAGCGTGTTTCGTTGATTCCCATGTAAAACGGGAAATACGTGTGCGCGATCTCGTGCTCCGCGACAAACCGCGAGAACACGGTGTCGGCGTAGCTCTCGTCGTTCACCATCATCGGATACTCCATCCCCGCGAAGCCCTCGACGATCGTGGACTTCTCGTACGGGTACGGAACGCCGGGCCAGTTGTGTGAGAACCACTCGAGTGCGTGACGGCCGTATCGCACCATCTGGCGAAAGTCCGTCGCCGTGTCGTTGTACGCCGCCTGCACACTCGCCCGCCGGTGCGTGGCATCGTCAACGACGACGCTCGCGCCATCCCACACGTAGTGGTTGCTGAGATTGAAAGCCATGTCGGGAATGTTGGTCGCCCGAAAGCGCCAGGTGTTCGTCGCTGACTGCGTCGTCACCCTGTTGGCGTTCATCTCACCAAGCGTGGCGATATGGATCGTCGTGTCCGACGTCATCGAGCGGTTGAAGCGATCGAGCTGCGCGGGCTGGAGCAAGTCATTCGGATTGAGCAGTGTGCCCGTGCCCCACACCACGTAGTTGCGCGGGACCGTCAGCGACACGTCGTAGTCGTTGAAGTCGCTGTAGAACTCCTGCATGTCGGTGAAGTTCATGTTGTCCCAGCCGTTGTAATCGTCGAACACGGCGACGCGCGGGTAGAAGTAGGCCAGGTACCAGGTGGTCGAATCGATCATCCCTTCGCGCCCGCTCTCCTTGGAGATGTCGAAGTGCCACCTGAAAGCGAGGCGCACCGAGTCGTGCGGAAGAAGCGGCGTGGAAAGCCTGAGCCGGGAGTTGGTGAAGGCGTTTTCGACTCCCTGCCAGGGAGTTGGCTGCCCATTGACGATCACGGTATCGATATGAACGCCGGACGTGAGATAATCCGGAGACGCGCCCCCCGCGCGTGGTGCGCCAGGCTTGTGGATGTTCATGAACAGCTTGATCACCGGATTGCGCAGCGTATCCGGACTGTTGTTGAAGTAGGTGATCTGCTCGTTTCCTCGAATCGTTCTGTCGGGAGGAAGCGCGGTGATTGCGATGTTGTAGCGTCCGCGATTCTGCCAGTAGGCGGGGCCGGGCCTGCCGTCTGGAGATCGCGTTCCCTTCCTGAACGCGGCTTTGACGTCACGTGGCATGTAGAGCGCGCCCGTACTGGGGCGATCGAATTGAACAGAGAAGGGCGTGACCTGCGGCTGCGGCATCGGTGCAGTCGTCGGTGCAGGAGCAGGGGCGCACGCGACGATCAGCGCGCTGCTCGCGAGAAGAAGAGCGCGGTGATTCATTTCGATCCCATTGGCTCGTCGGCAGTCGGACCGAACGTGCTCGGAACCGGAATCCCAAGCAGACGCAGATAGACGCCAAGCTGCGCGCGATGGTGGGCCATATGTGTAATTACCGCTGAGCGAATGAGCTGCGCCCTCGGTCCCTCGGCGATGACGTGGTCGCCGGCGCGGAAGCGCCATGGCGACGCCGCCCGATCCCAGGTCAGCTTCTCGAGCAAGGACTGAAACTCCGCGCTCATGCCGTCGAACATCTTCAGTCGTTCGGCGTTGCTGGTCACCTTCGGGTCCGGGCGCCGGTTAAGAGCGTCGAACTCGTCCGTCGTCAGCATCGCGATGCCGAAACCGGCCAGTTGAGTGACGTGCGTGGCAAGGTTGGCGAGTGACGACGACTTCGCGTGCGGGCGCCAGTCATCGTTGCCGTCCGGGACGCGCTCCAAAACGCGTCGCGTGGTCGCCAGCTCAGACTTTGCGTCGTGGAAGAGGAGCGTAAATGGGCTGGTCTTGTCAAGAGGCGCGGCTGCTCTGGCTTGTGTCATTTTTTTATGTGTGATGGGAAGTACGTGAATGGTAATGGTGCCGACGTGCAGGAGCGGCGGGCCCTTCGCTGTTTTTACAGTGTCTCATTGCGCCCGCCAGATGTCGAGGACTCCGCTTGTTTGATGTCGGTTCGAGTCTCCTTCCGGCAGCACGATAATTCCGGCCACGACGATGGGACTGTTCCAGTGTCCGCTTCCGGCGACCAGCTTGGCGATCTGCCTTCCCGTGTCGGGCTCGTAAACGCGCAGATACCCACCGGGATCGTAAACGTACAGCAGGCCTCCGGCGACCAGCGGGCTTGTTCCGCCATTGCCGTTTTTCCACTTCTCCTGGAGCCGACCACCGGTGAGGGTCCACGCTGCTGTCCCGCCGTTGTCGGCGGCAAAAAGCCAGGTTGCACCGTTCGTGTGCGCGACCGCCGGAGCGGTGAAGAGATCCGTTCCCGATGGAGTGCGGACCAGCTGCACTTCCCCTCCACGCCGGCCCGCGGCGCCGCGCGTACGGCCGAATTGCAGAAGACGAATCCAGCCATCCTTGCCCCCCTGCACGATGTAGCCGCCGCCGAGCAGTGCGGGAGAGGTGGAGCCGAGGTCGGCGTCGCGCGAGTTCAATTCGTCGGTGTTGGTGGGAGTGTAGTTGTCGAGAATGCGCGTGGCGGTCGAGTCGAGCGCGATCGCGGCGTCTCCCCAATTCGTTCGGCCATCCCAGCGCGCGTTGCCAGTGGCGACGAAGATGTCTCCCGTAGTCGTGTCGATCACCGCCCCGGCGCGGCCCCAAATGGCAGATTGGGTTTCGTCGCAGGAAGCGGGATCGATGAGCTCGTGCCTGTCGCTGCAGAGCGAATTCCACACGTGCAGGAGCCCACCGTTCGCCGCGTCCAGAATTGCGACGTGACCCTGATAGGGCGGGGCGTCACCTATGTAGCCGCCAGTGACGGCGATCACTTTCCCGTGATGGTAGTTGAGCGACGATGCGATTTTCTCGCGCGCCGGCAGCTTCGTGATCGCCGTGCTCCACACTTCGTGACCGTCCGCAACCGAGAGCTTGTGTATGCGTCCGTCGGGAGAGGCGGAGTAAATGAAATCGCGACTCGGATCCGAGACCGGCGTCGCGGTCGTAACCTGGCGCGACCCCGCCCACGAATCGTATCCGGCGGGCGTGAAGCGCCAGAGGATGGCGCCATTCACCGCGTCGATTGCCAGCGTCTTGCCGTAAGTCGTGGTGACAAAGATCACGTCGTGCGTCCCGCCGTTTGCGCGAACGGCGTGCAGGTAAATCGCGGAGGCGTCGACGGTTCCGTCCAGTTGGATTTGCGTCCGCCGCAGTCCCGCGACGTTGGCAGCGGTGATTCCGGTTGCATCGGTGACGGCGCTCGAGCGACCGGCATCCCAGCCGAATCGCGTCCAATCCTTGCCCGCGGGAGCGCTGCTTGCGGCCGAGGGTGGGGCGAAAGCGACGCTATCGCTGGGACCGCGCGACGCCGGCGCGGCGCCGCAGGCTTCCAGCAGGGCGGAAGAAACCAAAATGGAGAACCGGCCGAGATGATTCATGGCGCCTCCGCTATGGATACTGATCTCGAGAACGACTCATCCGCGATCGCATGCAGCATCCAATTGAGGATCACAATCTGCGCCCTGGATGTGGCCCGAACCAGTACTATACTATGTGGTGACTGGCTGGGGCGGCGGCCCCCCGACCGGAACTTTTTCGGGTGCGATCGCGTAGTGGAAAATGGAGGTCGCTCCAATGACGAACCCTCATCATTCGATGAGTCACCCGCTGGACCCGCACCCGGTTCGTCCCGGTACGAGTGCCGCGCTCACGGCGCGGACGATCGATGCAACGATCCATCCGCCTCTCGTCCGCGCGCAGGAAGCGGTCGCGGCGTTCATCCCTCGCGTGTCGGCTCCGGTTCTGGATTCCCCGCTCCTTTTCGGAATGCTCTGCGCTACGCTGATATTCGTCTGGGTCGCGCACCGCGCGAAGTACAGGCCGAGCGCGTTGTTGTTGTCGGCGGCGCTGGTGATGGGGCTGACTTCGTTTCATCCCGTCGGAAGCGCCGAAGATGCGAGCATCGCGGCCGGTGACACGAGGGCCGCGGAGGACGGGTCGTGGAGGTCAATCCGGATAGAGCAGACTGACCCAGCCGAGGAACAGGCGCAGTCTTCGGACGACACTCCATCGGATGAGGCTCCAGTTCCTTCCGAGCCGGCAGTGCCAACGGATGTCGTGGTCCCCGATGCGTACGACACTCCGCCTACGCCCGCTGACGCTCCTTCCCCTCCCGACGAGATGTCGCCTGCGCCCGACATGGGCGGCGAGGTGATGCCCGTCGACGCGCACGTGCGGATGATCACGCCCGAAGCGATGCGCCAGATGGTTTCGCCTGAAATGATCCGGCAGATGATGTCGCCCGAGGAGATGGCGGTCCTCGAGCGTGAGCGGGCGCAGCTGCGCGTGGCGGTCCTGCAAATGCGGCGTCAGCTGCGCGAAGAAGCGCGTCGGATGGCGAAGAAGCGCTACTACTGATGTGAGGTTTGCCTCGGCTAGTTCGTCTATCTGGGTTGACTGTGAGGTTGGCCCCGGCTAGTTCGTCTATCTGGGTTGACGCCTTCTGAGCCTCTCGACATCCTACAGTCTCGAGACTCCACGAGACAGCGCTCGCTTACGCTGGGCATCACACACTCTGAAGCATGCCCTTCACCCGCAGAAAAAAGCTGTGGCTAGCGCTGGCTCTCGCGCTCGCGGCCTCGCCCGCGGAAGCTCAGAAGCCGTTTCCGGCAGCGACTCGCGCCGCGATCGAGGACGCTCTTGGCCGCAAAGGCACCCCGAATCCCGGCGGCGTCGTCAAATTCGGTTTCCCACGCGTCGATCTCCAGGTCGTGTTGAGCGGCGTCACGCTCAAGCCCGCACTCGCGCTCGGATCGTGGGTGGCGTTCCAGCGGATCTCGGATCACGCCATGGTGATGGGCGATCTGGTCATGCTCTCGAGCGAGGTCGAGTCCGTGATGGCGAGCCTCCAGCAGAACGGCGTCGAGCAGACCGCCCTCCACAATCACCTGCTCGGCGAATCGCCGCGAGTGATGTACATGCACATTCGGGCCATCGGCAATCCCGCTCGAATCGCGAGGGCAATCCGTACCGCGCTCGAGTTTACGGCGACCCCTCTTGCGCCGCCGACGGCGCCGGTCGCAACGTCCATCGACCTCGACACCGTGGCGGTGGCCCGAGCGTTGAGAGCGAGCGGCAAATCGAACGGAGGGGTGTACCAGGTGAGCATCCCGCGTCACGAGAAGATTCTCGACGAGAAGCATGAGATCGCCCCCTCGATGGGTGTCGCGACGGCGATCAATTTCCAACCCACCGGCGCTGGGAAGGCCGCGATAACGGGCGACTTCGTTCTACTCGGACGCGAGATCAATCCGGTACTTTTGGCGCTGAGTCAGAGCGGGATCCAGGTGACGGCGATACACAGTCACATGGTCGATGAGACGCCGCATCTTTTCTTCATGCACTTCTGGGCGAACGATGACGCGGTGAAGCTCGCGCGCGCGGTGCGCGCGGCGCTCGATCTGACCGGATCGAAAAGATAGCGTAACAGCTGCCCATCTCGCCCCTCCCAGCAGCCCCATCGTAGATTTTTGTCACAATGATCCTCCACGAGCGATGGTTCACCGACGAATCGAAGTTCCCCGTACAATTCGAAACGTGGAGCTCGCCCGGTAGCCTCGTCCCGTTGGCGGTCGCGCTTGGAATCACGATAGTCGCAACCGTGATCTACCGCGCCTACGGCCGCCGAAGCGTGGTGCCCGGCCCGATCGCGTTCGGGATGCAGTGGGAGAATTACGTCAAGCTCCTTACGTGGGTGCCGCTCGTCATCGGCGTGCACATGGGCGTCACGCTCCTCGTGAGTGGCGTGAGCCGGCAACTCTTCGTTCCCAACCTCGAGCTGCCCGTCAATCTGCTTGGCGGCGTGCTCGGAATGGTGGAGATCGCGATCGCACTGAGCTTCATCTACGGCGCGCTCGCGCGTCCCGCCGCGGCGGCGCTGGCACTCACCTGGTTTGCCGCGATGCTCCTCTTCGGCCCGCTCCGCCTCATAGAGCACACCGAGATCCTGGGCATCGCGTTTTTCCTGTTCGCGACGGGGCGCGGGCCGCTCGCGTTCGACATGGCGCTCGACAGACTCAACAGGCCCGTGTCGCCGCTAATTCCCTATGCCGTGCCCGTGCTGCGAATCGCGCTCGGCGTCGGGCTTACCGTGGTCGCGTTCACCGAAAAGCTCTGGAACATCCCGATGGGGCTCGCGTTTCTGGCGGAGCACCACTTCAACTTCTTTCCGTATATCGGCCTGCCAGGCATCGACGACACGAAGTTTTTGTTGATTGCGGGCACCGTGGAATTACTCGTGGGGCTGATGTTGATCGCGGGTACGTACGTCCGTCTCATCATCATCATCACACTCATCCCATTCAATCTCACGCTCCCCTTCCTGGGGTGGCGCGAGCTCGTCGGACACCTGCCGACGTACGGCATACTAGCGCTGCTGCTTTTGTGGGGGGATGAGCGACCGGGCGAGAAGGGGGCGCTCGTTCGCGCGCTGCGTGGGGATAAGAGCTAGCCCGAAGGCTTGCGGCGTTTGCCGCGCTACAGCGTGACAGATATGATTTACCCGCTCGAGCGATCCAGTTGGTCCAACCTCCTGCAACTATGCTGACTCACTCTGCAAAGCTCGGGGTCATCCGCAAGCTGTTCGCCGTCGGCCTCCTCGCTGCCTTCACGCTGCCATCGCCGGCGAATGCACAGGGTCTCCGCGACAAAATATCGGACCTCTTCATCTTCGGTCCAGGTCAGGAGCCCCTCTTTCTTGCAGGCTCCGGCGATCCGAACAATCCCGCGTCGCTGCAAGCTCACGGCCTGCACTTCATACCGTCGTCGAGCGCCGAAAATGGCGCGCTCATCGCCTTCATCACGGACGCGCTCGGCGCGAGCATCGGCAGCATTCCCATCGGGTCGACGAGCGGCGGCGAGACTTTCCGCTTCGAGGGAGGGATGCCGGTAAAAACATCCACCTCGGCGGGGCCCATCTTCGCCGAGCGTGCGCAGACGCTGGGACGCGGACGGGTGCTGGCGGGAATCAGCCGAACCGCGTTCCGGTTCGCCACGCTGCGCGGCGTCGACATGAACAACATCGACCTCACCTTTACACACCAGAACGTCAACTTTTCAGGGTGCAGCGCCCAGTTCGGCGCCGACTGCGCGCTGTACGGCGTGCCTGTTCTCGAGAACGACGTGATGGATTTTCGCTTGTCCATGAATCTCAACGTCCAGGTCACGTCGACGTCTGACGCGGTGGTCCTCTTCGCCAACGTCCCGCCCATGACGGGCTCGAGCGCGATTCGTTCGGGCTGGAGCGACATCGTCAAGATTCCCGCGTACAAAGTGCACTGGACGCCGACGTGGGTCGACGTCGCCAGCCCGACACGGGCGATCGAGTACGGAACGTACACCGAGTCGTACGATACGCCGGCCGGGAAGACGAGCGACGCCGGCAACTACGTCACCGTGTGGCACAAGGTGAATGGAAAGTGGCGCATCGCGCTCGACGCTCCGGTCAGCACCACGCCACTCCCGATAAATCCGGGGGCGCCGAAGTAGCCGTCGGGCCTGTTACCATACTCAAACGTGTATAGTTAGAGTAACACACATCGGAGAGTCCTCCTTGCAACCGAGCCTTTTTGCGGCGTTGAGTTTTTCGACAGTCCTTCTCGCGGGCGTCGTCGGATGTTCGCACGACAAGACGAGCGCGCAGAGTCTCGATCAGACGGCGAGGGCGCAGGTTAAGGTCGAGACGCCGAAAGTCGCGGTCTCGCGGTCGTCGGCGGTCGGCTGCGACGCGTCTCTCTGGAATCACGTCTACAACCCAACCCGACTGCAGAAGCTTGCGCCGTGCCTGAGCGCGACCGGAGTGATCAGCGAATCAGACGCCGACCGTGACGGCGATCAGCATTTCCTGCTCAAGTTAGATCCGGGACAGGACTCGCTGGTCAACCATCGGAACGCCAAGAAAAAAGGCGGCGAGCTCGTGGTCGAGATCGTGTGCGCCAATCCGACGACCATGAAGAAGGTCAAATCGGCGTGCACGGGTTACACCAACCCGATCGCAATACCAGCCGTGGGCGCGCATGTCAGAGTCACGGGGACATGGGTCATCGATTCGCACAACGGGTGGGAGGAGGTGCACCCCGTGTCAAGCATTCAAGTCAGTCGCTGAGCCTCCACCTGTCCTGCCGTTTCGCTAAACGGCTTCAATCTCGCTGGCGGCTCGCTCGAGTATGTCCTTGATCTTTTTAATTTGTTCTGGTGTTCTGGAAGCGCTCTTCGAAGCGTAAATGGCCCGCCCGATGTTCTTGAAGCCGCGATGGACCTCCATCATGGGCTCCCCGAAGATGCTCTGCGCAAAGTCCGCGATCTTAGAGAAGATGTCGTCGATCAAAGGCTGGTTCTCGGCCAAATGCGCCCGCCCCTCGTCCGTGATCTCGTAGATCTTCTTGCCGCTTTCTTCGGGCCGAGCGCGCGCGTAGCCCAGATCCTCGAGCATTGTGAGAGTAGGGTAGACCGTCCCCGGACTCGGGGAGTACATCCCGCCAAAACGCTCCTCGATCTCCTTGATGATCTCGTAACCGTGACGAGGCTTTTCCTCGAGCAGACGCAGAATCACGAACTTGAGGTGCCCCTGGTCGAACATCCGCGACCCACCAAAAGGGCCGCCTCGCGATTTACCGCGCCCTCCCCAGAACGCGCCCGCGTCAAACCCGAAATTCTCCGGGCGCATTCCGAACGCCCACGCGAACCTCGGCCCGCAATTGCTTCCGTGCATGTGAGTCCCCTCCAATTCAGATCTATCGGGCCAGTCAGGCGCCAGTTAGCGCCTGTGATAGTGCTGGCGATATATCTTAAGGAAGGAAGATATAGCGGGAGATATATCTTTCGCAACCACAGCCTCGGATCTTGGGACTCCCACTCGGCCAGCTGTCAGCTCTGGGCCCGATAGCCGGATAAGCTTACTTCGGGGGGATTCGGGTGTTGCAGACCGACGTATCGTGCGTATATATATTGTAGATACAATGTCGTCGAGGGTTTGCGATGCTAACGACCATTCAGCGCTGGGGAAACAGCTTGGCCATCCGTATCCCCAAACCGTTCGCGATCGAGACTGACCTCCAGGAAAACAGCGAAGTCGATATCTCGCTCGTTGGGGGGCGCATCGTCGTGCGTCCCGCACGAAAGGAATGGCGGCTCGATGAGTTAGTGATAGCGATCACGCACGAAAACCTTCATGAAGAAATTCGTTGGGGCACGAAGACCGGCGGCGAAGCCTGGTGAACCCCCCGCGAAAACACCACGACTTTGTACCCGAGCGGGGCGATGCCGTCTGGCTCACATTCGACCCGCAAGCCGGACACGAACAGTCAGGCAGACGACCGGCGATCGTGCTGTCGCCGAAGCAGTACAACGGTCCAACCGGTCTCGCGATTCTGTGTCCCGTTACGAGTCAGGTAAAGGGCTATCCGTTCGAGGTTATCCTTCCCGCCGGATTGCCGATACAAGGCGCCATACTCGCCGATCAGGTGCGGAATCTGGACTGGCGGGCGCGCCGCGCCTCGCGAATCTGTTCGCTGCCCGGAGCTACCACGGACGAAGTGCTCGGCAAACTCGGGACTTTGTTGGGCAACGCAAAGTAGGCTTTTGCGGCCCTTCATTTCCATAGCGCCAGTATGGAAGCTCGCTAGGGCTCTTAATTGCTGATTTCGGCAACGATGAGCCACTTCCCGCCGACGTTCTTCCAGACATTCAGAAAATTTCCGGCCCCTTTCACCGGCTTTCCATTTGGACCATCCATGGTTCCGGTGTACGTCCCATAGTCCCACGCCATCGAGTGGTCGGCGGAGAAATTGACGCCGTCACTCTGGAACGTGAAATCGCGCGGGTTTGTCTTTACCGCCTTGTCGTACATCGCGCGCACGTCGGTGGTGCCCTTCACCGGCTTGGCCCCAGCGCCCATGGAGACCACGTCCGCGTCATAGTAGACCATGAGCGAATCGGCGTGCTTCGCCATCATCCCGCGCTGGAACGCCGAATCGGCGGCGAGGATCTGCGCACGGGCGGCGCCTTCGTCGAATGTGCTGGTCGCGGTACTCGACGCCGCCGACGAATCGGCGGTCGCGGGAGTGGTTTTGGCGCAAGCCGACAAGAGAAGGCTGCCAGTTGCAAGCAGGGTGATGCCGCGCGTCGTCCGCATGTTCGCTCCAGGGGTTATGGCTGGAGGACAATTATACCGATGGTCGGTGGGATTTCCAGTCAGGGGACGGCTCCCAAACAGCTACTTCGCGTTCTCGACAGCTCGCGCAGGCAACGGCCGAAAGAGCGACCCCCAGTGCCCCTGAAACAAATTCCGCAGCGCTCTCCACACCATCCGGACGAGCAGCGCGGTGAGCACAAGCAGCAACAGCGCGAGCACAAGCGCGATAATCGGATGATGCCATATCAAGTAGCTGAGCGTAGCGAGCACACCGAGCTCCGCGGTATTCAAAATCCCGTTGGTAACGGGCTCGGGTGACGCGTCCACCGCCACGCGGAGCCCAAGCTTGGTAACGTGGGTAGCAAGCCCGAGCCCTCCGCCCAGCAACCCCGCGGCAAGTATCAATGAAGAATCAGCTTGCCACGCAGCGGCGACTGCCAGGAACGCAGCAGCCGGCGGACGAATAAAAGTGTGGGCGGTTTCCCACAACGACGCGATACCAGGCACCAGCGTCGCGATGAACTCGATCACCGCCAAAATCGTCGCGATCGTGATGACGATCGGGTTATTCAACCCGGCGAGCGCTCCCGGGAGCGGCCCCACCCAACCTGAATGCGACGCGAAGCCCAGTAGCGCGACGGTTGCGTACAGGCTGATGCCGGACATGTAAGCGAGTCCGAGCGATTCCGCGAGGGTGATCAGGGATGACATGAGACTGTGAAAAAAAACTACTCGAACCGTGAAGAGGTGGTCAGACGTCCCGCCGTTGCGCGGCTAAGGCTTCTGCTTTCCGGTCTGCACAACTGTCATCTTTTCGACGAGCGACGCAAACTCTTCAGGCGGGAGGTGGGTGCAGGACTTCTTCAGTCGAGCCGCGATGCTGTTCCGGACTTGCTCGAACCGAGCCCTGTCTTCTTCGTCAAAGTGATTCGCGTCCTTCAAGTTGAATCCCGGCACTACGACCTTCGTGGCAGATGAATGGTAAAGGTGGTGCCGCGTTCCTCGGATGACTCCACCGTCAGCCTTCCCTTATGTCCGCGCACGATCTGATCGGCAATGTACAGGCCCAGACCAAGATTTCCGGACGAGCCGCCCTCCGGCTCTTTCTGCTTCATTGCGACGAAGATTCCCTCGAGCTGCTCAGCGGGAATGGCCGTGCCATTGTTGTGGACGGCGATCGTCAGCTCCCTCTCGTCCGCGAGGACGTCGATGTTGACAACGGCCCGCTCGGACCCGTGCTCCAGCGCGTTGCCGATCAGGTTGGTCAGAACCTGACTCATTCGAGCGCAATCCCACTCGCCCTCGAGCGAGCCGCGCGCGCTGACCTCGATCTTGCGGCCGGGGTGGCCCGCCTCGATCTCGCTGACGACCTCGTGCACCGCCTTCCCCATGTTCATCGGGGCAGGGGTAATGGGAATCCCTCCGCCAAGACGGCTGCGCGTGAAATCCAGCAGCGCGCCCACCATCTGGTTCATTCGCGCGGCGCTGCTCACTATGCGGGACGTGAGCGTCAGGTACGGCTCGACCAGCTCCTTCGTCTCGACCATGAACGTGGATGACGTAAGTATCGCGCCGATCGGCGTTCTGAGATCGTGGCCCAGTATCGCAAGAAACATTTCCTTGGAGCGGTCGAGGTCCTGGGTGAACTGCGTGATCGATTCGGTGAGCGACTGATCGATCGCTTCGTTGAAGCGCGTGAGATCCTCGAGGTCGGTCGATCTGATCTCACCGTTCTCCCTCGTCCAGAGGCGAATGACGCTGGCGCGCAGAGCGCGGTACTCCGCGACCATTTCATCCAGCGAGAACCCACTCTCGGCCCTGCCCTTCCCGTGCTTTTCCGCGGCGGTGGATCCTTCGGGACCAGACGCCGGCGCGAGCCCCTTGGACTTGTCGGCCTGCGCTTCCTTGCCTTGGGGAGTCTGCAGATCCCTGGCGATAGCGGTGAGCATCTCGCCGGCGTGATCGCTGAGCGCCGTCTTCCCCATCGAGCCACTGGCGGGTGAGCACGTTTTCGCGAACGCGGTCCATTCGGCGAGGATTGCCTCGCGATTCGTGACAATGAAGTCCGAAAGCCGGACGATTCTGTGGCCGGTGAAGCTCTGCGGGAGCCCGTCGATAGGCGGTGCTTTTCCCTGGGGATCCGTATGGATTTGACT
>JBBQFZ010000020.1:0-33763 GCA_038322455.1 Gemmatimonadales bacterium | reverse complement strand
CTAACTGGTAATTATACTGCGTGTTTATACTGCGGAGAAATCACAAACCCTGCGAGCGCATGCGAGATAAGATGCGAGCGTGCAGAATCAATGAGAAGCATAACTCCTTTGACGATGAGATCTTACGCGACAACCGCGTTGAGCCGAGAAAGGGTTATCTCGCGAGCGGCTCGCAGTATAACAACGCGCGAAACTCTCCGAGAGCCAGAGGATCGTTTGAAGAGCAACCTTTGAGGTCATCGCACTCTCACTCGAGCTGACGCCCTATCTCCCAATGATGCCCGAACGGATCAACCAGGCGCCCCACTCGCCACCCATACTCCTCCGTCACCGGAAAAATCTCCGACGCTCCAGCATCCAACGCCCGCCGAAACGCCGAGTCAGGATCGGCCACCGTCCAGATCATTCGCACAGTCGGGTCTACTGAAGAACCAGATGGAGTCGCCCCAGAATCGGATGACTCTCCGCTCACCCAGAACTCGCCGCCGTCGATCGACAGCCGCGACACCACTCCACCACCCGGATCATCCAGGTGGTAGATCTCATTCGCCGAAAACGCCGCCTTGTAGAACTCGACCGCGCGCGCTCCGTTGCGCACGGTTAGCCACGGAGCAAGCGATGACTTGATCGCAGCCAGCTACAGCTCCCGCCGCTTCATCTGCCCCACCGCGTAAGCCACCGCCCGCGCCGTTAACGCCATGTACGTGATGCTCGGGTTCTGATTCGCGTTCGACGTCATGCACGCTCCGTCCGTCATGAAGACGTTCGGCACATCCCACACCTGGTTGTGCGCGTTCAAGACCGACGTCTTCGGATCACGCCCCATCCGCGCCGTCCCCGTCTCGTGAATCACCAGGCCCGGCGCGTTGTTCTCCTTGAACGTCGTGATGTCCGTCGCACCCATCGCGTCCAGCATCTCGGTCGCCGTCACGACCATGTCCTGCTGCATCTTCAGCTCGTTGTCGCTGTACGCGCAGTTCATGTGGAGCGCCGGAATCCCCCACGCATCCACGAGATGCGGATCGATCGAGATGTAGTTCTCGTGGCGCGGCAGCATCTCGCCGAATCCGTCGAACGACATCTGCCACGGCCCAAGATCGCCGATGAGTGATTTCTTGAAACCCGCGCCAAACCCCTTCCCGTACGACCCGCGCTCCCAACCAGCACGCTCGGCCCGTCCCTCAAAACCGTAGCCGCGGTGGAAATCGGGGTGCTTCGTCTTCACGTTCCTGAAACGCGGGACGTAGATCGCATCGGGCCGCCTCCCGACTTCTCGACGGTCTTTCGCCCAGGGGAGAGTCCCCGTCGCGCCGCCACCCATGATGTGATCCATCAGGTTGTGGCCCAGCTCTCCGCTGGTGTTGCCGAGTCCGGTTGGAAATTCCCCGGTGGCAGAGTTGAGCATGATGCGCGTGGACTCGAGCGCCGACGCGCAAAGGAAGATCACCTTCGCCTTGACGTCGAACATCTCCCTGGTGTTCCCGTCCACAACGCGGACGCCGGTCGCCCGCTTCGTGCGCGGATCGTAAATCACGCTGTGCACGACGCTGAATGGCCGCAGCGTCAGATTTCCCGTCTTTCTCGCCGCGGGCAGCGTAGCGTTGAGGCTGCTGAAGTACGACAGCGTCACGCACCCGCGATAACAGTTTCCGCACAAATGGCACTTCTGTCGGCCGAGGTGATCCTCGGTGATCACCGCGAGGCGCATGTTGGTGATGAGCCGCTCGCCGCCAAATTTCGTTTGGAGGACTTCGCGCCCCTTCTGCTCGGCCGCGTTCATCGGCCACGGCTTCAGGAATTCGCCGTCGGGGAGATGCGCCAGGCCTTCGTGCTTTCCCTGGACGCCGACGAACTTCTCGACGTAGCTCCACCACGGCGCCATATCCTTGTAGCGAATCGGCCAGTCGACCGCGACGCCTTCCTTTGCGTTCGCCTCGTAGTCGAGATCGCTCCAGCGGAACACGCAGCGGCCCCACATGATCGACTTCCCGCCGACCTGCCGCCCGCGTATCCACGAGAACGGCTTGCCCTCGGGAGTCGAGTATGGATTGTCGAGATCGTTGACAAAGAACTTGCTCGCGTACTCGTCGCACGCGCCGCACTGGCTCTGAATCGGTTGATATCGCTCGAGCTGATTTCGATTTCCCATTCCGCGGTATCGCTTCTCGAACGGCATCACGTGCTCGACGTAATCCACCGCCGGATCGATCGGACGGCCCGCCTCGAGAACTATCGTCTTGAGACCGTGCTCGGTCAGCTCCTTCGCCGCCCAGCCGCCGGAGATCCCCGAGCCCACGACGATCGCATCGTACGTATCAGCCATGGTCAGACCCTCGGCGTGAATGGGACGTTGCCGTCGTAGCCGTTGAAGAACATCTGCGTCTTGAGAATGTCCTGCTGCACTGGCTTCGATGTGAAGTAGCCGTAGACCGTGAGCGCCTTGAGGCGGCGGAACGTCGTCACAGCTCCGCTCTTGTCGTCCTCTTTCGCACCATCGAGCGCGGTGAGAAGCTCCGTCCTGCGCGCGGGGGCGAGATCGACGAATCGCGGCTGCCCCATTGCCGACGCGCGCACATCGATGTCCGCAAGCCCCGCCAGCAATGCCGTGCGCTCTTCGTCGGTCGCCCGCTCCGTGAGTATCAGGTCGATGAACTCCGGCACCCTCACGCTCGTCGCTCCCGGCGCGTCCGTCTCGGGAATGATCATCTCCGCGATATTGGTGACGAGCGCCTGCTGCGCGGAATTGAACGCCCGAAAGGGGACTTCTCCCAGTCGCGCGTGGAGCTGCTCGCCGAGCCGCATGGCAGCTTCGGAGCCGCGTGGAAGAAATGGCAGCGCCAGGGCAGCGCCGAGGAATCGGACGGCTTCGCGTCTTTGCATATCGGGAAGGCGAGAGAGGAGAACGATCCTGGAGCCTTAGCTCCTTACGACTCGAACGTAGGACTCGGCGCTGAACCCGTCAAGAAATATCGCGTTGCGGCGGTGGCGTCGCGGCGGTGGCGTCGCGGACGGTGGGGATGCGGCCGCGACCGCCATCGGCTTTGCTCATCCCCCGCTGACGGCGGCGATCACGGTGATCGTCGCATTGCCCTCGACCGGCGTGCTCAACCCGTTCAGAAAGCGGATGTTCTCGCCGTTCACGAAAACATTGACGTGCCGCCGCACGTTCCCGCGCTCGTCCATGATCCGGTCGTGCGCTCCAGGCGATCTGCCGCTCAGCGCTCGGAGCGCGTCGCCGACTGTCCTGCACGTGTCGTCTACCAATACAGATGATCGCTCGCCGTTCTGCGAGCAGAGCACGTTCGGCAGCTCGAGTGTTATCACGCTGCCCCCGCCCCCACCATTCCTGTCTTCACGCACACGATCGGAGGAAGTCCGTCCGCCAGCTCCGTCCACGACGCGCCCTCGTCGCGGGAGCCGAACAGCTTCCCGCTCCTCGTCCCAAAATAGATTCCAGCCGGGTCGAATGAGTCGGCCGCGAGCGCGTCGCGAAGGACGTTCTCGTAAGCATCGTGCTGCGGTAATCCTTTGGTGAGCGGCTGCCAGCTCTGGCCCGCGTTCCTCGTCCGATACACCCGCAGCTTCGCCTCGGGCGTGGCGCGGAACACATCCGCCTCGATCGGCACGATGTACACGGTGTCCGGATCGTGCGGGTGCATCTGCATCGCGAATCCGAAATCGGATGGCACTCCGTTCGCTATGTCGTGCCACGAGTCGCCCCAGTCGTCGCTCCTGTACAGGCCCCAGTGGTTCTGGAGGAACAGTCGTCCCGGACGGCCTGGATGATGAACCACTTTGTGCACGCACTGGCCGAACTCGGGGTATCTGTGCTCCTCGGGCATGAACTGCGCGCGCACGCCGGCGTTGCGCGCGCGCCAGCTCTTGCCGCCGTCGTCGGAGCGATAGACGCCGCCTGTGGACATCGCGACCAGCATCCGCTGCTTGTTCTGCGGATCGAAGACGATCGTGTGCAGACAAAGTCCGCCACCGCCCGGCTGCCACTTCGGTTGATGCTCGTGGTTGAGCAGACCCTTGTTCGGCTGCCAGCTCTCTCCGCCGTCGCGCGACTCGAAGAGCGCCGAGGGCTCGACGCCACAGTACAGAACGTCGGGCTCCGTCGGTCGTCCGGCCGCAATCTGCCAGATCTGCGCAACCGCGCGACCAGCGTCCGCCGGAAACCGCACGGCGTGATCCGCGGGCGCGCTCCAGGTCGCGCCGAGGTCGTCGCTCACTCTGAGCGTCGGACCCCAGTGCATGCTGTTCGCGGCCGCGTACGTCCGCGAGCGGCCACCGCGCGTGTCGTGCAGCAGCGCGTACACGGCCTCGCCCTTGAAATGCGGGCCGTCCATCCGCCACTTCTTGCGCGATTTATCGGAGCGCAGGATGAACGCGCCCTTCATCGTCCCGACGAGGACGATCGCTTCCTGCGCGGCTTTCCTGGTCTTGCTCCGCGTTTTTGACGTTGATTTTCTACGAGTTGCCGTGGCCATCAGATCTCCCAGTTCGACAAGACTATCCCGCCGCTCGCGGGCTGAGACTCCGGATAGTCGTGAACCGACATTCTCAGATCGGTCCACCTGACTCGTGCTCCCCGCGCCATCAGACGCCTGTACACATTGGTGTACTGCCCCTGCACTCTGATCGCCACTCTGCGCCCGCCCTTGGTCCGCGCGTAGGCACAGAGCTGCGTCACCAGCTGGTCGAATTCCGCCTCGCCGCGCGCGACCATCTTGAGAACCCGCATCTCCTCCGTCGCGCGCCCCTCCACCAGCGGAGCCGAGTGACAGACCGCGAACGACACGATCTCATTCCCCTTCCGCACGAAAACCGTATCGCCGAGCTCGTGCTGGCCGGTGAGAACCATCTCGCGCGTGAAGTCGTATCCCGGCGCGATCTGCTCGAGCAGCTGCCGGCACTGACGCAGCGCCAGCACACGCTCGTGCGCTCCCAGCGACGACATCAGCGTGGACTGGATTCCGCTCCGCGCCGCCTCGAGCGTGATCGTCACCGTGAGATGCCCCGGATTAAAACCGAGCGACGAGTAAAAACCGACATTGTCCATGGTGCGCGGCATCGTCTCGAGCCCGATCACCTTCGCGCCCCTCGCCTTCAGCCATTCGACGCCCGACGAAACAATCATTTTCCCCAGTCCCTGTCCCTGGAAATCGGGGTGGACCGCCAGCGGGCCCATCCAGCCTTCGATGCCCGAATGGTGCACCATGTTGAACGCCGCGATTCCGTCGCGCGCGTTCCGCCAGATCATCGCGCCATCCTCGGCGTCGGTGATCGCGAACTTCCAGATGGCTGGATTCAGGTGCGGCACTCTCACGCCGACCATGCCGTCCTTGCGATAGCGCTCCGTGAACGCTTCGCTGAAGACCGCGTTGAGCGACGGGATCTCCCGAACGCTCACGCGTTCCGGGTTCTCGGACACCCACGGGCTTCTCCAGTTGCGCGCGAACGCCATCAGGCCCCTGCTCCCGCGCCTGCTTCGGCGCTCTCGACCATATCCCCTGCCCCCAGCCTCCGCGCCCTCGCAGGCCGCTCCTCCGCGAAGGTCTCGCGCTCGCCATCCCGCTCGACATCGTCGTGGTCGCTCAGCGTCACGACCGAACATCCCTGATCGGGATCGTAGCTCACCGAGATCACCCGGTCGAGGCCCTCGCGCACCGGCTCGATGTGCGTGATGAGAATCACCTGCTCGAACCGATCGTGCAACCCGCGCAGCAGCTCGACGACGTTGAAGCGGCGCGCCTCGTCGAGCGATCCGAACACCTCGTCGAGAATGAGCAGCGAAAAATTCTGGCCCGCGCGCTCGGCGATCATCTGCGAGATGGCGAGGCGCAGCACGAGATTGGCGAGGTCTTCCTCTCCGCCCGAGAGCACCGGCTTGGGAATC
This sequence comes from Gemmatimonadales bacterium, assembly GCA_038322455.1. Lineage (GTDB taxonomy): Bacteria > Gemmatimonadota > Gemmatimonadetes > Gemmatimonadales > Gemmatimonadaceae > UBA4720. Next base: position 27,864 of record JBBQFZ010000020.1, on the reverse strand, counting down.
CCATCCTCGAGTATCACGATGTTGTACTGATCGTCGAGCTCGAGCTCCGTGTACCGCGCGTCGGTAAGCTCGCTGAGAAATGCGCTCGCGAGCTCCGACAGCTCGGGCCGCAGCTGGAAGTTGAGATCCGTTCGTAGATCCGAGAACGCGCGGTCGAGCTCGTCGTGCATCCGCCGGTCGGTCTGCATCCCTTCCAGCTCGGCGACTTTCTTCTTCAGATCCTCTGCCGCATCCTGCGCCGCGGCGACCGCGGTGGCCGCGCTCGACACCTGCTCCTGCGCGCGCGCCGCCGCGACCTTCGACTCCTGGAGCTCCGCGCGTACGCGGTCGTAGTCGGCCTTGAGCTCGTTGAAATCCTTTTCCGCGAACGAGATCTGCGTTCGACGCGTGCGCAGCGTGCCGAGCGTAGACTGAACGCGCATTACTTCCTGCGCGATGCGCGTCTGCTCCAGCCTCAGCTGCGGCTCGCGCTCGATCATCGCCTGGAAGCGTCCGACTTCCACCTCCATCGGGGTCAGCCTCTCGACTTCGGCGATCACTTCAGCGTGCCGCGCGGCATCGTACCCCGGTGGAATGCGCGAGATGTCGCGTTTCATCTGGATCTGCCGCTGCTGCTTGCCGGCGATCTCGCGCACGATCGTTCCCAGCTCCAGCACCGCGAGCTGCACCTTGGCGAGTCTCCGCTCGAGCGTTCCAACTTCGAGCATCAGCGCCCGGCGCTTCTCGTCGAGATCGCGAACATCGCCCGGCATCTGTTCCAGCTGCTCGACGCGCGCCTTGTAATAGTTGCCATCGACGTTGACGGTCTCGACAAGCTCGTCGAGGTGCTCTACAACCGTGTGCAGGCTTCCGCCAAGCGGACGGCTGCAGGTTGGGCACGCGCCGTTCTCGCCGAGCGAGATGACGCGATCGCGCTGGTGCCTGAGCTCGGTGAATTGCGCGCGCAGCGCTTCACGCTTGGTCTGTGCTTCCTGGCGGTCCCGGACCCATTCGGTCCGCCTCGCCTCGAGCAGTCCCTGCGCATCTTCGAGATCGACTCTCTTCTTCTCCAGCTCGAGCGTCGCCTCCTCCTCCAGCGCGGGAGCGCGCTCGATCTTGGAGTGACGCTCCTCCAGCCGGCCGAGCTCTTCGCGCAGCGCCGATTCCGCTTCGAGAAGAGTTTTTCGGCGACCCTCCTCGCGATAGAGCGTGTTGAGCGCCTGCAGTTCGACGTTGAGCGCGAAGAGTGGCTCGATGCTATCGCGGAGCGTGTCGAGCTGCCCGCGCGCCACTTTGACGCCTTCCAGCTCACGCGTGATGCGCTCGGCGTCGCGGTGCAGCGCGGCTTCCTTCTCCTCCGCCACCGTGATCTGCGTCAGCAGCTGCGCCGACTGCTCACGCTGCCGCTGCACCATCTCCCAACGCGGCTCGATCGCCATCATCTCGCGCGCGCGAACAGCTCCGCGGTGCGCTGCATGCTGGGCACGCGCCTCTGCTTCCTCCCTGCGGGACGCCGCCTCGGCGAGCGAGCGGAGCACCATCTCGGGATCCGGCATTCCCCGCTGCATACCCTCGATCGACGCCCGCACGCGATTCCGCTTTTCGCGCGTCAGCTCCTGCGCTATCCGCAGCTTCTCGTAGCCGAGCACGCGAGAGAGGAACTGGCCTCGCTTGGCCGGCGTCATCGTCGCCATCACAGCCAGCTCTTTCTGTCCCGTGAAATAGGTGTGAAAGAATTCCGACAGCGACATGCCGAGCCTGCGTTGCAGCAGCTCGGTGACGGCGGAGATCGTGTTCGCGATAGGCGTGTCCGCGCCGTCAAGATAGACCTCGGCGCTCGTGAGCCCGCGACACACGCGATAGCGGTGATTGCCGAGCTCGAAATCGAGCTGCACTTCGACGGGCGCGCGCGCCCCAGCGCCCATGAAACGAATCGAGTCGCGGTTGCCGCGGATCGCCGCGTTTCCATAGAGCGCCCACGCGATCGCCTCGAGGATCGTGGTCTTGCCCGCGCCATTGGGGCCGATGATCCCCGTGAGGCCGGTCTCGAAGTTGATTTCGGTCCTGGCGTGCTGGCGGAAGTTGGTGAGGCTGAGACTGTTGAGTCTCACGTGCTCGCTTCCTCTTCGGCCGGTCCGGCAAGCGCGTCGGCTTCGCGCAGGTAGTGCAGCCCCAGCTCGACGAGCTGTTCGCGATTGATGTTCTCGGTGAGAACACGAGAGCGCAGCTTGTCGCGAACGGTGTCGGCGAGCGACGCGCGGCGTCCCGGTGCGCCCTGGCCACTTTCAGGCCGCGCGGCTTCACGCGTGTCGAGATGAAAGTGCAGCGCTCTGCGCTTGTACTCCCTCAGCGCCTTGTGATCGAGATCACGCAGGATGTGCCTCGGCACGTCGCGGACGACGAGACGCACGATTTTCTGATCGATGCCCCCGTCGCAGTTTTCGAGTGAGTCGCGAATTGCCTCGTCGAGCGCCACGGGCGAGAGACCGGAGCCCGAAAGCGGCGCGAGATCCACCCACGGGCGCGTCGGCGGCAGGGGATGGAATTTGTGGGTCTGCGTCGCCAGGTCGTATTCGATTATCCCCTTCCCGCCTATTCCCGTTTCGCGCTCTTCCGCCAGCTCGCCCCATGGATTCGTGCTCGTGTAGTCCAGCGAGCCCGAGTAGTACGCGTTCGCTGAGATGTGCCTGTACACGTGATAATGCCCGAGGGCGACGTAATCCCACTTCTCCGCGCCGAGCTCTTTCTGCGAGATCTCCATCGAGGCGCGCTCGAGCTCCCGCCCGAACCTGGGCAAAACTCCCTCGATCTCACCATGAAGAAGAAGGATGTTGTATTTCGCGGTGGGATCTGGCTCGAGGCGAGCTCTGTCCAACGCCATATCGGGCACCGCCAGGATCATCAGGTCGAGATCGGGAACCGAGACGCGGCTCGATTTACCGTCGACAACCGTAATCCCGAGCTGGGTGAACAGGCGAAGGATGCAGCCCGTCTCCGCCGTCCGCGGCGTGTCATGATTGCCCGCAATCATCACCACCTTTGCATCGGGAAGCGCCTGTACCAGTCTCGAGAACTGCCGGAAGCCGTGCAGGATCGCCGGATTAGTCGGACGAACGGTGTGAAAGACATCCCCCGCGATGAGAACGAGATCCGGTTTCAGCTCGATCACGGCGTCAATCACTCGCTGGAGCGACTCCCCGACGTCGGCCTCACGCTGATTGATCCCCGTAGGAGTCAGCCGCTGATACTGGCGGAATCCGAGGTGTATGTCGGCCAGGTGAACAAGTCTCATCGTGCGCGCATAGCCCTTATCCACTGCGTGATTTTCGTCCGCACTTCCATGGGGCCCCGGCTAGGGGCTCCGTCTCGGCTCGGAATCGACGCGATCGTCGACCTTACGATGATGCTGCTCTTTGAGTCAGTAATCCAGCCGAGCCGGCGATCGATTTGAATGCTTCCGGAGAGCTGTCCGGATGTTCCGTAGCCAGGCCCCGCGGGCGCGGCGCCCCGCGTATTGATGCGTGACATCGAGCCGCGCATGGAGATGAAGGCGACGTCGCCATTTTTCCCCAGGGAATCCAGACGAAAAGTAGCTCGTACCGAGCCCATCGCGCCCGGCTCGCTGCTCAGCGGAATCTGCATCTCGCGCGTCCAGCTCTCGCCGATGGATACGGCTGTTCGCGCGAGCATCGCCGGCATCTCGCCGAAAAGCGCTCGCAGCTCGCTGTGCGGATCACCATCGTCCACCATTTCCATCGCGCCATCGGTGGAGACGCGAAGCCACACGGGTTTCGCCTGCATCGCTCGGCGCTCGAGCTCGGCGAGCGAGCCGGGCGAGGCGGGATTCATTGCGACCGAATCGGTGATCGTCTGCATGAGCGTCCCGCCGGACGTCCACTGCTGAACGATCGCGCGCGTGAAAACCTCGATCGAGGTCGTCATCGAGCTCGGCTTGTCGCCTCGCTGATCGCGCGTCGTTCCGGTCATCTCCACCGTCTGCGAGAGATGCATCCGCAGCGTGTCGCCTACGCGAGGTCGGATCTGAAGCAGTACCGCTTGCGCGCCGGCCCCCTGCGCAAAAAGCGTAAGCCAGGCCAGACCTACGGCCCAGCGCCGAACGCTAAAACCCATACGGATCGTTCTCGGGCACGGTGCGGATGCTTCCGGCCATCGGGCGCTGTGCTGGCTGCGCGGGGATGATCTTTCTGAACTGCGAGCTGAAGTAGGCCTTCACATCCTTCGGGCGCGCGAGCAGTGTGGCGTTGCGCGCGCGAATTATCTCGTCGTCCGTATAGAGCGCGGTGATCTCCTGCACCCACGGCAGCGTGATCGTGGGATCGAGCGGCCTCAGTGTGCGCAGAACCGCGGCGTCGATCGAGATCTCGCTCGATTGCGGGTAGCGCTCAGAGCCTTCGCGTCCCTGCATCACCGAGGGACGCGGGAATCGAACGAATATCGGCTGTGTGAAATGCGGATGTCGAATCATCAACTGTCCCTTTTCGAGCGTAGCGAGCTTTGTTCGCGTGGCGGGGCTCAGTACCGCGTATCCAGGCGTCGAGAGCTCGTCCGGATCCATTCTTCCGAATAGTCCTGTTCCCGAGTTTCCAACCACTCGCCGGTGCACCTGCGACCGAAACTGCTGCGCGCTGAAGAGCACTAGCCCGAGGTAGCGCCCGCGCTCGGCGATGTCGAGCAGCATTTTCCTGACGTAGGTCTCCGGCCCATCGCCCGGCGCGTACTTGTTGAGCTCGTCGACGAATACCACGAGGTGCTTGACGCCGAGGTCGCGCCGCTCGAGGTGCTCGCGAAGCTTGGAGACGATGCGGGCAAAGATGAGATCCTGCGCATCTTCCTCGAGGTTAGCGACGTCCACCACGTACACCGTACGATCGACAAAGCTCCCGAACGGGAGGTCGCTGACCGCACCGGAATCCGTCACCAGTCCCGCGCACCTGGTCGAGATGTTCGACAGCCGGTTACGAACCTTCCGGATCGTCGCCACGTGGTGAGTGCGCCAGCTCTCGCCGTTCTTTTTCTCCATCCCCTGGAGCACGTCGCGGAACCAGGCGTCGAGATCGGCAAAGGATTCGACCTTGTGATCCTTTAGCATGATGCCGTCCGCCTTGAATTCCTTGCCGACGACGTTCTCCGTTATGAAATCGATCAGCGCGTCGGCCTTGGCGTCGACGTCGTCCTTGTTGAGCAGCACCTCCGCGAACTGAAGGACCTCGTGGAGTCCCCAGGTGAGGGGAGTCACGTTGTCCAGCAGCGCCTCGTTGTTACGGAAGGTGTTTAGCGCCAGACCTTTCGCGGTGTAAGGCGCGAAGTACTCGACCTTCTCGAACGGCTTGGGCTCGACGCCGAGCTTCTCGTAGAGCACCTCATCGCTCGCCTCGATCTTTCCCGGCTGGTCGAGATAGCAGAGATCGGGTCCTTTGACGTTGAAGCAGACCGCGGCGATGGATCCCTTCTCTTCGGGGAAATGTTTGAAGAGCGATGCCAAAAGCCATTCGACAGCGCTCGTCTTCGTCGCCAGTCCCGAGACGCCGGTGATGTTGAGATGCGCGGCTTCGGGTCCCAGCAGAAAATCGGCGTCGAGATAGACGACGGCGTCGGTTCCACCGGCGCGATACACGCCGACCGGAATTCCGGTGTTCGCCCCTTCGCGCAGGTAGCCATCCATCCTTAGGGCCACCTGTACATCCAACTCGTCGGCGAGAAACACCTGCCCCATCGGCACGGGTTGGAGCGGTTCTTCGGGAATCTGTCTGAGTACAGCGGCCGTATATAGGCGGATCTCTGCCCGCTCCGTCGACGCGAATCCCGGCGTCGTCGGTGAGCCGTCGTGCCCCAGCACGTCGTGCATGGGCGTCAGCAGATCGGTGTAGCTGAAGCCTTCGACGATGATTCCATAGATGTGCGGGATCTGCCCGGCCATCGGCTGTGCGCAGTCAACGCGCACGATCGTCCCGATCCCGACCGGTGAGTCGATCGCCGTCCAGAAGTGGAACTCGTGTGGGGTGTTGGGCTTTCGCTCGGTGGCGACTACCCGTCCCAGTGCTTCGCTCATGAGATCGCTCGCAGAAATTCTTCGCAGTCGCGGACGCCGTACGCCATCTTGTCCCACCGTCCATCGGGTAGTGAGAGCGGAGTCATCTCCGCCATCACCCATCTCGAGATCTCGTCCGCCCGCTCCGACGGCCGGTCGCACTCCGACATCTCGACGCGCACCAGACCCCACAACGCATCACGCCCCTCGGCGGCGCGCAGGCGCAGATACCAGCTGAGCACCGAGCTTCGCGAGCGCGGCGACACTTGAAAGACGGAGGACCGCTCCCCCTTTCGGAGCCCGAACACCACGCCCAGCGCTTCATCTTTCGCGAAGAGTGCCCGGTGGGTCTTTATCACGCCGATTGCGCACGATGACGAAGCCACCTTCTCCTGACGGCTTATCCCGCCATCGATGAACAAGGGCGCCTCTCCAACCGCGCACCAAGCCTCGGCCAGACGATCTTCGAGATTGTTCCGCTCCTGATCCACGGCGCGGATCGCGCGATCGAGTAACACAGCGGGATGCTGGATGGGATACTCCCCATTCCGATCGGCGGAGGAGGTATCGATCATCTGCAAGTCCTGCGAGATCACGTTCGTGTCCCCATCCCCAGTATCCGACAGCTCGGGGAGATAGCGCATCGGCAAATAGATTTTCCGTTCCACGCGCGGTGGCTGGTGCCCCCACGTGGTCAACCGCCGATTCACTCGAACGCGAATCGCTGCCGACACGGTTCCGAGGACGATCGGAATCCCGACTCTCTGCGCGATCACCTGCACCTTCTGCGTCCCGTCGAGAAACGCTCCGAATCCGGACACCGTCTCTCGCGAGAAATCCGGAACCTGCACGGCGCGGAGCGACGTCCCCTCGACGACCGTCGCAGAGCGAAGAGTTGGCGGATCGCTCGTCGTCACCGGCTCGAGGACCGTCGCCCCTTCCACGATGCTCATGCCGGGGAGGCGCTGCATCAACAACCGAAGCGCTGCCCGGCCTGACGCGTCCGGGCCCGAATTGCTCACCAGCACGGGAGCTACTCCAGCCCGATGTCCCACGCCTGCTCGAGATCCTTCTTCGAGTAGGCGCGGAATGACGTAAGGGTGTGGGTCGATTTGATGCCCGGTACCACCGTGACCTGCTCGGTCACGATTCGCGCGATCGCTTCGTGCTCCGCGACCTCGATCATCGCCACCAGATCCCACTCGCCGGAGACGGAATACACCTGTGAAACGCCCTCTATTCCGGCCAGCTTCGTCGCGCATTCGGCGATTCGCTGCGGCTGTGCCTTTATAAGTACGATGGCGGTAATCATGGGAACCCCGATGCTGCTATCTTTGGTGGGCGGCGTCGCCGCGAGAGGCAAGACATATAACGATACCGGCACGGCGGAGAGTCCGCCACGCTTGCAAAATTAGAGGTTCAGGATGTTGGAATCCGAGGAAGTCGGAGAGCGCGCGACTGGGCAGGCGGGTCGCCCCCAGAACCTGGTTTACACCCTTCCGCATACGACCGAGTCGATTGCGGAATTTCTTACTCCAGCCCTGGCGCGGGTCGACGCTTCGGCCGGCGGCGCCCAGGTCGTCATCGTCACGCGGGACGCCGAAACTTCGCTCACCATCTCCGAAGCGGTGCTCAAGCTCCTCGGACCCACTGGCATCGAGGTCGTTCCCGTAACCAACGCTTCACGCGCCGGCCGAATCTTCAAGTCGCGCCCTGTGCTCGCCATCTCCGGGCCAGCCACTGAGCTGAGCGGACTCGTTCGAGCTTCGCTTCTCAAGCTCGATGCGGTGAAGGTAATCGTTCTCGCGTGGGTGGACGACATCCTCGAGTCGGGTCCGCTCGAGGTTGCAGCGCTCGAGGCACTCCTTTCGGAAGCGGCCGAGGCCGCTCGCGTGATCGTCGCCCGCAAGGTGACGCCCGTGGTGGAAGACATCGTCGAGCGATACGCCCGCCGCGCGCGGCAGGTCGGTGTTGCTGATTCGGAAATGCGGGCGATGCCCGAGAATTACGAGCTTCCGATCATCCGGCACGTCACCGTCGGCGCCGCCGCGCGTCCAGCGGCGCTCAGACGTCTGCTCGACGATCTCAATCCCCCATCCGCTGTGATCGTCGCGCGCGATTCGGAGGCGCTCGAGAGCGCCAGGCAAACCCTGCGCACACTCGGCTATCACGACGGCGATGCGAACATGCGCGTGACGCAAAGCGACTTCGACTCGCCGGCGCACGCGGTGATTTTCTATCAGCCGCCGGTGACGCCCGGGGAGCTGCAGCGCGTCGCCCAGTCCAAGCCGGTCGAGATAGTCGTGCTGGTCAGACCGGGTGAGATCGCCTGGTTGAGGGAGCTCACCGGCGGACGCCTCACACCACTCAACCTCACGGGACCCGAGCGGCGGGCGCACGACCGGGAGGAGCTGGTGCGGCAGGAGCTGCGCGCCGTGCTCGCACGTGGCGTTGCACCGCGTGAGATCATCGCGCTCGAGCCGCTGCTGGAAGAGTTCGACGCGTCGGAGCTCGCCGCGGCCGCGATGACGCTTCTCGAGCGCGAGCGGGCGCAGCGACGCGCCGCCTCTGCCGCCGAGAATCAGGCGCCCGTCGCCCGCGCTCGGCCGTCCGACGGAGCCAGCTCGGCCGCGACTGGCGGAATGACCCGCCTCTTCATGACCGTTGGAACTCGCGACGGCGTAAAGACGGGCGATCTCATGGGTGCGATCGCCGGCGAAGGTGGGATCCCCGGTGATCACGTTGGGAAAATCGATCTCCGCGAGAGCCACGCGCTGGTAGAAGTCGCCGAGGCCGATGCCGCCAGCGTCATCGCCAGAGTGAACGGAACGATGATTCGCGGCCGGCGCGTAGTCGTGCGCGGTGAGCGCGACAAGGAAGACCGGGATCGCGCCGCCGCGCAGAAGGGCGACCGTCCGAGCGGACCGCCGCGCGCCCGACCCGGTGCTCCCCGCCGCGAGTCGTCCGATAGAAATCGCGGAGGGCCTCCCCGCCGAGATCGCGACCGGTCGTGAGCGGGCCGAGCGGACCCTTCCACCAGAGCGGTGGATGGATCGAGGTGATTGCAGGAGTAATGTTCAGCGGGAAGAGCGAGGAGCTGATCCGCCGCGTGCGGCGTGCGATGATTGGGCGTAAGCGGGTGCAGGTCTTCAAGTCGCACCTCGACGCCCGATATGCGGGCATCTACTCGGTCTCGAGCCACGACGGCCGTACCGTCGAGGCCATCCCCGCCGACTCGGCCGCCCAGATCAGCCAACAGATCGACCCGATGGCGAACGTCATCGCGATTGACGAGGCGCAGTTCATGGATCGAGGGATCATCCCGTTGGTCACGTCCCTTGCGAGCCGGGGCCGCCGAGTCATCGTGGCCGGCACCGACACGGATTTCCGCGGCGAGCCCTTTGGCGCCATGCCCGAGCTGATGGCGATAGCCGAAGTCGTCGACAAGCTCCACGCGATCTGCGTCCTTTGCGGAGGGCCCGCCAGCCGCAATCAAAGGCTCATCGAGGGGCGGCCCGCGCCCTACACCTCACCCCAAATCATGGTGGGTGGTACGGAGTCGTACGAGGCACGGTGCAGAATGTGCCATACAGTTCCGGCCAGCGACGCCGCTCAAGCCCGGCTCCTGTAACAGAGCTCAACAGTAGCGCTCACACAAGCAGTAGTTTACGCGTGACAGTTGTAACGAACAGTCCTATCTTGACCGTAGAATCGTGACGCAACCACCTCAATCCACTCAGAAGATGATCCGCATCGGACTGACGGGAAACATTGCCAGCGGAAAGTCAGAGGTTGCGAAGATGCTCGCCGAGCACGGCGCAACCGTGATCGACGCCGACGTCCTGGCCCGTGAAGCGGTAGAGCACGACAGCCAGGCACTCAGAGACATCGTGAAGCGGTGGGGACCCGACGTTCTGCAGAAGGACGGCCACCTCGACCGCGCCGCGCTGCGACACATTGTTTTCGCCGACCAGACAGAGCTCGACGCGCTGAACAGAATCGTTCACCCCGGCGTCACGCGACTTCGCGACCGCGAGATCGCCCAGGCAAAAGAGCGTGGCGACCCGCTCGTCGTCTGTGTCATACCACTGCTTTTCGAGCGGAATCTCGTCGAGGAGTTCGACGCGATCGTCCTCGTGGACGCGCCTCGCCCGCTGAGGCTCGAGCGGCTGGTAGCAACGCGGGGTCTCGAGGAAACGGACGCGATGAACATGATCGCCTCGCAGAGGCCGGCGGAGCTCAAGCGCGCCCGCGCCGACTACGTCATCGAGAACACCGGCAACCTCAAGGATCTCGAGCGCGATGTGAACGCGCTATGGAGCTTCCTTCAGCGAAATGCTGTAGAGGCCGACAGCGCAGTCGCCGTTTCCTGACTCTGATTTAAAGTGGCGAATATCCCCGGCGATCTCCTATACACCGAAGAGCACGAGTACGTCCGCAAAGCAAAGGGCGCCGGAGATCCCGTTGAGATCGGGATTACCGACTACGCGCAGGGCGAGCTCGGCGACATCGTGTATATCGAGCTCCCGAAGGTCGGCGCCAAATTCGGCAAGCACGACGTATTCGGAACCATCGAGGCGGTGAAGGCGGTATCGGAGCTCTTCTCTCCCCTCGCCGGCGAGATCGTCGCGATCAATGATCGGCTCGACAAGGAGCCGGCGCTGGTGAATAGTGACCCCTACGCCGCCGGGTGGATGATCCGGATCAGGCCAAGCGATCCGTCAGAGCTGGACGGACTGTTGAACGCGGACGCCTACACCAAGCACATCGGCGCCTAACTGGGGCGCATGGACGTCAGTCATGATTCCCCAGCGGTATCGTAGTCTCGAGCTTCAGGCTGTCCCTCACCAATCGGTAGGTCCGCTGCTGCCATAAGGTAGGACAGCAAGGGTCGTCGCCTTTCGCGGGCTCGACCATCCGCAGCCAGACTCTGTGTCCATCGATCCAAAGGCTCTCAGGCTTCACGCGGTCGCCGAGGAACGCTCCGTACCCCACAGTCCCGCCGAGCATTTCGGGCTCCTTCGTGGTCGACGCGATTACGGGAATCAAACGAAAGAACTTTCTCGTGGATCCCGGATCTGTGTACAGGATCACCACCGCGTCACGCAGGCTGTCGCCATTCAAATCGCCGTGCGCGACCATCGTCAGATACGCCTCGCGCAGATTGTCTGGAGTGAGCGAGTCCTTCCACTCGCCGGCGTGGAGCTTGACCGAGCCTCCCTTCAGTTCCGCGGCGGGATAGCTCAGCTCGAACAGGGTGCTATCCCTCAGCCTCGGCATTCCAACCGGATCCAGTGCCGGCACGATGCGGCTCGCCTCGTTCTCGGCCAACGGTGGCGCCTTGGCCGAGCGTGAATCGCCGCACCCGGCGGCAAGCAGCGCCAGCACGGGAATCACCGCGACTTTCAGCCTATTCAGCGACAGACAGATTCGGGCCACTCACGCCTCTGCTTCCACTTCGGCATAGGCATCGGTCGGCGGGCACGAACAGATCAGATTCCTGTCCCCATACGCGCTCTCCACCCGGGCGACCGCCGGCCAGAACTTGAAATCGCGGGACCATTCGGCCGGAAACGCTGCTTCTTCCCGTGTATACGGATGCATCCACGTTGTCGAGATGACTCTGCTCACCGGATGCGGCGCGTTCTTGAGCACGTTGTCCTGCTTGTCCGCGACGCCCGTCTCGATCTGCCGGATCTCCTCTCGAATCGCGATCATCGCCTCGCAGAATCTGTCGAGCTCTTCCTTCGGCTCGCTTTCCGTCGGCTCGATCATGAGCGTTCCCGCGACGGGGAACGAGACGGTCGGTGCGTGGAAGCCGTAGTCCATCAACCTCTTCGCGATGTCCTCGACATCGACGCCGCTCGCCTGCTTCACGACGCGGGTGTCGACAATGCACTCGTGCGCGACCGTCCCGTGCTCGCCCTTGTACAGAATGGGGAAATGCGGGTCGAGTCTCTTCGCAATGTAGTTCGCGTTGAGTATCGCGATCTTTGTCGCATACTCGAGCCCCTCGGCGCCCATCAGCTTGATGTAGGCAAAGGAGATGGGAAGAATACTCGCGCTCCCCCATGGTGCCGCGGACACGGCGCCCACGTGCTCGCGCGCGTTGAGCTTGACCACCGGATGCCCCGGGAGAAACGGCAGGAGATGCTTGGCCACTCCGATCGGGCCCATGCCCGGACCGCCACCGCCGTGCGGAATGCAGAACGTCTTGTGGAGATTGAGATGACATACGTCCGCGCCGATATCGCCCGGACGACAGAGTCCGACCATCGCGTTCATGTTCGCGCCATCCACGTAGACCTGGCCCCCGGCCTTGTGAACGATGCCGCAGATCTCGACGATGGACTCCTCGAAAACGCCGTGCGTCGACGGATAGGTCACCATAAGCGCCGACAGCTCCTTCGCGTGCTCATCCGCCTTGGCGCGCAAATCTCCGACGTCGATGTTGCCCCGCGCGTCCGTCTTCACCACCACGACCGTCATTCCCGCCATCACCGCGCTGGCGGGATTGGTCCCGTGCGCGGACTGCGGAATGAGACACACATTTCGCGCGCCTTGGCCGCGCGAGGCGTGGTAGGCATGAATCGCCAGCAGTCCGGCATATTCGCCCTGCGACCCCGCATTCGGCTGCAGCGACACCCCCGCAAAGCCCGTGATCTCAGCCAGCGCCCGCTCCAGCTCGTCGAACAGCCGCTGGTATCCGTCGGCCTGATCGAGCGGCGCGAACGGATGGATCTTGGCGAATCCCGGCCACGTGATCGGCATCATCTCGGCAGTCGCGTTCAGCTTCATCGTGCAGGAGCCGAGCGGAATCATCGAGTGGACGAGCGACAGATCGCGCGATTGGAGCTTGTTCATGTAGCGCAGCATCTCGGTCTCGGCGTGGTGCTTGTTGAAGACGGGATGCGTGAGAAACGGCGTCGTCCGATTGAATCTTTCGTCGTAGCGGAAATCCACGCCCGACACGAGATCGTCCAGCGTGAAATCAGGATCCGCGCCGCCGTTGAAGGACGCGAAGAGGTTGACGATGTCGTCGTTCCCCACGGTCTCGTCCAGCGCGATGACGATGGTCCTGTCTTCCATCGCGCGCAGGTTGATCCTCCGCTCGCGGGCTTCGTCGAGAATCTGCGTCGGGCTGCGCTTTCCCAGCGAGACGCGAATCGTATCGAAATAGTCCTCGTGTACGATCGAGTAGCCCAGCCTCCGCAGCCCTTCGGCGAGCGCGGTCGTGAATCCGTGCACGCGTTTGGCAATCCGCGTGAGTCCCTCAGGGCCGTGATAGACCGCGTACATGCTCGCGACAACGGCCAGCAGTACCTGGGCAGTGCACACGTTGCTCGTCGCCTTTTCGCGGCGGATGTGCTGTTCGCGGGTTTGCAGCGCCATCCGGAGCGCGGGCTTGCCATCGGCGTCACGCGAAACTCCGATTATGCGCCCCGGAATGTGCCGCTTGAATTCATCCTTTGTCGCAAAAAAAGCGGCGTGCGGTCCACCATAGCCGAGCGGAACGCCAAAGCGCTGGCTGTTGCCGACGACGATGTCGGCGCCCCATTCGGCCGGCGGCGTCAGGAGCACGAGACTCAGGAGATCGGCCGCCACGGTCACCAGTGCATCCGCGGCGTGAACCTGTTCGACGGTCTTCGAGTAGTCGATCACGGCGCCGTCGGTGGCAGGATACTGCAGGAGGGCGCCGAACACATCCGGACCGATCTCGAAATCGGCGTAGCTCGAGACGCGGACCGTGATTCCGCGAACACTCGCGCGCGTCTTCACGACGTCGATCGTCTGCGGATGGCACTCGGAGGCAACGAGGAAAACTTCCTTGCCTGGCTTTCCCTTCACGCCGTAGCTCATCGTCATCGCTTCTGCGGCGGCAGTCCCTTCGTCCAGAAGCGACGCATTTGCGATCGGAAGTCCGGTGAGATCGCTGATGATCGTCTGGAAATTGAGCAGCGCTTCCAGCCGTCCCTGCGCGATCTCCGCCTGATACGGAGTGTAGGCCGTGTACCAGCCGGGATTCTCGAGGATGTTCCTCTGGATCACGGGCGGCGTCACGCAATCCGAGTAGCCCATCCCGATGAAAGAGCGAAAAACCTGATTCCTCGCCGCCAACGATCGGAAATAGGCGAGGACTTCCGCCTCCGTCATTCCCTTCGGAAGATCGAGCGGTCCCCTGAACCTGATCTTTGCTGGAATGGTCGCATCGATGAGCGCGTCCAGCGATGCGAAGCCCAGCGTTTTCAGCATCCCGGCGACGTCGCGCGCGTCCGGCCCTACGTGTCGCGGAACAAAAGATTCAGCAGGAGGAATCGACGCTTCGACCTGCTTGATTACGGTGCTCATAAGAGTGACAATTTAACACTCTATGCATCCCCGGCGAAGTCTTGGGCGCTGGCGTCTGCTCCTCGCGCCGCCCCGTGCCGGCGCCGAAAACATGGCGCGCGACACGGCTCTACAGGCTCGAGCCGCGAGGACCTCCGAGACGGTCTTCAGCATCTACTCGTGGTCTCGTCCAACACTGTCGTTCGGCCGCCACCAGCCGGCTATGGGACTCTACGATCTCGAGAGAATCCGCGAGGCGGATGTCGACGTCGTTAGAAGACCAACCGGTGGTCGCGCGATACTACACCATCACGAGATCACCTACAGCGTTACCGCTCCGATCGACGATGCGGTCCCCCTTCGCGCAGCGTACTCGCGAATCAATCGCATTCTCCTGGAAGGTCTCACCCGCCTAGGGGTCAGCGCCCAAGTGGCCTCGGCCGCCGAGCGGGCCGAATCGCCGAGCGTCCGGCCGTGCTTCGAGACTCCGGGCGAGGGCGAGCTCGTCGCGGCTGGAAAGAAGCTCGTAGGGAGCGCACAATGGCGCGACGAAGGCGCTTTGTTGCAACACGGCTCCATCCTCGTCGGTGATGACCAGTCCTCGCTTCCGTCCTTCGCGACAGCGGCCGCGAATCGGCCGGGCAGCGCGATCGCCAAACCCGCTACGCTTCGCGCGCTGCTTGGTCGTGCGCCCGAGCCGGCGGAAGTAGCGAGCGCCATGTTCGCTGCGGTGCGGTTGCTGGAGGATGGCGATGCGACTGATTTGAGCGAGGACGAGATCCGCGCGGAAGCACTGGAGCACGTACCGCACTTTCTAGATGAGGGATGGACATGGCGACGATGAAGCATGCTCGGCTCCTTTGGGTTCTGGCGATTTTCGCATGTACCGGATCCGAATCCACGTCAGCAACGAACACGGGCGGCACTCTGGCGATCTCCACCGGCGGCGATCCCGACGTACTGATTCCGTCGCTCGTCTCCACGGTGCAGGCGGGGCAGATGACGGACATGATTTACGACCGTCTGGCCGATATCGGCGACTCTCTGAACATCGTGAACGACGCGGGCTTCAAGCCGCACCTCGCCGATCGCTGGAGCTGGAGTCCCGACTCCCTCAGCATCGCGTTCCACATCGATCCGCGCGCGAAATGGCACGACGGCCAGCGCGTTACGTCGAGCGACGTGCGATTCACCTTTCGGAGCACGATGGACTCCACGCTCGGGTCATCCGTTGCCGCACTCATCGCCAACATCGACTCGGTGACGACGCCAGACTCTGCGACCGCGACCTTCTGGTTTCACCGTCACATACCGCAGGAATTCTACGACGCCACGTACCAGATGCCGATCATGCCCGAGCACATCTGGAAGGGAATTACTCCATCCACATGGCGAGCGTCCGACGCCGCGAAGCACCCGATTGGATCGGGCCGCTTCCGATTCGTGCGCTGGACACCCCGCGCGTCGGTCGAGCTCGTAGCGGACACCGGAAACTATTACGGCGCGCCAAAGCTGGGTCGCGTTGTCTGGAGCATTGCTCCGGATTTCAACACGGCGCTCACTCGGTTCCTGTCAAACGAGACGGATTTCTTCGAGGCGCTTCGGCCGGAGAATATTCCGGAAGTCGCCAAGCATCCCGACCAGGGAATCAAGACTTTTCACGGACTTAACTACCAGTTCGCGCAATTCAATCTCCGCGACCCGGCCAATCACGCGCGACCGCACCCCATTTTCGGGGATCGAGAGGTTCGGCGGGCGCTGACCATGGCAGTGGATCGCGCGTCGATCGTCCGCAGCGTCTATGACTCGCTCGCGCTCCCCGCGCTCGGTCCGACCGTGCGCGCCTATCCGACAACCGATCCTAACCTCGCCCAAATTCCCTTCGATCTGTCACGCGCGAAGGTTCTGCTCGATTCGCTCGGCTGGCGCGACGCGAACGGCGACGGCGTGCGCGAAAAGAGAGGACGTCCACTCGAGTTCACGCTTTCCGTGCCCTCCACCAGCAAGGTTCGTGTCCGTATGGCGGTTCTGATGCAGGAACAGCTCAGGCAGGCCGGCGTGAAAGTGAACGTCGAGCAGCTGGATTTTCCGGTGCTCGCCGAGCGCGAGAGAAAGCGAACCTTCGACGCTGCCCTCAATTCATGGAGCACACAGCCGAGTCCCGGAGCGGTGCGCGGCTCCTGGGGAACGGCAGGATCACGCCTCTCGAGCGGCATCAACTACGGATCGTATGAGAGTCCGGCCTTCGATGCCTACGTCGACACCGCGCTCGCCTCATTCGATCCCGCCACGCGGAAGGCTTATTTCACAAAGGCCTACGATACGATCATCCAGGATGCGCCCGCCGTCTGGCTGACCGAGTCCATGCCGGCGGTCGGTTACAACAAGCGCCTCAACCTCGCGCCATTCAGATCGGATGCCTGGTGGGCACACATCCCCGATTGGTCGATTGCCCCCAACAAACGGATTCCCCGCGACAATGCGCCGATCGGACCCGCCGCGACTACCGCGGTACCCGCCGGGCAGAAAACCCCCTAGCGGGTGTTCGGGTACTTCGCGCGACGGCTGGGACAGGCCGCGATAATCGTCGCGTTTGTCGCGACGATCAGCTTCGTGCTCATCCACATCGCGCCCGGCGATCCGTTCAGCGCCGTGATGGACAACCCGAATGTGAGCGAGACCGTGCGACAGACGCTGCGCTCGCAATACGGGCTCGACAAGCCGCTTCCGGAGCAGTTCGCGCGCTACATCGGTGCTGTCGCGAAGGGGGATCTGGGATGGTCGTTCTCCCACGATCGCCCGGTGCTCGAGGTTCTCGGAAGCGCGCTTCCAAACACGCTGGTGCTGATGGGGATCGCGCTCTTCGGCAGCTTCGCGCTCGGCATTCTCATCGCCCTCATTCAGGTGGCGAAACGCGGAACGGCAACGGACCACGCGCTGAGCGGACTCACGCTCTTTCTGTTCTCGATGCCGGACTTCTGGCTCGCGATCCTTACACTGCTCGCATTCACCTACTGGCTGCCGATTTTCCCCGTCGGCGGCGCGGTGGATCCGGTGATGCACGACTACATGGGTCTCGGGGCACGCATCGTTGATAGGCTATGGCACGTCGTCCTGCCAGCGCTCACGCTCACCGTTCTGGCCGCCGGCGGAGTGGCGCGCTATCAACGAGCAGCGTTACTCGATGTTCTTCCCTCCGATTACATCCGCACCGCTCGCCTCAAGGGACTGACCGAACGGCAAATCCTGCGGCGTCACGCGCTTCGCAACGCACTGCTGCCGATCATCAGCCTGATCGGGTTGTCCTTCCCCGCCCTGCTCACCGGCGCTTTTTTCATCGAGAAGATCTTCGCCTGGCCGGGCATGGGGCTCGCCGTCATCAACGCCATCTACACCAGGGATTATCCGCTGGTCGTCGGCGGCGTGATCATCGGCAGCATCATGGTGACGCTCGGAAGTCTTCTCGCCGACGTGCTGTACGCCTGGGCGGATCCGCGGCTCCGTGACCACTAGCGTAGCGCTTCCGCGCGAGTCGGCGTTTGCCATTGGCCTCCGACGTCTTCTGGCGAAGCCGTCGTCGCGGGCCGCGGTCGTAATTCTTCTCGTCGTCGTGCTCACGGGGCTTCTCGCGCCGTTCGTCGCCCCCTACGACCCGGCCGCGCAACCCGACATCGTGGCGCTCAAGAACCTTCCGCCATCGCTCGCGCACCCGTTCGGCACCGACCCGTACAGCAGAGATGTCCTGAGCAGAGTGATATACGGGACGCGACTCTCGCTCACCATCGGGTTGCTCGCCACGCTCGTCAGCCTCACGCTCGGCGTCGCATACGGCGCGATCGCCGGGTACGCCGGCGGACTCCTCGACGGGATCATGATGCGAGTGCTCGATGCGTTCCTCGCAATTCCGCGGCTGCTGCTCCTGCTGGGAATACTCGTTGCCTGGCCGCAGCTCACCATCGGCCCCCTCATTCTCTTCCTCGGCCTTACCGGCTGGTTCGGTCTCAGTCGCATCGTCAGGGGTCAGGTTCTTGCGTTGAAGCACGCGGAATTCGTTACGGCGGCGCAGGCGCTGGGCGCAAGCCGACGACGAATTCTGGCGCGGCACCTGTTGCCGAATCTCATGTCTCCAATCGTTGTTGCGGCAACCCTCGGCGTCGCTCACGTTATCGTCCTTGAAGCGGGGCTTTCCTACTTGGGCATCGGCGTGCCCCAACCGCTCGCGAGTTGGGGAAACATCATTCAGGACGGTTCGGATCAGGTTGCGACTCTTTGGTGGATGTCACTCTTTCCCGGTCTCTTCATGGTGCTGACGGTGATGACGCTGAATATCCTGGGCGAAGCCCTCCGCGACGCGTACGATCGCCGCTGATCGTTCGATGACGGCCCCTCTTCTGTCTATACGCGACCTGCGGACGTACTTCTACACGGAAGCGGGCGTCGCGCGCGCGGTCGACGGCGTGTCGTTCGACATCGGCGCCGGTGAAACGCTGGGAATCGTCGGCGAGTCGGGGTGCGGAAAATCGGTGACCGCGTTCTCCATCCTTCGCCTCATCCAGCCGCCGGGAAGAATCGAATCCGGCAGTCGCATCGAATTCGAGGGACGCGACATCGTCACCCTCGGTGACGAAGACATTCGCGACATCCGCGGCAATCGCATCTCGATGATCTTTCAGGAGCCGATGTCCGCGTTGAACCCCGTTTTCACCGTTGGGGATCAAGTGGCCGAGGTGGGGAGAGTGCACGGCGGCATGAGCAGGCAGGAAGCGTGGAGCCGCGCTGTCGAGATGCTGGCCCTCACGGGAATCCCGGCCGCCGGGGAGCGCGCGAAACAGTACCCGCACCAGCTCTCGGGCGGAATGCGTCAGCGCGTCCTGATCGCGATGGCGCTGATGATGAAGCCGGCCCTGATCATCGCTGACGAGCCGACGACCGCGCTCGACGTGACCATACAGGCGCAGATCCTGGAGCTACTAGTCGACCTCCAGAAGAAAATCGGAACGTCGATCCTCATGATCACGCATGATCTCGGCGTGATCGCCGAAACGACGTCGCGGGTGATCGTGATGTACGCGGGCGAAGTGGTGGAGGAGGCGGCCGTCGAGGAGCTTTTCGCCAAGCCGCACCATCCATACACGGAGGGCCTGATCCATTCGATGCCGCACATCGGCCACGATCAGGAGCGGCTCAACGTCATCCCCGGCACGGTGCCCTCTCCGACCGATTGGCCGAAGGGGTGTCGGTTCCGCGACCGCTGCCCCTACTCGTGGGAACTGTGCGAGGCCGAGCATCCTCCGCTCTATCAGGTAGGCGCGGCGCACACTTCTCGCTGCCACCTCGCGATCGAGCCCGAGCGCCGGAATCATCCGCACACGCCAATCGTTGTAGAAGAAGGAGTCGGCGCGGCATGACGACCGCTGAACCGCTCGTCTCGGTCAGGAACCTCAAGAAATCCTTTCCCATCAAGAAGGGCATCTTCGCGCGTGAAGTCGGCGCGGTGCAGGCCGTGAACGACGTTTCGTTCGACGTCGCGCGTGGAGAGACGCTCGGCGTAGTGGGTGAGTCGGGATGCGGGAAGACGACCACCGGACGCACACTGCTTCGTCTCATCGAGCCCACGTCCGGCGAGATCAGGTTCGAAGGACGCGATGTGAGAGCGATGGGCACCTCCGAGCTCCGCGCCCTTAGGCGCGAGATGCAGATCATCTTCCAGGATCCGGTCTCGTCGCTCAATCCGCGCATGACGGTGGGCGCGATAATTCGAGAGGGACTCACGATCCATCACCTCGCCGAGGGCGCTGCTGCCGAGGCGCGCGTGCGACAGCTCCTGCAGGAAGTTGGTCTCCGCTCAGAGTACGCTACGCGCTACCCGCATGAGTTCTCGGGCGGACAGCGCCAGCGCATCGGCATTGCGCGCGCTCTCTCGGTCGAGCCCAAGTTCATCGTCTGCGACGAGCCCGTGTCGGCGCTCGACGTTTCCGTCCAGGCGCAGGTGATCAACCTTCTCGTCGATCTCCAGCGCGAGCACGATCTCACCTACCTGTTCATCGCGCACGACCTGTCCGTAGTCGAGCACATCGCCGACCGTGTGGCGGTGATGTATCTGGGTAAAGTCGTCGAGCTCGCAAGCGGGGACGATCTGTACCGCGAGCCCCTGATGCCGTATACGCAGGCGCTCCTCTCCGCGGTTCCGGTTGCGGATCCCAGAGCGCGCAAGGAGCGCATCATACTTCAGGGCGACGTTCCATCGCCGGCGAATCCTCCTTCGGGCTGCGTCTTCCATCCGCGCTGCCACCATCCAGCGAAGGACGAAGCCTGCTCGCGCATCGTCCCTCCGCTAGAGGAGAAAGCGCCCGGCCATTTTGCCGCGTGCATCAAGCAGCCGCCGACGACGATCACCTGGGAGCAACAAAGGCAGGCCGGTGGCGTACAGCCACCCGAGCGGTATCTTCCGCTCGCGGCAGTCCACGCGTAGCGACCTCTACTCTTCCGAAAATGCCAAGAGACTCGAAAGACGTTTTCCAGCAGCCCTCGGCAGGCACCGTCACACACGATGAGCCGCCTCCGGGAGTAGGACGCGGAGCGAGCACGCGCACTTTCTTCGGCCAGCCCGTGGGACTCTCCACTCTCTTCTTCACCGAGATGTGGGAGCGCTTCTCGTTCTATGGAATAAGACCGCTGCTCATTCTGTTCATGACGGCGGCGCTGGCCACGGGCGGATTCAATTTCACCCGCGAGACGGCCGGCGCGATCGTGGGCATCTATTCCGCCTGCGTTTATTTGTCGGCCCTCCCGGGCGGCTGGATCGCCGACAGGCTCCTCGGTCTCCGCAAGGCCATTTGGTACGGGGCAATCCTCATCGCGCTCGGCCATATCTCGATTGCGCTTTCGATCGTGTTCGCGCACTCGGCGTTCTTCATCGGGTTGATCCTCATCGTCCTCGGCACGGGACTGCTGAAGCCGAATATCTCCGCCATCGTCGGCGACCTGTACCCTGAAGGGGGAGCGCGACGCGACGCGGGCTTTTCCATTTTCTACATGGGGATCAATCTCGGCGCTCTCATCGCGCCGCTCGTAACCGGCTACCTCGGCGAGAAAATCGCCTGGCACCTCGGCTTCGGCGCGGCGGGCGTGGGAATGCTTGTCGGAGTTTTCACGTATTGGCGTCGCGCCGACAAGACGCTCGGGGATGTCGGAACCGTCCCCGCCTCTACCGACCCTGCCGAGCACCGCCGCATCAAGCTTATTGTCGGCCTGGGCGTAGCGATAATCGCCCTGCTCGTATTGCTCACGATGACCGGTGTCATGACGATCAATCCGGTTTCCATTGCCCGCAGAATGACCGTTGTCATCGTGGCGATGGCGCTGCTCTATTTTGCCTACGTGTTCCTCGCTGGCGGACTCAACACCGAAGAGAAGAAGCGCGTCCTCATAATCTTCCTGCTCTTCGTTTTCGCGGCGATCTTCTGGTCGGCGTTCGAGCAGGCTCCTACGTCGCTCAATCTGTTCGCGCACGACTTCACAGACCGCAGAGTTTTTGGCTGGGAGATGCCGACGCTCTGGCTCCAGTCGGCAAACTCGGTCTTTGTGATCGCGCTGGCTCCGGTATTCGGGATGATCTGGGTTGGGCTCGCCAAGCGCGGCAGAGCCCCGTCGAGCGTTGCCAAGTTTGCGTGGGGACTTTTCTTCGCCGGTCTCGGATTCGTAGTGATGCTGGTCGCGGCGAACGTCGTCATCAGCGGAGGCGGAAAAGCCCTCGTCTCGCCCTGGTGGCTAGTGCTCAGCTACCTGTTCCAGACCTTCGGGGAGTTGTCTCTCAGTCCGGTGGGCCTGAGCTCGATGACCAAGCTTGCGCCGCTGAAGTTCAAGGGCCAGATGATGGGCGTGTGGTTCATGGCCGATGCGCTCGGCAACCTGATCGCTGGCCTCGTTGGTGGTCACGTGGATCCCGAGAAGCTGCAGGAGATGCCGACGCTGTTTCGACAGACATCGGTGTCGCTCTTCATCGCCGCGGCGGTGTGCGGGCTGCTCGTGTTCCCGGTGCGGAAGATGATGAAAGGCGTCCCGGCTGGAGATCGTTAGTCGATCCAGACGTGGGAACTACCACCTGGGAACTGCCTGCGCGAGGTGCTCCGAGCTCTCCCATGCGGTGAGCGGCAAAGCTCTACGCTCCTCTCTCGCAGTCCCCTCTGTTGCAGTTGCTTACGGCCAGGTGAACACCGTAGCCGGCACCGATCTCTCCCTGCTGTTGAAGATGTCCCGCGGCTCAGTTCGGAATACTCTCGTGAAATCCGTCACGATGAGCCGTACTTCCGCGCCCCGGCTTCGCGGGCCGCGCACTGGAAAGGCAAAATCCGCTCTGAAGGTGCGCCTGGACTGCGGCGGAGCAGCTCCCATAATGCTGAAACCAGCCGACGCATACAGCGGAGTGTTCACTCCGAACGGAGAATCGCCCGCCCACAATTTTCCGGCCTCGGCGAAACCGGCGACGGCTATGCTCGCGACCTGCTTGTACCGTCCAACGAGATAGCGGTCCTCTACCCTCCCCACCAGTCGTCGACCCCCACCCACGTCGGCGTTTCGGAAACCTCTCAATCCGCCGTCGCGATCGGCGAACGTCAGCTGGAACGGAATGCGCTGCCTCCACCCGCCGCTCCATACGAGGTCAGTCATCACCGTCTGCCGGTTGAACGGCTTCATGTAAAGCGCGCCGCGTCCGTGCGCAAGGATTCCGTCCCAGTTCCCGTCTTCGTCCCGACGACCTTCGCCCGCAATCTCCAGCGCCGTGTACGCCGTCTGTGACGCGGCGCCCGCGTATAGGTTGGTCGAGGCGAACCAGTCGGCCTCCTTGCCGCCCAGAATCTGCATTCCCTTCCCGAGCAGCGTCGCAACCTGCACTCCGGTGCGAAGATCCTGGATTCCCTCGAGGGCGTCGAACCCACTCACCCTCACGAAGCGAACGTTTCGCACGCCCCACAGCGCGTTGAGGCGCGTGGTGCGGTGCATCGTATACCTGTTGATAAGCTCCGTGCTCGTGTCCGGCGTGATGACGCTGTCCACGATGACCGGCGTCGAGCCGGGCCTCTCATCCTCGAATGAGATCGACCCACCCAGGAGAGCGAGGCGCCCGAGCGGCGGCCCGATGCGGATTACGCCGCCGATATCGCTGTACGAGCGTGCGATCCGCAGAGCAGCATTTACCGCGTCGGGTCTTCTGAAGTAGAAGTAGCCAGTCGTGCTTCCCGCCGTCGTCCGCCACGAAATGCGCTGGAGGTCGGTCAGAAAGGGATGGCTCAACTCCGTCGCCCAGTCGCCTCCAAGCTCCCGGCGTCCACCCTCTACTCGGAACTGGTATGGGCGGCCCAGAAACTGATAGTCGATGAGTTTCCCCGCATAGATGTCACGGAAAGTCCTGCCCTTCTTCCAGCTGGCATCCACGTGAATCCCGCTTCCCCCGAGATTGCCTTCCCCCAGAAGCGCCGACCGAAAATGCGGGTTCCCCGTTGTGACGCCGATGCCAACGATGAGAGAGATTTCATCCACGGTCGTCACGGTCAGAGTCACGCCGCCATTTCCATCGGCGTAGGCGAGCACCGACGCGTCGGCGATGAAAGGCTGCGCGCGCAGAATGCGCTCTGATTCGGCGCGACGCACTTCCGTGCAGGCTTCTCCCACCTGAAGCGCGAGATATCGAAGGATCACCTTCGGCCTGGTGGTCACGTGCTGCTTCGCTGCGAACCGTCCCGCGCGCTGCCACACCGCGTTCCCATTGATCCGGAAAGGAGGGTTGGGCTCAATGTCGATTCGACTGACGAGCTCCCCCTTGCAGGCGACGGGCGGCACGTTCAGACTTTGACTCTGCGCCATTGTCGCCGACGCGGCGGCGAACAGCAATGTCAACGTACCCTGTCGAAGAGAGATCACTCGTGTCGTCCGCGCGCAAGCCGATTTCAGGCTGCACAGTTGCTGTTACCGCGGGTATTCGCCCCGATGGCGATACCAATCGTGTCCGACTTACCGCCGCCTACGTGACTGCCCTCGAAAATGCAGGGCTCATACCACTCATCGTCCCACCACTCTCCCGCGAAGACGCCGCCGCGGCGATTCTCGATTCCGTCCGCGGCCTCGTGCTGACGGGAGGCGAAGACGTCGATCCGGCCCGCTACGGCGAGAAGCGCCACGAAAAAGTACGCTCCGTCAACGCCGCGCGCGATGCAACCGAGGCGTCCTTGATCGAGCAAGCAAAAGCCCTGGGGAAGCCCGTCCTCGCGATCTGCCGGGGCATCCAGATTCTCAACGTCGCCCTCGGCGGCACTCTCGTGCAGGACATCCCGTCCCAGATCGGCACCACGATCGCGCACGACGAAGATACACCGCGGACCGCGCGCTCCCACGAGATATCCATCGAGCCGGGCTCCCTCATCGCCACCGCGGTTGGCGCCGAAGACGTCACGGTGAATTCCTTTCACCACCAGTCGGTTGCCCGGGTCGCCGATGGGATGCGCGTCACCGCGCGCTCACCCGATGGCGTCATTGAAGGACTGGAGTCCACCGACAGCAACTGGTGGGTGATGGCGGTGCAATGGCATCCGGAAGAAATGACGGACTCGCCCGAGCCCTGGGACCGCGGGCTGTTCAACGCGTTCGCGCGCAAGATCGGAGCGTAGTGGACCAGCCGCGGATTCTACACGTGGACTCGGGCCGCAGCTGGCGGGGCGGCCAACGCCAGGTCCTGCTCCTCGCGTCCGGTCTACGCGACCTTGGGCATAGGGTGCTCGTCGTCGCTCCAACGGGTTCGCCGCTCATCAAACGCGCCGAGCTGGCGGGACTTCCGACATACCGGCTGACCTTGCGTGGCGAGTGGGATATCCGCGCTGCGCGCGAGCTCCGCGCGGTCGCTCGCGAGTGGAGCGCCAACATCGTCCATACCCACGACGCGCGCTCCCACTCCATCGCGCGCCTTGCCCTCTTCGGCAAAAGAAAAACGCGACTGATCGTGTCCCGTCGCGTCGCCTTCCCTCCCAAGCAGGTTCGCCTCAAGTACCTCCACGGGGTGGATGCCTTCATCGCGATCTCCAACGCCGTCAAAGCCGCGATGGTGAAAGCGGGCATTCCCGCAAATCGGATCGATGTCGTGCACTCGGGAATCCCGGCCCCCGTTGTGAAGCGCCCGCGGAACTGGCGGCGCGAGCGCGGATGGCCACCCAGCTCGATCGTCTGCGGCATCGTCGGGGCGATGACGCAGGAAAAGGGACTGGATCTAATCGGCGGAATCGCACGCCGGCTTCCCGGAGAAGTATTCAGGCGCACGAGGATCGTGCTGCTCGGTGGCAAGGGCAAAGGGCAGACGACGGTGGCGGGAGTCGAAGGGTTCGACGCTGGATTCGTGGAGGAGATACACGACGCAATCGCCGGCCTCGATGTTCTGTGGCACCCATCGAAGTCGGAAGGATTGGGGACGTCCGTAATCGATGCGATGGCGCTCGGTGTGCCTCCGATAGCGTTTGCCGTCGGGGGTTTGCCCGAGGTAATCGACGACAGAAAGAGCGGAATACTCGTCCCAGCCGGCGATGTCAGTGCCTTCATGCGAGCCGCGTCGGAGCTCATCGTCGACGACGCACTCCGCGCCCGATTGGGCGCGGGGGCACGCGTTAAAGCCCGCGAATTCGACGCTAAGACGATGATCGAAAAAACGGCTGAGGTGTACAATAGAGTCACCGCGGGGTAGCGAGTAATCGGCTGTTACTCCTATCTTGCTCTGGCGACCGCACGTCGCTCCCCATCAACGCGGATTTGACTTGCTCTATATCTGTATACCTACGTACAACGAGGGTCCAACTGTCGGCGTGCTGCTGTGGCGCATCCGGCGCGTTTTTCAGGACTACTCTCGTGAATACGAGATCATCGTCTACGACGACGGCAGCACCGACGGCACCAGGGAAACGGTCGCGCCATACGCCGAAGTAATCCCTCTTACCGTAATGCGGGGCGAGGAGCGCAAGGGGTTCGGATTCGCCCTCGACAAGCTCGTACGCGAAGTGTCGCGCCGCACACGGTATGCGCGTCGCGACGGGCTCATCGTCATGCAGGCCGATTTCACCGACCAGCCGGAACACATTCCCGAGCTCGTGAAACGCTTTGAGGGAGGAGCGGATATCGTTGCCGCCAGCCAGCAAATGGCCGAGGCCCCGGCTCCGGTGCGAAGACTGCGGCAGTTCGCGAATCTGATCCACCGCGCGGGTTTGCCCAAGACCGGTGACGCTGATCCGTTCACGACCTTCCGCCTCTATCGCATCTCCGTCCTCAGAGAGCTGCTCAAGTCACTTGGCGACAAGCCTCTTGTTGCGAGCGACGGCTGGGCGGCGAACATGGAGCTGCTGCTCAAAGCGAGCAAGTTCGCGCGTAGAACGGAAACCGTCGATCTCGCGCCGCGCTACGACGTGAGGACCCGTCCAACGAGAATCCGTCCCTTCGCGGATGCGCTCAATCTCTATCGCTTCAGTCGCCAGGCTCGGCTGCTCGCCGCTCCTGCGGCAGCGGGGAGTACAGCGTGAAGACCTCCCTGTTTCCCCGCGTGGTCGTAATTGCTGCGGCAGCCGCAACGAGCGCTCCGGCGCAGTCGCCGCCAATACCGACAGCTGCGACGCCGACTATAGTCGTGGCCGGCGTGAAGCGCGCCGTCGTGCCGTTCAATGCGGGCGAGCGAATGGAGTACGACGTGAAGTTCGGAGCGATCCGCGTCGGCAACGCGCACATGGAAGTGGTCGCCCTGGACAACGTTCGCGGGCGCCCCGCATGGCACACGGCGTTCTGGGTGCAGGGAGGCAACTTCCTCTACCGCGTGAACGACGTCTACGAGAGCTGGATGGACGCGGAAACGCTGTCGTCGCTGCGCTTCGTCCAGGAGCTCGAAGAGGGAGGTAAGGCGACGGAGCGGAAGTTCGAGATCTATCCCGAGCGCGCGGTCTTCATTCAAACGTCCAAGAAACCGCCAAAGGAAGAGCCTTCCGTCAGCCAACCCCTCGACGACGGCTCGTTCCTGTACTTCATTCGCACGATTCCCCTCGTCGTCGGGCAGACCTACGATTTCAACCGCTACTTCCGCCCCGACCGGAATCCCGTTCGTATCCGCGTTCTGCGCAAGGAGCGCATTCAGGTGCCGGCCGGTACCTTCGACGCGATTGTGGTTCAGCCCGTGATCAAGACCAAGGGAATCTTCTCGGAGAACGGTCACGCCGAGATCTGGCTGTCGGACGATGACCGCCACATCATGCTTCAGCTCAAGTCGAAGCTTTCCTTCGGCTCGCTCAACCTGTACCTCAAATCCTACTTCCCATCGCCAGGCAAGTAGGCGGTAAGCGCGGCAAGGCCGCCACCTCCCCCTCCCGTCCGGACTCGAAAGCGACGCCGAGGGGCGCAAAACCCGGCACCGCAACAGCTAAACGAGTTGCGGAAGCCGATCTCTCCAAAATTCGCACGGTCCCGATCGAGCGGCGCCCGAACAAGGTAGT